>JBDGSM010000052.1:0-12891 GCA_042217545.1 Candidatus Nanohalobium sp. | reverse complement strand
CCAGGCCTGTAGCCTCTGTCCGAACTGCTGTCCATCCTGTACATGAGACAGGACTTCACCTGGATCGGCCAGCCGTAAGCTCGGTCGTTAAGGCCTACAACGACGTCGGCCTCTCCTTCAGAGTCCTTACCGTCGCTGATATTCTTTCCTGAGTAATCCTCGGCGACCATCCGTTCAAAGCTATTCGCGATCATCTGTGCATCGCCTTCTCTCATCGGATCGCGGTCGACTGATTCTTCACCGCTTGGAGGAGAAACCTGAGAAGGATGCCAGCCCGGGACTTTAGAGCCCATCAACCGGGCGAAATCAGAGGGATCAGAAGGGTTGTCGCCGTTAAGAAAACTTCTAACCGGTTCACCCCATTCCCCCATGAACCTGTACACTGTATCAAAAACTTAAATCCGAAATCCTGTTGAAAAAACCTGAACAGTCATTCATACCGCAGATCCATATCCTTGTACTCGTCCAGAAACTTCATCGGTGAGTAACCGTAGCCCGCGTCCTTATGCCAGTCCAGTTCCAGGTATTCATCAGGCCTCACCCATTCAAAAGCTGAATGCTCCTCGGAAAGCTCGACCTGACCGCTCCAGTCATCAGGCCTTAACAGGACGATGAACACGTCTACAGTGTTCTCCTCCTCGATCTCCTCACGTACAACATCAACGCCTCCAGAAACTTCAATACCAAGCTCCTCAGCCAGCTCCCGCCCCAGGGCCTCGAACCGGTCCTCATCTTTCCTTTTACCTATCCTGCCGCCAGGTAGCCCCCATTTCCCGCTCATGTCGCCGTATTTTTTGAACCGCTGGCCGGAGGAGACCTTCTCTATAACAGATTTCTTCACAGCGAGGAACTTTCCTTCCTCGTTCTGTACCAGGGCCTTGACGACTGCGATCTCCATGCCGGAACCGTAATCTCTCTCGTCTTTCAGGTATTTCTCGCAGTAACGTCCCGGGGGAAGGATGTAGGCGGAGTCTCTATGCCATTCCAGTTCGGAGAACTTTTCAGGCCTTACCCAGCAGAAATCTTCGTGTTCCCCGGAGAGTTCGATCTCGCCTGAAAAGTCGGAGCTGTGAAGTACGTAGCAGTTGATATGGTTTTCGTCCTCCAGCTCGATCCTTACAAGATCCTCAGACTCTTCGATCTCAAGGCCTGTCTCCTCCTTCACTTCACGTTTCAAAGCTTCGAACCGGTTTTCCCTTTCCTCTATCTTTCCATCCGCATCTCCAGCAGAGATGCTGTTAGGAGCATCCAGTTTCTGGATGCGTCCACCTGGCTGTTCCCATTTTCCTGCTGTGAAGTCGTAGTCTTCGGCTTTCTTCAGCATCAGGAACTCTCCGTTTTCGTTCTCTATCAGGCCTTTTGAGACGGGAACTTTGTCCATGGAAAGCTTTTGCTGTGTAGAATTTTTTAGGTGTGCCGGTTCTCTTTTAGATTTTTGCCGTTAATTGTTTCCTATGTACATTTCAAGGAATAGCTGGGAGCCGGGGGATAACTGGAGCGTTGTACGTGAATCTTTGAGGCCTACAGACACAGAACAGGTGAGAAGCCAGCTGCAGGTCATGGGGCGTGCAGAGATCTCCTACCCGGATGATACCGAGATGAAGTGGAAGACAGATCTGGGTGACAGATACGAACGCCTTGTAGACTCCTTCGGCGGAGAGGAAAACGTCCAGCAGTACATGGAGATAGACGGCGGAGACCTGAAAGTAGCTGTCGAACAGGATCAAGAACCACTTTTCTACCTCAGCGCAAACGAGGAAACATACCTGAGTATTCCAGGCCTCGACCTGTGGCGAGGCACATTAAGCTAGACCTCAAAACTCAGGCCTGTCAACTCCTCGCTTACAGCCCACAGCTCTTCAGCCGTCTCTGTGTCATAAGAGGCCTCTGAACTTTCCTGTTTCTCTGGAAGACCTCTCATATTCATCAGACCTCCTGGCCCGATGTATTCGCCGCCTTCAACATATGAAGCCGACGCAGCGTATAGCATAGGCAGAGCGCCTTTGGCAGCACTCTGTGCAAAGATTTTCGTGAAGGCCTTCATACCGAGCTCTTTCAGGAAGAAGTTATCGTTCTCCTCGGCGTTCTGAAGGTTCGTGGCTGCGAAACCGGGGTGGGCAGCGACCGATTTCATGTCGAGGCCTTCCCTCCTGATCTTCCTGTCAAGTTCGTAGGCGAACAGGACGTTGGCCAGCTTTGAGTCTGCGTAGGCCTGTCCTGAATCATATTTTCCCTCTTTCATAAGATCGTTGAAGTTGATTCTTCCTCTCTCATGGAGGCCTGAGCTCTGTGTCACGATCCTTGCCTCTTCGGCTTTCTTCAGTACTGGGAGAAGTTTTGATGTTAGTGCGAAGTGTCCGAGGTGGTTTACGCCGAACTGTTTTTCGAAGCCGTCCTCCGTTTCCTGTCTTGGAATGTTCATGAGGCCTGCGTTGTTGCAGAGTATATCGAGTTCTTCATGGTTGGCCTTGTACTCTTCCGCAAACTCGTCGATCGATTCAAGGCTTGCAAGATCAAGCTGTCTTACCTCGAGAGAGGCCCCGGGAATTTCTTTCTCTATCTCTTCTTTCGCGTTTTTCCCGCGTTCGATGCTCCTGCATGCCATCGTTACATTTGCGCCTTTCCGGGCGAGTTCCTTTGTAGCTTCGAATCCTAGGCCTGAGTTAGCTCCTGTAACGATAACGGTTTTACCTTTGAGATCCGGCATGTCGTCTGCGGTCCAGTCTGTCATAGAAAGTGTTTCGAACCGAAAAACTTGTAGGCCTTTTGGTCAGTGGCTGTATACTTCTTCGCCGTCGAGCAGGACCTTTCCTTTGGTGTCCAGCATCAGTGTGAACTCGTCCTGGAACAGGCCTATTATCCGGGCGTTCTCCCATTCAAGGCCTTCCTGTTTCATCTTTTCTTCAAGAAAGTTTCTCGGGTCTTCTTTCTCTGATACGTCCTCCATGTCGAGTTCAGGCCTTACGAAGACGATGTCGTTGTCTCCTCTATCGATATCTATTTTCTCTCTATTCATCGTCGTCATCACTGTTTTTCTTCAGTGCTTTCTGTTCGTAGAACTCGTCGTTCTTCCTCTGCTCTTTGTCTTTCTGGCTACCAGACTTGTTGGCGCGAGGCCTTCCGGTCTCAGGGTCTCTTCTGAAGGTGATGTCGACTTCTTTCAGGAACTCGTTCATCGCCTCTTCGATCTTCAATGGCTCGGTGGTCTTCCCGCTTTTTCCTGGTTCTCCTGTGAAGACCATTCCCCTGTCCGCGATGTAGTCGAGAAGGAGGAGGTCGTGGTCGATAACCATGAGCGGCTTTTCCGTCTTTCTCGCGAACCGTTTCAGGGCCTTACCTAGCTCTACACGGGATTCGACATCCAGATAGGCTGATGGCTCGTCCAGGAGATAAACGTCCGCTTCTCTTGCGAGGCAGATCGCGATTCCTACGCGCTGTAGCTCTCCTCCGGAAAGTTCCTGCAGGTTCTGTTCGTACAGGTCTTCAAGGCCTAACGGTTCTGCGATCCTGGCCTTGAACTTCTTCGACTCAGGGTTGACATGTTTGCTGATCGCGGTGTCGACTCTTTCGTCCTTTGCTTCTAGATATTGCGCTTTGTAGCTGACCGAGGCCTCAGGTGTCTCGCCTTCTTCAGGCTTCAGGGCGCCTGCGAGCATCTTTGCGAAAGTGGTCTTTCCGACCCCGTTCTCTCCGAATATCGCGAGTATCTCTTCTTCGTGTAGTGCACCGGCTTCTGTCTCTAGCTGGAACTCGTCTTCCCCAAAGTTCTTCTTCATCTCAGGGAAGCTCAGTGTTTCAGCTTTCTTCTCCACCTGGCTTCTCTTCGTCCTGTCAAAGCTTATGGAGTCGTCTCTTATTCTCAGGTTGTGTGTCTTCAGGTAGCCTTCGAGGTACTGGTTGATTCCCTCTCTGGTGCTTAATGCGTTCGACACCATTCCGTATGCTCCCGGCTCTCCGTGGAAGACGTGGATCGCCGAGGAGACCAGGTCCAGAGTCGCCAGGTCGTGCTCTACCACTAGAACACTCTTCTCCTCTCCAAGTTCCTGGATCGCTCTTCCCACGTTCAGACGCTGTTTAACGTCCAGGAATGAGGAAGGCTCGTCGATTACATAAATAGAAGAATCTTTTACGAGGCAGGATGCGATCGCCACTCTCTGCAGCTCTCCTCCTGAAAGCTCGTCGATATCCCTGTCCAGTAGATGGTCGATGTCAAGTTTTTCAGCGAACTTCTCCGCTGCGTCTTTCTCGTCCGCTTTCTCCAGGAGTTCTCCTACTTCTCCGTCGTGGAACTCTGGTATCTTGTCCACCTGCTGCGGTTTATAGGAGGCCTCTACGTTTCCTTCCGCTAGCTTGTTGAAGTGTTCCTGGAGGCCTGTCCCTCTGTATTCTTCCTGAATCTTCTTCCAGTCAGGAGCGTCCTCATAGTTTCCGAGGTTCGGCTTGATGTCGCCGGATAGTATTTTTAGTGCGGTGGATTTTCCGATTCCGTTTCTTCCGAGGATTCCCACTACGCGGCCTTCCTGCGGTTCCGGTAGTCCGTACAGTCGGAAAGCGTTTTCCCCGAACTGGTGGATCTTCTCCCCGAACTCCCTGTCAAGCCGGATAAGTTTGATGGCTCCTTCATGAGGGTACTTGTTTATAGCCATCTTGTGGGCCTCCATCACCTTCTCGTTGTCGATGTGGAGCTGTCCTTCCTCCGTTACGTGGAAACCTCCCTCTTTTCCTGCCCTGTTCAGTGGATCGTACTTGACTACTGTCTCCCGGGCCAGGTCTGGCTCGATCTTCTCCTGGTCGATCGCCACGATAAAACTTTTGCTGTTTTTGTCTGTCGTCATATCTAGAAAGTTTACCTGAAGAATTTTAATACCGACCGCAGCCAGAAAGCGTTGAAGGCCTTCAATAGGAAAAAGAAAAGTTGAGAGATCTGTGAGCGATGCTTTATTCGAAGGAGAGTTCGTACTTGGTGTCTGTGATCTCTTCGATGATCTCTTCGAACTCGTCTTCACTGAGGTTGATCTTGCCCTCGTACTCGTCGCTGACGACGACCTTCTTGTACTCGCCCTCTGGACTGAAGACTGTGTTGATACTTTCAACTTCAGCAGGGCTCAAAAGGCCTTTGATAACATCTCTGTCGTCCTCGCTTTTCTCGACTACTCTGATCGACTTGTCAATCTCTTCCGCGACCTTTTTGACGATCTCGCCGCTTCTGCCTACGACTTTTGCTCCGTCGCCTTCTGCAGTTACTATGATGACGACATTTTCAGTGTCGTAGACGTGAAGGATCTCTGAGTCTCTCAGTGAGCCGTACTCACTGCTTAGATCCTTCAGGATCCTTGATACTTCGATTTCGAGTTCTGAGATCTCTCCGTTTTCCAGCTTCTCCCCACACTTGCTGCAGAGAACATCGCTCTTTAGACATACATTACAGATTGGAGCCTTCATACAAAACAAAGGGTGCGGGAAAAATTAAATACTTGAGGAACACAACACAACAGCTCTCAAAACAAAGCCAGAAAGGCCTTAAAAACCGGTATCCATGGATTCGTACAGCATGTAGAGCGAGTCAAATGCTGCGACAAGGCCTACTGCGATAAGACCGTAGAACAGGATGTATTCGTTGAATGTGAGGCCTATGAAGGTAAGGATCAGTAATCCGGTGCGGACTTCCTGGCCGAAGAACTCTTGTGATTCCAGGCCTCCTCTGGAGAAGATCTCGGAGAAGGATACAAGGCCTATTACTGCTGTTGATACTGTTGTGGTTGGCGAGTAGCTGATCAGGCCTGAGGAGATCAGTATAAGTTCTGCTGCAGGTTTTACTGCTTTGAGGGTTGCCTTCATCCTGTCCGTTCTTCCTGTTTTCCGGGAGCTTTTCTCGGCGCTCCGGATCAGTACTGCTGCGGCTGCTGTGAATGCTGCTGCGGTAAGGCCTCGGATTCCTGTGTTGAGAATTAGTGCTGAGGCTGCAAGTATTACTGAGATAGCTGCTCCTGATATTTTGAGGTAGAAGTTCTGGTTATCCACTGAATTTGTTATTACGGCCGAAGAGTTAAACAGTTTTCCCTGGATCTTTGGGAAGGAGTTAGTAATAAAGAGTAAGGCAGGATGTGAAGGCGATTCCCGCGTAAGGGGGGGAGGGGGAGTTTTCGTGTTCAAGCCGAAAACCTGTGGGGTTTCCGGAAGATTGAACTGCGGGAATCTCCTTTTCCTGCCGTTGAAATATAGGTTTTAGGGGAGGAAAGTCGGAGGTGAGGGGGGGGTTTGAAGTTGACTTTCCTCCTCTAATATCATTTTAGCCGGCTCTTGTTTTTCAGCCGTTCATCACCTCAAGGCCTAGGTCGTTGACGTCTCCTGTTACTTCTGTTTCCTGTTCTTTCTGTTCGTCTAGGTCGCCTAGGACGTAAGGTGATTCAACTCCTGTTACGATGGAGATTACCTGTAGCTTGCCTTTCAGGTCGTCTCTGATTCTTGCGCCCCAGATTACCTGGGCCTGTTTGTCAAGCTTCTGTTTCACTCTCTGACCTACATCGTTGATCTCGTTGAGTGTCAGGTCTTCTCCTCCTGCCACGTGTAGGAGTGCTCCGTTTGCTCCGCTGAACTCTACGTCGAGGAGTGGGTTGGATAGTGCTTCGTGGATTGCTTCCTCTCCCTTGTTGTTGGTGTCGCTTTCTCCGTAGCCTACTACCGCGACTCCTCCTTCGTTCATGATCGCCTGGACGTCTGCGTAGTCCAGGTTGACTAGTGACGGCTTTGCGATCGTTTCCGTGATTCCCTTGATCATCGTTGTGATGAGCTCATCTGCGACTCCGAAGGCCTGGTCGAGAGGCATATCTCCTGCGATGTCAAGCAGCTTGTCGTTTTCGATGACGATTGCTGTGTCCACGTGCTGCCTGAGCCTGTAGAGGCCGTCTTCTGCTTTACTCATTCTTGCGCCTTCGATCTCGAACGGCATTGTTACTGTTCCGATCACGATGCAGTCTTCTTTCTTTGCAATTTCTGCGAGGACTGGTGCTGCTCCTGTTCCTGTTCCGCCTCCCATTCCTGCTGTGAGGAAGACCATGTCTGCATCCTTGAACAGGTTACGTAGTTCGGCACGGTTCTCTTCTGCTGAGCGTGCTCCTTTCTCAGGTTTGCCGCCAGCTCCGAGGCCTCGTGTAAGATCTTTTCCTACAAGTATTTTTCTGTCGGCGGAGGACATCTCCAGGTGCTGTTTGTCCGTGTTGATGGCAACCGTCTCGGCACCTTCAACTTCTTTCTTCTGTATCCTGGTGACCTGGTTGTTACCAGCTCCTCCAACTCCTACTACTATAATTTTAGCATCTTTCATTTCATCAAGGTTTTCAGTGGATTTTTCGTCCGTTTGAGCGTTTTCGATTATGGATTCCATTGTAGTATCAACCTGCGGTGCGGTCTAGCCATACCAAACCTTTTTAAGTCGGTATAGGTAATCCTACCTTAGAACTAATTGAGTCTTGCCCAAGACTCGAAACATTCAACATTCGACTTCGAACTTGCCCAAGTTCGAAACTCAAACATGCTACATATTTCGCAAGTCCACTGAACTTCACTCGTGCCCGCGAGTCAAGTTCGAACGCAGCCCTCCGCGCCCAAACGAAGAGACTCAAATCTGTATCTGTATCTTGCTTATCCAAACATTTTCAGGGATCGTTTATAAATCTTCCCATAATTCGACGATAGTTTTCGGAAACCTTAACTGTTCACGACTGTTCATCGAGAAGTTTTTCAGAGCTGAAAGGCCTTCACTTCGGGGAAACAAATTGATACAAAAATCTGAGGTCTCAACTTTAACTTCATGGTAGATTCGGATAAAGTTCAGGAAGTGGCAGAGAACGCCAGGATTAATGTAACTGGGGAAGAGGCCTCTGAGTTCGCCGAGGACTTCGATGAGGTCCTGGAGATGTTCGAGAAACTGGAGGAGATCGATACTGAAGATGTTGAACCTGCTTTCCATCCTGTCGATGTAAGTCCTGATACCAGAAGCGATGAGAAAGAAGATACTCTGACGAGGGAGAAGGTCTTCCGGAACACGGAGAACGAGGAGGAAGGTTTTTTCAGAGGGCCGAGCGCCTGAAATTTGAGGTGGAACTTTGAATACTGATTACCATGTTTCTGAGGACTTTATTGAAGGCGAGGTCAAGCGGTTCTACAACTGGATCGGCGTGGATACGGATGTTCTTCCTGAAGTCGAGATTGATGTGGTAGGTGAGACGGCCAGCAGCGGTCATTTTGATCCCCGGGAGGATCAGTGGAAGTCCGTGATCTTTCCCGAGTTTGACCATAAGAACCACAGATTGGTGGAGGGCAATCTGTCTAGCCTTTCCTTCAAAGGCATCGAGGAAAGGAAGACAGAGGTGCATGAAGCCTCACATACCTACTTCAGGGATAACTTTGATGTCCCGGAGCTGGAGTACGACTTCAGGGATATGTGGGAGTTGATGACTGAAGGCATGCTTACTGAATGGCTGAAAGATCTGGATCACGAAACTCTGAATCAGATTTTCCAGTTGAGCGAGGACGATTTCAGGGTCAACCCGGATTTCAACCGTGACCTGCTTCTCCGCCAGGCTGACTATGTCCAGGAGGAGTACGGGGAGGAAGCCTACGAAAGGTTCTTTGAAGCAGCAGGCCTGAAAGGGATAGACGAATCACTAGTAAGGATCATGGCTGAGAGTACGTCTGCAACGACATAACCGAGCTAGACAGCAGGGACATCTACAGGGATCTCAAAGGCACGGCCTACTCGTTCAAGGCCACTGATGTGGAAGGAGTCAGGGTCGGGGAACTGGGTGAAAAAATAGAGAACGACGGGTTCTCAGCAGTCCTTGATATGACGGAAGAAGAACTTCTTGAAAACTACTACGATCGGAAGGGAAAAATGACATTCACCTAGAAATTTCTTTATGCTGACCCGGTTCCAGTCTCGCAAAAATAGATAAGTTTCGAGCCCGAGAACCTTGGTTATGAAACTTGGAATAGTCTCGGACACACACGATAACATCGAACTAGCGGAGGAAGCAGTAAACTTTTTCGAGAAGCAGGAATGTGAAGTAGTGATTCACTGCGGAGACATGGTTGCGCCTTTCACAGCAGAGCTTTTTGACGCAGAGTTCGAGTTCCACGCTGTCAGAGGCAACAACGATGGAGAATGGAACCTGAAATCGACGGTGAACCAGTTCGGAGAGTTCTACAACAACATCGCAGAACTGGAAGTTGAAGGCCTGAAAATCTGCGTCTACCACGGGACCGAGGAGGAGATTGTGGAAGGCCTTGTGGGGAAAGATTACGACTTCGTGTTCCGCGGTCACACACATGAGAAGAAGGTTGCCGAGCATTCTGGAACGGTAGAGGTGAATCCTGGCGGCATCAGATTTCCTGATCAGGAGGAAAGGTTTCATGTCGCGACAATGGATACTGAAAACCGTGAACTGGAGTTTCACAGGATCGAGGCCTCATGACCTATTTCTGTCCTGAATGCGGGGGACAGATGGCTTTCAAGGGATACAGGCCTCTCTTCCCTACATGTACTGAATGCGGCCAGACGTTCCATATCGATGAATGCGTTGAAGAGGACGAAGCCGGGAAATGAATTTTTAAGGTTCTCCTCCGAACACGGAAGATATGTCGGTTGAGAAAGTTGTCAAGGGAGATGAGGAAGTAGACAGCAAGAAGTTTCTTGAGGAGCTGAAGGAAGCAGATAAGAAATACGATCTGATGCGAGAGGTCAAACGTGGCGAGCAGCATCAGGGAGAGCTCGAAAACATACCTTTCGTAGTTAAAGACGCGATCTGCACAGAGGGAACGACTACCGCAGCAGGTTCAAAGATACTTGAAGACTACAGGCCTGTATTCGACGCCACAGTCGTCAAACGACTGAAAGAGGCAGGAGGCCAGTTCTTCGGAAAGACGGAGCAGGATGAGTTCGGCTTCGGAACCTTCTCAACCAACAACGCATTCACAACACCGAAGAACCCGCATGACCCGGAAAGAGTCGTAGGAGGAAGTTCAGGTGGCGCAGGAGCGATCGTTGCCGCAGTAGACCATCCGATCATATCGATAGGAGAATCCACAGGAGGATCCATAACAAATCCTGCAGCTTACAACGGCGTAGTAGGGATAACACCTACATACGGACGCGTGTCAAGGTACGGACTGGTGGACTATGCTAACTCACTGGACAAGATCGGTGTCCTCGCAAAAAACGTGTACGGTGCAGCAAAAGGCCTTGAAGTGATAGCAGGTGAAGACGAAAACGATCAGACCACAGCGAAAAAAGAAGTACCTAAATACTCGAATCTTGAAGAAGTAGAAGGCCTAAAGATAGGAGTGCCGAAACAGTACCTGGAGCTTGAAGGCCTTGAAGACGGAGTAAGAGAGAACTTTGAAGATTCTCTTGAAGAACTGAAAGAGATGGGAGCGGAAGTAGAAAAAGTCGATATGCCTCTTCTATCCGCAGATTACGCAGTTCCTGCTTACTACGTTCTGGCGATGGCCGAGGCCTCGACGAATCTGGCGAAGATGTCAGGTATGAGGTACGGCCTTGAGAAAGATCCTGAAGATTTCGAGGACTTCAACGAGTACTTCTCGGAGGTCAGGTCGGAAGGCTTCGGAGAGGAAGCGAAGAGAAGGATCCTGCTCGGTACGTATACGCGGATGGCCGGTTACAGGGATCAGTACTACATCAAAGCCGCTGAAGTCCGGCAAAAGATTATCAATCAGTTCAAGGAGGCCTTTGAAGAGTTCGATGTACTTGTTTCTCCTTCGATGCCGAATATTGCACCGAAGATAGAGGAAGCCCAGGATATGAGTCCTGCGGAGGTCTACGCGATGGATACCCTGACAGTAGGGCCTAACCTTGCCGGGTTACCAATGATCTCAGTTCCTAACGGCACCAGCAAGGAGATGCCGACAGGTCTTCACATCATCGGCGATCACTTCGATGAGGAAAAAGTCCTTGACGTGGCGTATACCTACAGCAGGTGATCACTTTTTGGAAGATAAGAAGGTGAAGCAGGAGCTGGCAGGTTACGTACCCCTGGAGAAAGTAGAGAAAATTCTTGCCGAAACAGTTGACAGGACAGGAGCCGATATAGAAGTCCTGAACACCGTTGAAGAGTACTGCAGCAGGCTGATCACGGGAGACGGCAAACGTTTCCGCGTCGCTGTGCCATACATCATGGCGAAAGGCCTCGATATAGATCTATCTGAGGAAGAGCTTCTCAAAGTTTTGATACCTCTCGAAGTTATACACGGCCTCTCACTTATACAGGACGATGTAATGGACCAGGATCAAGTCAGGAGGGGCCTGGAAACACCTCACGAAAAATTCAAGTCAATAGGTTTCTCCAGGAGACAGGCAGAGTCACTGGCAACCCTTGATGTCATGCATCTGCAGTCTATAGTCCAGAGATCAGTTCTGAAACTTGATATTCAACACGAAAAGAAGATGGAAGTTGCTGAAATACTTGACAGAGTACTAGAGGATATTTCGCGTGGCCAGATGCTTGACATAGCAGGTGAAAGCATATACCGGGGAGAGAAATTCAGGGAAATGCTTTCCGGGAAAGATGAAAGCTTTGAATACCTGAAGTTCTACGAGGAAGTCGTAGCCAGGAAGACCACGCCTTTGATAAAGGCAGGTCCCAGGATACTCGAAGTAATCTCAGGAAAAGAACTTGGAAACCTGAAAAAGTACGCAGAACAGTTAGGTAAAGCTTTCCAGGTCAGAGATGACATCCTGGATATAACCGGAGGCGAGGAGGAGATAGGGGCCGGGGAAGGCCTTGAACAGGAGATAGGGAAGGACAGGTTCTCCGATCTTTTGGAAGGCACTGTCACACTGCCTGTATACTACGCCATCCAGGAGCTTCAAGATGGATTCACCAAGAACAGGGAGTTCATCGAAGGCCTTGATAAAGATTCCGGCAGGGAGGAGCTGGAGACAGAGTACGGTTCCAGCAGGAAGTTTCTGAAGCATGTTTTGAGGAAGAAGGAGCCTGAGGCCTGGGAACTGAAGCTTGCCGGTAAGATGGTTGAGTCCTCAGATGCTTTGAAGAGAGCGGAAGACGAAGCAAGGGGCTACGCTGAAGAGGCAGCTGGCGAGCTCGAGGCCTCACCGGTCAATGGTAAGGAGAAGATGCTTCTTGAACAGCTGGCCTACTTCGCCGCGACGAGATCAAAATAAAAAGAATGACTGAACGAAACGATACTATGACCGATGTAAAAATAGGCCTTGAGACGCACGTACAACTTGATACAGAGACAAAGCTATTCTGCGGCTGCCCCAATGAGGAAGCGGAGGAGCCAAACACGCACGTATGTGAAACCTGTCTCGGACACCCAGGCTCAAAGCCAAGGCTAAACGAGAAAGTCTTAGAATATGCGGTGAAGACATCTCAGGCCCTGCAGTGCGACATCAACGAGGACATCTTCTTCTCGAGGAAGACCTACTTCTACCCGGATATGTCGAAGAACTACCAGATCACCCAGTACGAGGTACCGGTCGGAGAGGACGGAACTATAGAGGTCAAGACTGGAGACGAGAAGAAGGAGATCGGAATCAACAGGCTTCACATTGAGGAGGACCCGGCGAAGATGAAACACGAAGGCGGAAGCATCTCAAGCTCAAAATATACTAAAGTGGACTACAACAGGGCAGGCACACCGCTGCTCGAGATCGTTACCGCACCGGATTTCAGATCTCCGAAGGAAGCAAGAAGTTACCTGCAGCAACTGGCCCAGATGCTCGAATACCTGGAGATCTACTTCCCTGAATCCGAGTTCTCCATCAAGTCCGATGCGAACATCTCCATCGACGGAGGCCAGCGCGTCGAAGTCAAAAACATTACGGGAACCGCTGGAATAGAAAAGGCCTTG
>JBDGSM010000051.1:0-7366 GCA_042217545.1 Candidatus Nanohalobium sp. | reverse complement strand
CTCCCTCATGGCTCAGAAAGTATGTGAGGAGAGCAACGGACCCAACACCTATCAGCAGGAGGGATACGAACTCCGTGGCGTGATCAAGGAACAGTGAAGCAAAAGAGGTATCGTCCTCTGTCTCTATAGTATTCCTGCCGTACTTTTCCCGGCGTTCCTGCACCTCGTCCTCAGAAAGGCCTTCATCAGAGGTGCTGAACTCGTCCTTGACATCCTCAACCGTTTTCAGATAGTATTCAGAAGGCTCTACCGTACAGAACCACCTTGTCTTGACCCTGTAAATATGGCCTAGTGTTTCGAATAAAAAACCTGTGTTCTAGCTGGCGCCGTTTTGGATACCGTCCTGCAAAATCTCTCTCCGACAGTGCTTCTAAAAAAGAAATCTGTTATCTGGGCTGTTAGGAACCCTTGCGGGTCCCTGTGAAGTTCAGGATATTCATCCCGGGTTGCTCGATTCCGACATATCAAGTCGCTTTGATTCTCCTTGAGCGATTCTTCCAGGTTTTTCAGGATTTGGATTTGACAAATAATTTTTCCCGTCCTAGAAACCCCAGCATTTATATGTTGCTATGAAAAAGTAGCAACTATGAGCAAGGCTGAACAACTGGGGCGGGACACCATCAAGGAGGATGACAAAGGAATAGAGATTTTTGCACATGGGCTATGGGGAAAGGAATATTTGGAAGCTCAAAACAGACTCGATGATTATGACCCGGAAAAAGATTTTCAGGAGGATATAGACGCCAATGTGCCTAGAGATGGGAGTGCGGGAAATGCAGGGCAGTACGTTGTAGCTGCTGACAATATCAATTACGAAAACCTTTTTGGAGGGTACTTTAAGGAAAACCATTCCACAGACTGGCATGATCTGAATAGAGGAGACAGCCAAAACGTTGAATCGATGGCTCTAGGATCTATAAATTCTTTTGAACGGATCGAGAAAACAGTTACAGAGGATAACTGGAAGAAGAAAGTCCCCTTTATCTCTGATGATCAAAGAACAACGTCTGAAACCAGAGAAACGCAGGGCCAGTTATCAGACTTTCTTATCGAAAGCGAAGATAACAGCCAGGCCTACGGCGCGATTATGGACGCCAAAATAAATCGGTCAATGATCAACGAGATAATGGGGTATGCCGCCGCCAATGATTACAGTATCACAACTGTGGTCGGAGACGCATCCTATCTCAAAGAGCTGGACGACGCGATTGAGACAGCTGGAGACAAGTTCGAGTTCATGGAAGGCGTCATTAAAGAAGGAGGATGGGATAATGTACGCAGAATCATGGATGGAAGGAGGGAAAATCTGGACAAGGTATATGATCTTTAGAACAGCCTGTTTGCCTTGCCTCCCTTTTCCAGACGATTATTCGTAGAGATCATGATGTGCCTTTCTAGAGCCGTGCACCCAACCAGGGAAAATTATTTAAGTGTTACTTAGAAATAGTAACATATGAAAGCATCTGATGACTATCGGGAAGTCGCAGAAAACAAAGAGGAAAATACCGAAAAATTCCTGGACCTGATTGCAGAAGATCAGGATAACATCCGTAAGCTGATAGAGTATCCTGAATCAGCAAACCCAGATGTTTCCCTGCAGGACAGGAATAAATTAGAGGCCTTTCTTGAGGAAAATGAAGTGGAAACCGAGGTCGCACAGAACCTCGCACGAACTATTTATGAGGCTGAGGAGACATTTGATCATGCCCCTGAAGGTGAGAAGAAATCAGACAAGGACCATCTCGCTGGTGTAATGCTCGGCTCACTTACCGGAGACGACGAACTTAAAAGAGAGTCTGGTGAAGAATGGCTCAAAAGCTACGATCAGCTCAGGGCCGAGCAGATTGGTTTGGCAGCTGATTTCAATCTAAGCGAGGTCTTTGAGGCCAGTAATGATTCGGCAGAACTGGATCCTCTCGCCGGCCTAGCCCACCGTAAATTTGCGGAAAGCATGGAGATCGGTACGGAACAGTCCGCCTACGATGCCTTGAAGATTGCGGATGCAGTAGATCTAAAGGAAAGAATCGGAAGGGATGCCAAGTATGAGGCTGTCACGGAGTTCGCCACCAGAGTCCTAGAAGAGGATAGAGATAAAGAGGCTACAGAAGTCATCGAAAGAGTGGCTGACGAAGCAGATTTCAACCCTGAAGAAGTTTACTCTGATCCTGATGTTAGTGAGGCAGCAAGGTCAAGTATCGAACAGCATCTAGAACCCTCTGACAAAAGACCATGGATAAAGGCCGCAGTTTCAGAAGCCGAAGCATTCGGTCTCGAGGATGAATACCAGGAAGACCTCGCCGAAGCAGCGTTCAGGGACTACATGGAACGTATAGATGAGGGGGGCTACAAGCAGGCCGTGTCTTCGGTACTCCAGGCGAAAGAAGCACTGGAAGAGTCAGGCTACAGCCCCGAGGAGATGATTGAGGGCGCGGTTAAGTCGGTAACCCTGGCTAAGTCCAATACTCTTAATGGAGAGGAAAGTATGGAGGATCACGCATTTGATATCGGGCGGTATGCGGCCGATGCCGGTGTAGAAAGAGAATACATTGAAGAAATCAAGGTTGAGCCCACTGTGGATGATGAAGAGATCGTCAGCGCACTTGAGTCCGGTTACAGGGCCGGAGCCTAGCCTGGCAGCATTCCGGCTCTTCCTCCCCTCTTTCTAATTTTTCTATCCCAGGCTGCCCTCCATTTCAAGCTGTATCAGCCGGTTCAGCTCGACCGCGTATTCTAGAGGTAGCTCCTTTGCGATAGGCTCTATAAAGCCTCTTACAATCATCTCCTTGGCCTCTTCCTCTTCAATTCCTCTCGACATCATGTAATGGATTTCTTCGTCGCCGATCTTTCCAACAGTAGCTTCGTGGGCGACTTCTACATCGTCCTCTTTAAGCTCGATGTAAGGTTCTGTATCCGAGGTTGCTTCGTCGTCGAACATCAGTGCGTCGCACTCGATCGAGGTCTTGGAGCCCGAGGCGCCTTCAGACCAGTTGTCGATGTTTTCTCCTACTTCGTCGATTATTCCGACTACTTCGTGGCCGGGAATCCTCGGGAACTCTGCTTCAGGCCTTACGCCTTCGACCGCGTACTTGTCGCTCTGACATACGCTTGAGGCCTTTACCTTGATCCGGACCTCGTTTTCACCTGGCTCCGGTTTATCAACTTGCTGTATTTCGATTTCGCCTCCGCCAACTGCTACTACCGCCTTCATTTTTTCTGTCATGAGTTTTTTCCACCTGTTTCTGTACTGATGTCTCAGGGTTTAGAAATCTGGAATTACCTGGTTGTAACCTTGTTTCTGTGATTTGCCTTTCTCTGCCTTTCAGGCGGTTTCCTGTTTTCTGTGGGTCTTTATGTCTATGTAGAGGCCTGTGAGGAATAGTGTGGCGAACAGTGTGGCGAAGATGTAGGTCGAGAGTGTGAAGTACTTTCCCTGTGAGAGTATGAGGCCTATTTCATCTATGAAGAGGCCTAGCCCGACACCGTAGAGTGTGGCCATGAGTTTTTCTGAGTAGTTTTCGTGGAATAGCATCCGGTAGGTGGTGTATATCAGTATGAGCACGCCGAAAATGTAGTGATGGACTCTAAACCCGGGCAGGGCGATCTGTATGACTGGTAGGCCTCCTGCTGAGCCTGTTGTTCCAGGTCCTACTACTCCGGATATGGCCACTATGGCTCTTACGGCTATGAAAGTTGTGGTGAAGGATATTATGGTTATTAGTCGGAGTGTAAGGGAGCTGTTCAGTAATTTTTTTGGTGGTGTGGAGAGCGAGATATAGTTCTCCAGTAGATACATCAGGAATGCGATGAATACAGTTAGGGTGCCATAAAGTATGAGCAGTATCTGGGGCGATATCCGCAGGAGGCCTGCTATCTCATTGGGTTCATCTGGAAAGAAGAATGAGATGATGTTTATAGGCAGGCTGGGATCTATCAGGCTGGTAAACGCGAGTGCAAAACCTACTGAGAATATGAGGGCGATCAGGCCTCTGTAAACACTTGACAACCGGCGTAAAGTCTGTTCTTCTATTTCGAGCTGGTTTGACCACGGTCTTTTTTCTTTCATGTTTTTTACTTGTAGTTTTCGTACAGTAGTGTTAGTGAGGCTGCTGCTACGAAGATTTCAGGCAGGAAGGTTAGAGGCCCTATTGATATGACTTTTACGCCGATCAGGGTATGGATTATTGGGCTGGATGATGCTGCGTAGAGGAGTAGGGCGCTGCTGAATATCATCAGGCTTCGGGTGATTGGTGTTCTCAGGTCTCTATACATGTTGATGTAGTTGGCGGTCAGTGCGGATAGAATTATTATGTTGAATGTTGATAGGAAGATCTCTATGAGCACTACTGTTTCCAGGGCTTCTATAGGTATCAGAAATCGTTCATGCATCACGATAGTTGCGATGAAGGCGAATACTACTGCTGTTATTACTGTTAGGCCTAGTTCTTCTCGTGGTTTCATATTTCTACACCTGATTTGTCCTTGATCTCCTCAAGTTTTTCGAGATTCTGCTCCATTTGGTCTGTCAGGAAGTAGTTCTTGCCGTAGCCGTCTCCCATACTGTCTATCACGTTGTGTTCTTCCATCAGCTCTATATGGTGCTGGATGGTCTTGTAGTCCAGGTCCAGATCCTCCGACAGGTTGTTGGCGTTCATAGGCTGTTCTTTCAAGGTCATGATTATCCTCAGCCGGTTCTTTCCGCCTCTGGTGCCGCCGATAAGCCACCAGAGCATCTTCTCAAAGTTCTCCATCCTGTATCCATGACATCAATTTTTCCGGTTTTCAGCTCTTCAAAGGGTTTTTCGCATTGCATACTAAAAAATCCAAAGCAAAAAGGCCTTTCATTGTTCCCGGCCCCCTGTCAGCATCCATTTCTCTGGCTCGTTCAGGCCGTAGTCACCGTCCTTCATAACTTCATCGAATTTTTTCCTGGAGTTGACTTCTCCGCTCTCGAAGGCATCTTGGTCCAGCATCTCCTCCACTGCATCAATCCATCTGTTCCTGGTTTCACGGGAGTCACTGCAGTTGCCTACGAGATGTGGGTTCTTCTCCAGGGTCTTCCACTCTTTCCTGGACTTTCTTCTCTCAGCTGACAGTTTGATCACCTCCGCTTTCACTCAACTCACCTCCAGAAGTCTCTTCCAGCTGACCTCGGGCCTCCTGTAAAGCTGTTCAAGCTCCGCATCAATAACGCGGTAGGCCTCCTCATTACCTTTCTCAGCTGCATTATACAGTTGATCCAGTTTTTCATCTATTTCCGAAATGTAGCCTCTGTTCGTGCTGCGGGTTTTGTAGCTCATTTCTTCGTTTCCTCCATCTCTAAAATACGGTTCCCTTTTAAAGCGCGTATTCCGAACTCCTTCCGGAGTTAGGCCCAATTTTATACTCACTCAGATCAGGCCTCCAAGATCAAGCTCCCTGAGACTGAACTTCTCCGATTTTATGCGTGAACTGTCAACATCAAGGCCTATTAGGTCTTTTCTGACGTCTTCAATCATTTCTTCAGGCCCACAGACCATGAAATCGCCTTCAAGGCCTGTTACATCTTCCAGCAGTTCGCCGTCGATACGGCCATATCTGAAACCTTCTTTTTCCTCCCGGGACAGCATATGAGTTGCTTCAAGCCAGTCGCTGTTCTTCTCCAGTTCTTCCAGTTCCTCTCTGAAGGCTATCGAGGCCTCTGTGCTGTTGCCGTAGATCAGATGTGTCTCTCTGACTTCTTCCGGGTTCCTGGCCATGTATCTCAACATGCTGATGAACGGTGTGATCCCGATGCCGCCAGCAACCATGACCAGTTTCTTGCTTCTTGGCATGGTGAATCTTCCGTAAGGTCCTTCCACTACTGCTTTATCTCCGGGTTCCAGTTCTCCGATACCTGAGGTGTAATCTCCGGACTCCTTCACCGTGAACTTGAGGCCTTTCTCTGGTGCTGAAGCTATGGTGAAGGGATGTTCCTCCGTCTCCAGGTTTTCGGATTCGAATCTTGTGAACGCGAACTGTCCTGGTTCCTGTTCTATAACCTCGTCTTCCGGCTTAAGCTTCACGGTGTGGACGTCCTCCGCCTCTTTATCTACTTCCCTGACTGTGTACTCCTTCCTATTACCTGGGAGGTAGAGGTAACGGTATCCTGCACTGATCGAGGCGACAGCGGCAAGGCCTAACCACCAGAAGCTTACAAGAGTCTGTGGAGGAAGGCCTATATCTGAACCTAGCAACAGGCTGTGCGCGAATCCGAGTATCACGATCAGGTAACCGATTTTATGCAGGATCCGCCATTTTTCGTAGCTTAGACCTTTCCAGTACAGTGTTACAGCACCCTGGATCAGTATAAGGCCTACAGCAGTTGCTCCCAGTAGAGCTGATGGATTTATCGCCAGGAACTCTATCACTGCTCCAGGGTTGATCGAGATGATCTGTTGGTAGAATATCAGCACGGGATGCAGTACCACGAGGAGCAGTATCAGTGCTGCGTTGCCTGCATGCCATCTTGTGATCCTGTCGTATCCAACCGCTTTTTCAATGATCTTCGCCCTTGAAACTAGCAGGGCCTGGAATGTCAACGCTGTCAGGCTCCATACGCCAAGGACTTTTCCCAGGCTGTACGAAGTGATTCCGAAACTTGAGTTAATGGTTAATAATGCGCCTATAATAAATGATAGAAGGTAGCCTGAAATTATCAGGCCTTTACCTTTTCTAACTTCTGACAATGTAGCCATTCGAATCCACCACTACTCCTGTGTCGTCTCCTATAGAGTACTCGTTTCCTCCGGAGTCATCGCCCATCGAAGTCTCGATGAAGTAAAGTTGCTCACCGTTCTTCAGCTTGTAGGTCTGATCGCTGTATTCAGATCTGTCCGTGTTCAGGTGGATCGTGGTAATGCCGTTTGAAGTCGATTTCTTTACATTGAATCCTGCAAGCGCCCGTTTCGCATTTGTGCTTAGCGAATTTCCTGATATCTTGAACGCATATCTTGCGTAACGGGTGTTCGATAGCTTTACTTTTTTATGTCCTTTCTGGTTGCTCTGATGGCTGCTTTTCGCTGTTTTATCCTTCAGGTTGTTTACTGAGTCATCACCTATCAGGCCTGGACCTATTACTACTACTGCTGCAATTGCTACAACAGCTAAAATGCCTATAGAGGCCTTGCTCCTGTCAAGTCGTTGAAAATCCATTTTGATCACGTATACAGATAGAGTTTCCTTTTAAAACCGGTATTCCGAATTCAGGCCCAAATTCAGCTCGGAAAAAGCTGGATTACCCTGGTGTAACCCTACAAGTTTTCAGCGTTACAGACCTCTTGGAGAGCATGGACGTAACTGACTCAGTCTATGTCTTCCCACAGGAAATGCATGGAGAAAAGATAAACCC
>JBDGSM010000050.1:0-4193 GCA_042217545.1 Candidatus Nanohalobium sp. | reverse complement strand
ATCGGTGCATCTTCTCTGAGGCCTTCGTGGTCGCCTTCGTTTACTCTTTCGATTATGTCTCCGAAGCTGATGCCCGTCTCTTCCATGTAAGGAGCGGAGATAGCCCAGTTCTTCAGTGCGGATCCGAAAGCAACTGTACCGTCCTGCACGGACATTTTCCACTTTTCAGCGGTTTCTTCGTCCGCGTACTTCCTGAGAGCGTTGTTAACCCCTCTGATGATCTTGGTAAATCTTTCCTGCATTTCTTCAGGTGTCAACTGCATTTCTTCGATTAGCCTATCGACTTTGTTGATGAATAGTACTGGCTTGACGCCTTCCTGAAGCGCCTGTTTCATAACGGTCTCTGTCTGAGGCATTACGCCGTCGACAGCATCTACAAGAACTACTACTCCATCGACGGCACGCATAGCACGTGTAACGTCTCCTCCGAAGTCAACGTGTCCTGGAGTATCAATAAGGTTGACTAGGTAGTCATCTCCGTTGTACTCGTGGACCATAGAGATGTTAGCAGAGTAGATCGTGATACCTCTCTCTGCTTCCTGATCGTCGAAGTCCATGAAACGCTGATCTCCAGCCAACTTGTCGGAGATCATCCCGGCTCTCGCCAGAAGGTTATCAGTTAGTGTAGTTTTTCCGTGGTCGATGTGCGCCGCGATGGCGATGTTCCTGATGTGCTCAGGATCATTAATTACCTGTTTAATTGCGTCAAGCTCTTTATCAGACATATTTCAATTTCACCGAGATTATATTACAGGAATCGATTACAAGCTTTAAAAGGTAATTTACGTTCTCTGGGGTAACTGTACCACATCCTTTTTAACTCAGGATTGGGCATTTTTGTCCTGAAACATGAAGACTCGGTTCATAGGGCCTTACTCCTCCGGTAAGACAACCATAATCAACATGCTGAAGGAGGCGACAGATCTTTCCACGGATCCTACTCCGGTTTACAGGGATCAGGGGTCTATACAGCTTTCATTTCTCGGTGATGTGGAGGAGACATCCCTTGATCTGGATGATGAGGACAGGGAGGTTCCTGTTACAGAGCTCGGAGGTCAGGAGAAGTTCTGGGAGAAGCATGAGGATGACACCGTCAAGTTCACGGCAGATGTTGATCTGATCGTCGGGGTGTTCGACCTCAAGAACCCTGAGGGTGAGGAGGAGTACAGGGAGATGCTGGATTCCTACAGTTCGTACATCGAGTCTTTCCTGGAGGCCTCTGGTGAACTAGACCGTGATATCGACTGGGGTTTCCTCGTGAACCGTGTGGAGAGAGGCGACTACAATAAGGAAAAGTTTAAGGAGCGTAGGGAGGAGATCGAGGCTGAACTGGATAAGGCCTTCGCTCCTTACTCGAGCGATTACGTTATAGAGGATGTATATGGTTTGAAGCCTCGGTCAGCGAGGAGGGCGTTCTTTGATATCTACTTTGAGAGTGTTTCTCAGGATAAGGTGCTTGACGATATATGTGAGAAGATCTCCGGGATAGTGAACGCTGAGGAGGTGGCGATCGTGAATGATACTGGGGTGACTCTTGGCAGTTATTCCGGTGATGGAGATCTTTCGAGTGATCTGGATGGTGTTGAGGATGTTTTCAGGGGTTTTGACTACAGCGAGCGTGATTTCGCGATTTTCTCTGATGTGGACAGTCTTTCGGAGTCTTATCTGAGGCCTTCCAGCGAGCTCGAGTATGATCTTGTTCTTGGTGTTCAGGTTGATGGTGAAGAAGTGCTTGTGCTGGTCCGAACCGGTATGAGGATGGGTGCGACTCTTCTGAGGCTTCAAAACCTTAAGGAGCAGCTTGAGGATATGCTTTCCGATCTCCTGGAGGGGTGAGTTCTCGTGTTCGAGCCCACCACGGTTCTCTACAGGTTCAGTGAAAGCGAAGGACCTGTGCTGGTGAGTTCGGATGGTGAGGTTTCGGATGAGGAGAGGTCGGAGATCGAGTCTCTTCTCTATATGAAGGATACTGAGACGATTGACAGGACCGAGTCTGAGGGAAGGGAGGCTCTTTATCATCTGAAGACTAACTCCACTCCCTGGATGAAGGGTGGTGGAGATGAGTACTACCTTCTGGCTGTTCTCTACGAAGAAGACGAGGTTAATTCCAAGGTCGCCGGTGAGCTGGCTCTGGAGGATCTGGATGAGGAGTTCTTCGGTACTGTAACGGATAACTGGAAGGGTTTCTACGTGGATGAAGAGGATGTGGTCGAGGAGAACGACGGAGATATGGATGAGGTCAGGGAGCGCCGCAGGCATATAGATGAGGCCTTCGAGGAGTTCACCGAGGATCTGAGGTCTCGCTGGGAGGATAAGAGGAAGGTGGTTGAGGAGGAGATGCGGACTATCGAGGAGAAGGGTGAAATCAGTAGCACGAGATCTAGGAAGATGAACGTGAGGGAGCTCGGTCTTTTCTCGTTGATCTTTGCATCGGTGTTCGGTACTCCGCTGCTTGGTTTCTGGGGCCTTGTTGAGAAGCTTTGGGATGCTCATCTTGTAAGCAATACTTACAACCTGTTAGGTATCAAGGTGGCGAGTTTCGAGTTCCAGCTTGTCTCGATGTTTATGCTTGCCGGGCTTACAGCTGTCCTGTCCAGCAGGTTGGAGAAGAAAGGTACTGTGACCAGGCTAGGGGTCTTTTCGCACTTGTTGCTGTTGTTCGCGTCGATTGCGGTCCTGGTTTATCCGCAGGCGCTCTGGGTGTACGGTCCTCTGGTAGGCCTATCTGTTTCCACGATCCTGGTTCCTCTGGGTGTCGAGTTCGCCAAGAGAACTGCTCCTGAGGACAGAGGGAAGGCTATGCTGGTGATGGGAGGCCTCACGTTCTCCTTCATGATCGTCGTGGAGTATCTTTCCTTCATGATGCCGGATGTTGCTCTGGGTATCCTGACGGCCTCCTATCTTGTTTCGCTTGCGGCTTTCGTCTACTTCAGGAGGAATATGGACAGCTTCAGTCATGAGACCACGACCATCACTGTTCACGATGTCAGCACAGGTCACCTAGAGTTCATACTCGCGGGTTATCTTGTCATCATGATGGCTTCGGTGTTCGTGCCGTGGAACCTGGCGTCGAAGGAGATCGCTCTGGGCTACAGGCTGGCGGAGCTTGTGGGCCTGGTGGTTGTTACCTACCCGTTCCTTAGGATGAAGCATTTCACGGCGAGGAAGTCCTACCTGACGGGTGCGATTTTTATCGGTCTCAGTGTGCTGTTCTTCGGTATCGGTGTGGAGTCTTCTGCGGTCATGAAGGCCCTGGGCCTGGCGGTGAATGGATTGGCCTGGGGAGCCATGCTGGGTATAATCCCGTATATCATGTGGATCAACTCGTACGAGCCGGAGAAGTCAGGTCGCTGGATCGGAATAGGTCATGCGATCTTCTACGTGGGTCTGGCTTTCGGGGTTATCACTGGTCGTTACTTCTCAAAGTTCATCCCTGAGACCACGGTGGCTTTCATCGCTTCCTTCCTGATCTACGTAGGTATGCTTCCAGTCTTCCAGTCCAAGGACACGAGTATGATGAGGATCAGGAATCAGGAGTGAAGGCCTTTCAGTTTGTTCTTCAGGTCTTCTCTGAACTCCGGTTGCTGTACGGTCCAAGCTCCGGCCACGAAGACGATGTTCTTCAGGATGTAGTGTGCTTCCAGGCTCAGCCCTCTTTCCGAGATCATCATGCCGGGATCGGCTATCATGGGGAACGTGGTTCCCAGCATGTGAGGTAGCATTAGTATAAGGCCTGGCTTCCTCCATTCCTCCTTCAGGAAGAGGATACCTATGATGACCTCCCAGGTCCCGAGGAAGTACATGAACGTTTCAGGGGGTACAAGTATGACGGCTTTCTGTACGAGCGGGAGTACCGTGGTCTCTCCCAGAAGTTTCAGCGCTCCGAACAGTATGTAGATTGAAGCGATCGAGTAGCTGAGCAGTCTATGTTTCACGTTCAATGGTTTAGGCGAGGAATAGCTTAAAGATAAGGTAGAGTGCGAGGACAGGGAGGGTCACGTAGACCAGGTATTTCCACTCCCCTCTTCCCAGGTCGGTGTCGATGGATCGGTCCTGCTTCACGGGCTGGAACTTCACGTCTCCTTCTTCCTCGAGACCTTCCTCGAACTCTTCGGGATCTCCTTCAGGTACGAGTCCCCTGTAGCCGCATTCGTTGCACAGCCACTTGTTCTGGTTCGCGATGATGTCGCCTA
>JBDGSM010000005.1:0-5351 GCA_042217545.1 Candidatus Nanohalobium sp. | reverse complement strand
GTCTCAAATTCTACCATGATATCATGTAGTTTTTATGGTAGAATTTAATTTAAGCATGCTTCCTCTGGAAGATGCGTTTCTCAAACTCTACCATAGTTAGGGTTTGGTTGGAGCATATCTTAAAGATATGCGGTTTTTTCTCTGGTAAAACCTGGTTTTTCACCAGATTTTCAGTGCTGGTTCTCTCCTCGTGGATCTGTAGATCATGAATGCGCCTGTAACCATGAGTAAGAGGCCTCCCAGGAACAAGCTGTTGGAGTAAATGCCGGGTGTATAAACTGTTGTCAGTACAGGTTCTGAAGCGAGTGAAATCAGGGAACCTGTTAGGACCACTAGAGGTCCTAGGACCTTCAGTCCCCAGTTTTTCAGATCCGAGCTCAAATCTATAGAGTCTACAGTCTTTACCAGAAACCAGAAAGCCGCCACCTCTGCATAGACTGTGAAAATAAAAGCGCTCCACTGGGATGCCTCAGAAAGAGGGCTGCCGGGTTTCACGTGCCTGAAAAGGACTATTGCGGCGATCCCAGCCAATGAGATCTTTTTCAGCAGAGAATGAGTGCTTTCCAGGATTTCAAGATCTTTCAGCCAGTAGCTGTAGACCGTCCAGACAGTACCAATCGCCAGAAGCGTTGTGGCAAGCCGCACAGATGAACCAAGGAAAAGAGACTCAGAAAATACCGAGAAAACTGCCTGTAACTTACCATGTACTACTGCAACGTTCAATGCACCATCAGCAAACAGAAAATTTTTTCTGCGGAAACTTGAGATATAAAGAGCAGCCAGTACAAAATAGACGGGCAAGGCCTTTTTACTGATTAAAACAGATCTCAACTCTTGATAGAGGCCAGAAGAAAACTCTCTAAACTTTCGAATTGAGGCCTCTACAGGGTGAAACCGTTCTCTTATCCTGTCTAACCTGGATTTTTCCTCGCTCACGTCAGTTGTTATTCTCTACTGGTTAATAACTTTAGGCCTAGCCTTCGCTGAACTCACGGGCCTTCTCAACTTTCGGCTGTGCATGCATCGTACAGTAAGCATCCTCGGGATTTTTCTCGAAGTAATCCTGATGCTTTTCTTCGGCCCTGTAAAAGGCCTCAAGCTCTTCTATTTCGGTAACGATCTCGTCTTGGTACTCCTCTTTTCTATCTTCTATGAAGGCCTCGATCGATTCTTTCTGCTCCTGGTTCTTGTAGAGGATAATCGAGCGGTACTGGCTCCCTATATCAGGGCCTTGACGATTCTCTGTAGTCGGATCATGGATTCTGAAAAATAGTTTGAGGAGTTCTTCAAGACTTACTTCTTCGGAGTTGTACTCTATCTTGATGACTTCGGCATGTCCGGTGTCTCCGGAACATACCTCCCTGTAACTTGGATCTTCTGTGTGGCCTCCGGCGTAGCCCGAAGTAACTTCTTCAACTCCTTCAACCTCCTTGAAAGCGGCTTCCGTACACCAGAAGCAGCCTCCACCCAGTACGATTTCCTGCGTCATAACAGTACTTTGTAGCTCTAGCGACTAAAAACAACCCATACCAAGTTATTTTGTCACCGGTCAGTGACAAAAGATTTATAAATCTGTGGTGTCAAATGTATACGTATGAGCACAGAAAACGTAACGACCAAGACCCGTACGGAGAGAGCGCCGCTGGAAAGGCCTGAAGCTGGAGAGGGCATGACGATTGATATAACTGAAGATCCAGAAGTTCCCGAAGACCTCCGCAGAATAAGACAGGAAGTTCCTGAGGAGCAGTTCTCCAGGCCGGATTACGGTGAACAGAGCTCTGGAGATTTTGTCAAGGCCGAGATGTCAAGTCCTGAATCCGAAGGCCTTGATGGCAGTCTGACCAATGATCTAGTGGAAACACAGGTCGGTACTGTCCTGAAAAAGTTCTCTGAAAGGCCAAGCATGGCTTATATCCAGATGCTGGGAAGAATCCCTTCGGGAAAGCTTGAGTACCAGGATCAGGAGAAGAGAATTGAGAACGAGGAAGCGTTCAGGAGCTATGCTGAAGAGATGGACGTCGAGGTACCGGAGATCCTTGGTGTCCGGGGCCAGTACGTCGAGTTCGAACAGGTCGAAGGAGTAGACATGAACACGTACCTGAATCAGGCCTCACAGGATGAAGCCTATGAGGCAGGAGAGCTTGCAGGAGAGTTTCTTGCAGGGATCCACGGCCAGGGAGGAGCGATCATGGACCTGAGGATCAATAACCTGATGATGCAGGAAGATGGAGGCCTTGCGTTCGTGGACGGGGAGTTCTTCACCAGGGACGCCACCGAATGGGAGAAAAAGATGGATATGATCACTATGGCCTCAAGCGCAAAACAGGTAGAGCCTGAGGCCTATGAATCCTTCAGAGAAGGCTTCGAGGAACGGTACGGTGAAGGTATAGATGCTTACGAGGATGCCGTTTCCTCTGTAACTGCTCCAGGACATGCTGCCCTGCTTGAAAGAGACAGTGACAGGGTAAGGAACGCAGCCTCGAATATCCGGGGAGATGCTGTTAGATACGTCCAGGACTTCTTCTAAACCTTTTTTCTTCACGCCTCGGGAACTCCAACAGCGTGAGCTCTTCTTATCCCGATGTACTTCAGGAAGTAGTCTACAGTTACTGATGCCGCCCACGCAACCAGCGCGATCTTCGCTGCGGTCATCATTCCACCAGGATACCTGCCGTTAATGACTCCGAGCCATGTGATAAATGTCAGTACTATCCCGAGGAAAGGCACCCATCCGAAGAAATGGCTTGCCAGGAACCAGACAACTGCTCCAAGAACCGCGGTCGTTGCAGCATGCGGGAACTGAGAGGTTCCTAGGACCAGGAGCGCCCCGACATGGATCCCTATGGCCCCAACAACAAGACCTACAGCAAAAGTGACAAGGGAATCCTTCAGACTCATAAACTCCTTTTACTCAGCACCGCCCTTTAACCTTTCACTCCAGAACTCAGGTAACCTTTTTTAGGCTTTGTCTTCTCCAATTTTTATCATGGGTATAGAAGAAAACTGGGAAGAGATAACCTCGGAAATTAGAAGTAACTACCCGGACAGAAAGATCCAGGAAGACGAAGAAAGCATAGAGGTAAAGTTCGACCCATCAACGATACTGCTGATCGAGAAAGATGGATTTGTAGAGGGATCCATGCCCCAGCACCACTTCCAGACCGATAACGCAAAGGAAGTAACCGTAGAGGACGACATAACCATGGTCCGTGGAGAAGAATTCGAGTACATGTTCAAAAAATAACGCCCATTACGGCTAAAAGGCCTGAAACCACTTTCTTCAACTATATACACCATAGCCGCGCAGTACGACGGAAACTTTGAGGAAGCAGTAGAAGATGTCACAGAAGGCCTGAAAGAGGAAGGATTTGGAGTTCTAACGGAGATAGATGTCTCGGAAACAATTCAGGAAAAGCTCGGCGAAGACTTCAGAGATTACAGGATCCTTGGCGCATGCAACCCGGAGTTCGCACACCAAGCCCTAGAAAATGATCCTTCGGTGGGTGCTTTACTGCCATGCAACGTCATAGTACTCAGAGAAGACGGGAAAACAAAAGTAGAAGCTGTAGATCCTGAAAAAATGCTTTCGATCTCTGAAAACAGCGAACTGGACGAAATCGCAGCAGAGGTAAAGGCAAGACTTGGAAAGAACGATAGAAGGCCTCTGAAAAACCTCTTTAATTTTCTTCAGGGTTCTTCTTCGTCACCAGGTAGACCTCTCTCAGGAACAGGGCAAGCAGCAAACCTACTGCGATTATCAGGCCTCTGGAGCTTACAAGCAGAGCGTAGCTGCCGTAGTAGAACTCCATGCCGGTTACAACCATCGCAATAGCATAGATCAGTGCCGTACCTGCAAGAAGCTGGAAGGCCCTGCCACCTCTCTTATCTATGAAGAAACGTACCATGGAGACATCCCTGTGTTCCTCGAAATGGTCAAGAGATTTCTTCGAATAGTATATCATTAGCAGGAAGATCGCAGCTCCTGTGAAACCGAACGCAGTCTCGACAGGCATCATCAGAATGCTTCACCTCTCAAGGCCTTTTGCTTCATGAGAATCTCCTCCACCACTTCACCGAGATTTTCAGTCCAAGCAGTATGAAAACGGCTGAGATAACCCTGCCTATGTTCAGCAGCGAAGTCATGCCGACTGCACCACCTATACCGTAGATAACAAATGCTACGAGCTCCAGGATCACTCCGTAATACAGAAGCTTGAACTCTTTAACTGCTTCCTCAGGATGGAGCTGGAAAGACGTCATCGCCTTGTCAGAGTTCTCCCGGGTCATCCTCAGGAACAGCACTGCAAATACAGCTACTGCAAGGCCTAGAAATGCGAGCAGGAAACTTAACACTGCACTCAGCGAAATCATCAATAAAGGTTTAATATGGCCAGGGTTTTAACCCTTTACATAATGGATGCAGGAACCTACCCCAATAAGTACAGCTACATCAAGATGGGAGATCCTAGCAACGAGAAAATACTGGTCATACCAGGCGTAAACGACGAAATCATACGCTCAACACATTATCCTCTCTTCCTCAGATACCACTTTAGAGGCCTTACACCAGAGTACCGGGTCATAGTCACATCCAGGAAGAAAGGCCTTGAAACCGGGAAAACTACGGAAGACTTCGCAGAAGACTACAGAAAGATCCTTGAACAGGAAGGAAACTGTCATGTCCTCGGAGTATCCCTGGGCGGCATGATAGCACAGCAACTCGCCACAAAGACCGGTGACGTAGACAGACTTGTCCTGGGCCTTACAGCAGCAGAGCTAAGTGAAGAAGGGGAGGAAAACCTGGAGAAATGGATTAAACTTGTCCAGGAAGAAAGATACTCCAGCCTGTACCGGGAAGTCATAGATGATACCTTCTCAGGCCCACAGAAAATCCTCTACAAAAGGATCGCATCCCGCCTCGGACACAGGTTATCAAATCAACCGAATTCAGATCTTTTAACATCGTGCAAGGCCTGTATCCAGTACACTGGAGCCAGAGCAGCCAGGAGTATAGATAATAAAACATTGATAATCGGAGCTAAAGCAGACAGTTTCTTCCCGGAGAACATGATAAACTCGACAGCCCAGAAGATAGGGGCCGAAACCAAGTACATACCGGGAAAACATGCGGCATTCTACCAGAAACACTCAGAGTTCCATGACAAAGTGCTCAGATTCCTCTCAAGGCCTTAAATCTGGTTGAAAGCTCGCTGAACTACCTCGTTCAAGGCTGGGTGGACGTGAATCGTGTCCTGTATCTCCTCGACTGTTCCACGTCCCTGGCGCATCGAGACAAGCACTTCATGGATCAGGCTTGATGCGTGAGGCCCGATTATATGGCAGCCAAGGAT
>JBDGSM010000049.1:0-8522 GCA_042217545.1 Candidatus Nanohalobium sp. | reverse complement strand
AGAAGGCCTCCACCGATAACAACAGCTTTCTCAGACTCTTCAGCAGCCTCCTTGATCTCCTCCGCCTTCTGCATCGTCCACATGTAGTGCACGTTGTCGTAACCGTTATCAGCAGGGAAATTTCGTGGGGAGCCACCTGTGGCGATCAGAAGCTTGTCGTAACTGTAGACATTACCGCCTCTGGTTTCAACAGTCTTCTCTTCCCTGTTGACAGCGGTTACCCGAGTCTCAAGCTCCAGCTCGATATCCCTGGACTCGTACCAGGCCTCATCGTGGACTTTCGTGTACTGTTTCGGCAGCGAGCCCTTCATGTAGTTCTTCAGCATGATCCTGTTGTACAGCGGCTCCTCCTCGTCCGTCAGAACCGTGATTTCAACATCTTCATCCTTCTCCCGGATCCTCTCTGCTGCCGTGGCCCCCGCGATGCCGTCGCCGATGATAACAAATTTTTCCTCTGACATAACCAGGAAGGAGGTTCTCAACTTTAAACAACCTTCCACAAATAAGACAGTGTGGAACTCCTGCTCATCCTCGCAGCAGTGGCGCTCGGAGGCCTGATCAAAGGCCTCAACGGCTTCGGCTACGCACTCGTATCCACATCCCTACTCACCTTCTACATGCCAGCGCAGGAGGCAGTAGCCCTCATTATAATACCTCTGATAATCGCAAACATCGAACTAACAGCCGAACTCGACGGGAAAGAACTAAAGGCCTGTCTCCACAGGTTCAAGGCCTACATCGCCACATCCTTCATCGGAGTCGCCGCTGGGATGCTATTCATCTACTACATGCCTTCTCTACTCCTGAAGAAAGCTGTAGGCCTCATCGTCCTCGGTTTCGTAGCCTCCAGAACCAGGAAAATCTCTCAGGTCTTCTCGACGGCGAAAAATTTCTGCGTGGAAAACCCCAGGATCGAACCCTTACTAGGCCTTTTCTCAGGCCTTGTATTCGGATCCACAAATGCAGGCGTCCCCATCGTTGCTTACTTCGAAGAACTCCAGCTTCCAAGACAGAAATTCCTCTCAGTAATGGCTCTAACCATACTCGGCGCCTCAGTGATCAGGCTAGGCCTCGCATACTATCTAGGCCTCTACAGCGGAACAAACAAGTTATTACTGTCAGTAGTCCTTGGAATTATAGGCCTCACAGCTGTAAAAATAGGAGATATAGCTGGACAGAAAACCTCGGATAAAGTGACTCAGAACATCTCCCTATTACTTCTAACAGTGATAGGCCTTCGACTACTCGGAACCTTTTAGTTAAAAAAATTACCAGTCATTCCCTAGAATACACAAGCGGAGGCCGAAAACCTTACTGGTTTTCTAAAATCCGCATACAGCTTTAAGCGGAGCTGGTGTAGTCTGGCCCATCATCTCACCCTGTCAACCACATAAATCTCTGGTTTTGTGGGCATGATCGGTGAGGACGCGGGTTCAAATCCCGCGCTCCGCGCTTTAACTTTCTAAAATTAAGTTACTCTCTAGAAGAGTCAATATGAGGTCTTTTTCGGATGTCTTGGTTGTATTTTAGCAGTTAATTTCTTGGTGTTTTCTCCATTAATGTATATTCTGTTCATATCTTGACAGTTCTCGCGTTTATCTCCATAAGTTTTCGCTTTATGAGTGATGTGTAAGTCTCCTAGAAATTCGGAAATGTTCTTTCCGAGTTCGCTACTTACTGTGCTGAAGCAATATCTTTTTCTTGTGGAATCCTTATGACCGTCGGTGTCAAGTAGGCCTCTTAGGAATCCGATTTTAAATTCTTTTGAGTATTCTTTGCCTCTGAGCTTTATTGTGGCTGTTTTGTCTTCTTCCCAAGTTAAGTGCTCTTTAAGGAGGTTAAGCAAAGGTTTGGATTCGTACCGTAAGTTAGTTCTGTTGTAATTTTCCTGATGGTTTATGCGAGGTTTTTTCTGTAAATTTTCCTCTAAGAACTTTGCAAGTTTCTTCCAGTAGCCTTGGTTTATGTTCAAAGTGAACTTTATCCTGTATTTGTAATTGTTCTCTTCGTAGTAGAAATTTCCATCTCCTGCGAATACTCCGCATATCTCTCCTATTACTTCGTCGTCTTCCGGTAGTTTGAGTGCGTTTTCCTTCTGTTTTTGGCCGACTTCTTTTTTGAAGTGGTAGTATACTGTTGATTTTGGTAGTCCTAGTTCTTCTTTGATCTGGTTTACTGAGTCCCCGTTTCGGGCTTTTTCTCGGATTTGTTGTTTTTGATTTTCGGTTGGCATGTGTTTAGGAAGGGTGTGTGAGTGTTATGAAGGCGTTAGGGTTCTTTCCGGCATTTCCGTTACCTTTTTTGGTTTCCGTTTGATACTCATCTTGTGAAACGCGGATTCTTTCAACAGGATACAAGAGAAGTAGCTAAGCAGCTTCTAGGATGTAAAATAGTGAAAGAAGGCCTTGAAGCTGAGATAGTTGAGACTGAGGCCTACCTAGGTGAGGAGGATCCTGCTTCCCATGCTTCTAGCGGTAAAACTGAGCGAAACACTCCTATGTATGAGGAAGTAGGTAAGGCCTATGTCTATGTCAGTTATGGGGTTCATGACATGTTTAATGTTGTAGCGCATCCTGAAGAAGGTACTGGGGCTGTTCTTATCCGTGCTGCGAGGCCTGTAAAAGGTATTGAGGAAATGAAGGAGAACCGCGGGGGTCAGGATGAAGAAGGTTTGTGTGATGGTCCTGGAAAGCTTTGTGAGGCCTTAGATATCGATAAATCAGATAATAAAGCAGATTTGACCGGGGGAGATTTCAGGGTTGAGAAGGGAAGAAAGATAGAAAATATAGGTGAGAGCTCTAGAATCGGTATTTCTGAAGGCCTTGAGTTCGAGTACAGGTATTTTGTTGAAGGTAGTGAGTATGTTTCTAGGTGAGGCTGGAAGCCTGCTCTGCCGTTTTGTCTTTACTAATGTATCTTCTGGTCCTCGAAAGCGGCAGAGCGCCAGTTCTATTAGTTCCGCTAGAGGCTTTCGGCGTGGTGAGAGTTCCTTGACTGGGTCGAATCCGATATCTCGATGAACTCGGAATTCTCCTGTGCGTCTTCTACATTATCTGCGCCACAGTAGCTGATCCCGGAGCGTAGGCCTCCCTTGAGATTCGAGATAATTCTTTCCAGTTCTCCTTTGTACTCTACTTTGGTTTCGACTCCTTCAGGCACTCTGTCGGAGTATTTCTCGTCCCTTTCCTCTCTTTCAGCACGCTTCTCCGCTGCTTCCCTTGATGCCATGCCTCTGAAGACCTTGTATTCAGTCCCTTCGATCTCCATCTTCTCGCCGGGCGCTTCCTCTGTCCCTGCGAACATTCCTCCGATCTGTCCGGCAGATGCTCCTGCAGCGACTGCTTTAGCCAGGTCTCCCGGCTTCCTTATACCGCCGTCAGCGATAACAGGTATATCAACTGCCTCCGAACAGTTTTTCACAGCTGTGAACTGTGGTACTCCGGCACCTGTCATCTCTCTCGTAGTACAGGCAGACCCAGGCCCGATACCGACTTTTACAGCATCAGCGCCGGCTTTTTCCATGTCTTCTGCGCCTTCAGCGGTTCCAACGTTTCCAGCGATGATCGCGACTTCAAAGTTCTCTGAACAGTATTTGATATCTTCGAGGAAGGCCTCTTGGTGGCCGTGAGCGATGTCGAGCACCAGTGCATCAACGCCAGCATTTACGAGCTTTTCAGCTCTTTCATGGTCTTCAAGGCCTATGGCTGCGGAGACTTTCAGGTCTTTTTCTTTCACTGATTGGACCTGTGAGGCCTGTTCCTCCGGTGTCATGAACCGGTGTATGCATCCGAGGCCTCCAAGTCTTGCGATTTCTCTGGCGAATTCTTTCTCGGTGACCGTATCCATTGCTGCTGAGATCACAGGCACTTCTAATTCGAGGTCTGCTATTTCTGTTGAGGTGTCTACGTTAGAAAGACTTGTAACAGAGGTTTTCTGCGGCTTGAGAAGTACGTCGTCGTACGATAGGCCTTTCTGCAAGAGTGATCCCTCTTCGGTATGCGGGTTTCACGGTTAAAAAGTTCCTGTCGATACTTGGAAAAGGCTGTAACACAAAAAAGTTTTCATGGAGTTTGAACCGGGTTACTGTCCTTACTGCGGAGAAGAACTAGGTGAAAAACATGCAGAAGACCGGGAACGCCTGTACTGCCCGGGCTGCGACAGGATCATATGGCGTAACGCCGAACCGGTCGCCGCCACCGTAGTCACAAAGGGAGAAAAGCTTCTCTTCGTAAAAAGAGGCATAGAACCGGGGAAAGGGAAATGGAGCATACCTGCAGGCTTCCTCGAATACAGAGAAGATCCTGATCACGCAGCAGCCCGCGAACTCGAAGAAGAAACAGGCCTCAAAGTTTCAGAAGAAGATCTACAGATACTGGACTCGTTCAACATGGAAAGATTCCCTGGACAGAGACTGCTATCAGTTATTTACACTGTCGATGCAGAAAAGACCTCGGGGGCGATCTCCGCGGGCGACGACGCCCAGGAAGCCAGTTTCTGGAGCCTGGAAGAACTTCAGGCCTTGGACGAGGAGATGCGCCATCATTTCCTCCCGGTTATCCAGGAAGCACTCCGGGAAAATGAATAAAATGAATTCCTGTTAACCCGAGTTATGGAGAGCAAAATACAGGATTTCCAGCAGGGTCACGAAAAAGAATCCAACCTGGTTATCACAATAGACGGTCCTTCAGGAGCAGGAAAAGGCACACTCGCCTACTACATCTCAGAACTTCTCGAACTACCGAATTACTCGGCAGGAGACTTCTTCAGAAAACTTGCGGATGATAAAGGCCTCACAGTCGAAGAACTCAGCGAACAGGCCGACAAACAGACAGATATCAAAGTGGATAAACGCACACTGGAGAAAGGCCTTGAAGAGAACTGCGTCATCGAGTCAAGAATCTCCTCCTGGGTCCTCGGAGATTACAGCGACTTCAGGATCTACGTGACTGCCGATATCGAGGAGAGGGCAAAAAGAGTCGCCCGGGACCGCGAAGAAGGAAGCAGAAGCACTGAAGAAGCAGTTAAGGATATCGAAGAAGTCAAGGAAAGCGTCAGGAAGCGCGACAGGGATAACAAGGAGCGCTACAGAGAATACTACGGCATTGACGTAGAAGACCTGGAGATGTACGACCTGATAATCGACAACACGGATATGAGTATCAGCGAACAGCAGGAGCTTGTCGAAAAGGCCTTGAAGGAGCGATTCCCAAACAGGTTTGAGGAATAGGATCATGCCATACAAGATACTTGAGCACCCGGCGGACGAAAAATTCAGGGCAGAAGGAGAAACAGTAGAAGAAGCCTTCTCGGAGGCAGTGAAGGCCTTCTCCGAGATCGTCGGCGGCGACGAAGGCATGTACCATCACAAGGTATCTGTAGAATCCAAAGGCTACGAGGCCCTGCTTTTCGACTTCCTCGACGAACTCATCTTCCTCCAGGACACGGAAGGCGTTGTCGTATCCCATGCTGAGGACCTCGAGATAGAGGATACTGGGAAAGGTCACCGATTGACAGCGAAGATATTGGTCGACGACATCAGCGACAAGATGGCATTACTGGATATCAAGGCCCCTACGTACAGCGAGATGAAGGTAGATCACGAGGACGGCAAATGGATACTTGAAGCCGTTCTCGACATTTGACTCAAAAATCTTCTCCACAACATACAGTACATGGAACTCAACAAAGTATCCGAAAACATCTACGAGATCCCAAAGGAAGGAGAGATGAAGAAACCGGGCAGAGTCTACGCAAACGAAGAGCTTCTAGAAGAAATCAAGGGAGACGACACGCTACAGCAGGTGAAGAACGTGGCATCTCTGCCAGGCCTCCAGAAGTACTCCATAGTAATGCCGGACGGCCACCAGGGATACGGCTTCCCTATCGGTGGAGTCGCAGCAGTAGACATGGAAAACGGCGTGATCAGCCCCGGAGGAATAGGCTACGATATAAATTGCTTAACTGCAGATTCAGAGGTCTTACTTAGAAATGGCCGACGTAAAGAGATATCAGAGCTTAAGGATGATTTTAGCGGTGAAAAAGCGGTTGTTGCTGCTGGTAAAACAGTTAAGTCCAATATAGTATTGTTTACAGAGAACGAAGACAAGAAAGTGTTTGAGGTGGAGACTGAGACAGGGGAGACCATCAAGGCTACTGCTGATCATCCTTTCATGACTGAGGAAGGCATGGTTAAGCTTGAGGATCTGTCTGAGGGCTCTCAGGTATTTATCCGGCCTTTCAAAGGGATAGAAAATTCTGAACCTAAGGAATTTACGGTTCTGCATGAAGATGACTTCAAGGATGAGAGCAGACAACTGGTGGATGAATTGAAGGAGAGAGATCTGCTTCCATTGAAGTCCACTGATGAAGAGCTCAATATCTTGCTCAAGCTGGTAGGCTTCCACACAGGAGAGGGGTCATTTAACAATAATAGTGAGACAACTTTCTACGCTGAAAAAGAGGACCTGGAAGTTATCCGAGAAGATATAGAACGTCTTGGTTTTCAGCCCTCGAAGATCTACTCTCGGGACAGGGACCACTCAATGAAAGAATATGAGTTCTCTAGAACTGAGCACTCAGTAAAATCAACCTCTGAAGCACTCCAGAGGCTTATGGTCAAACTGGGGGCGCCCAAGGGAAGAAAGACGCAACAAGAATTCACGACACCAGAATATCTGCAGATGCTGGAGAGCTGGCAGAAGGCACTCTACCTGTCAGCCTTCTTTGGCGCAGAGATGAACTCTCCTGCAGCCCAGTCTCAGAAAAATCTTTACTGTCCGAAGATATCCCAGAATAAGTCTATTGAAGCTCGAGAGTCTGGCTGGAAGTTCATGGAAGAAGTAAAAGAAATGCTGGAGGAACTTGGTGTTGAAACGAACAGGATAGAGGAGTTTGAGACAAAAGAAAATAACAATGGTGAAGTGAAAAGATTCAGGTTAGGACTTAAGAACGACTCGGAGAACCTTCTGAACTTCTACCAGAGAATAGGATACAGATACAATCTAGAAAAGAAAAAGAGATCTGTCAAAGCCATCCAGTACTTGAAAAAGAAGCAGAAAGCTATAGAGAGGAGAGAAGAGATAGCGCAGAAAAGCGTAGAGCTATACGAAAATGGAGAACAGCCTAAGAAGATAAAGCAGAAGTTTGATATAAATGATAGGTTCATAGAGAGGAGTATCTACAGTGGAAGAAAAACGGTTTCCCGACCTCCAAAAACTTTCCCAGACTATGAAGAGTACGCTGAGCGTGTAGAGGTACATGATAACCTTGCTACAAAGACATCTATCAAAAGCATAGAAGAAAAAGGAAGAGAGACTGTCTATGACATCGGAGTTAAACATGAAGCACACAACTTCATAGCCAACCAATTTGTTGTATCAAACTGTGGCGTACGTGTTCTGAAAACTAATCTAAGCTACGAAGACATCAAAGGAAAGGAGCAGCAGATCGCAAACATACTATACAGCAAAGTTCCCTGTGGATTAGGAAAAGGCGGCTACATAGACGTAGATGAAGATGATCTTGAGGAAATTCTTGAGAAAGGAGCTGAATGGATGCTGGAAAACGGTCACGCCAAGGAAAGCGATCTTGAAAGATGTGAGGAAAACGGAAGACTGCCTGGAAAACCGGAGAAAGTACCTGAAGACGCAAAAAAGAGAGGCCTCAAACAGGTCGGATCTCTAGGGTCTGGAAACCACTTCCTTGAAGTCCAGAAAGTAGATGAAACGTTTTCAGATAAGAAAGCGGAGGCCTTCGGCTTGGAAGAAGGGCAGGTCGTGATCATGATACATTCGGGTTCGAGAGGCCTCGGCCACCAGACATGTACCGAGTATCTGCGAGATTTCGAGAAGGAATACCCTGAGATCGTCGAGGAATTGCCTGACAAGGAGTTGATCTATGCTCCTATCGGCGATGAGCTGGCGGATGATTACCGTTATGCGATGTACGCAGCGGCGAACTTCGCCTGGGCAAACAGACAGGCCATCACCGAGGCAGTCAGGGCCTCTATGGAACGTCTGTTCGACGGTTTCGACTCCGAGCTTCTTTACGATGTCTGCCACAACATCGCGAAGGAGGAGACACACGAGGTCGACGGAGAGGAGAAGGATCTCCTCGTACACAGGAAAGGCGCGACACGGGCTATGCCGAAAGGAAGGCCTGAAGTCCCTGATGTTTACAGCGATGTGGGGCAGCCGGTGCTGATCCCTGGAAGCATGGGAACCTCCAGCTACGTTCTTTCAGGCGGAGAAAAATCTCCGGAACTTTCCTTTGGCTCTACAGCTCACGGAGCCGGACGTTTGAAATCGAGGACCCAGGCAAAACAGGATTACTGGGGCGGAGACGTACAGGACGAGCTTGAACGCGAAGGCATCTATGTTAAAGCTGCCTCAGGTTCTACAATTGCGGAAGAGGCACCTGGAAGCTACAAAGACGTAGATGAAGTCATCAAAGTCAGCGATGAACTGGGCATAGGAAATAAGGTAGCTCGTATGAAACCAGTTGTCAACATCAAGGGCTGAAAA
>JBDGSM010000048.1:0-6262 GCA_042217545.1 Candidatus Nanohalobium sp. | reverse complement strand
CTCGTACTCTCCTCCCAGCAGTTCGTCTCCCAGCTGTTCAAGGCCTAGATCAGCGTTCATGATAAAAGAAAGGGCCTTACATGATATCGTCTTCTGTGACGATGACGAAGTCTCCAACACTCCTTACAGCGGAGAACGGGATGATGCTGCGGCCTTTCTTGTCTTCCTGTAGCTTTCCTTCGTCCAGGTGTTTCGTGGTATCGGTTATCAGAAGGTTCATCAGTTCGCCAGTGTCGGAAACAAATGAAATATCCTCAATATTTCCGTACTTTTTACCATACTCTTCAGAAACTACGGTCTTGTCGATGATCTCGCTGGCGCGTGGATTGTCTGGCATTCTAAGTTTGACACCTTACACCGTTTTATTAGAAACGTAGCATTAAAAGAATGTATGGCCCGCGTCTTCTCCGCGATCGATATAGAAAACGAAGAAGCTCTTCAGAAACTGGAAGAAGTCAGGGACATCCTCGACCTCGGCTTCAAAACCATCGAAAAGGAAAAGATGCACATCACACTCCAGTTCTTCAACGACATCAACGAAGAAGAGATAGAAAAAGTGAAGGAAGGCCTGAAAAACATCGACACAAAACGTTTCAAAGCCAGGATACAGGGCCTCGGCGCATTCCCCAGCGAGGACTACATACGTGTCATCTGGGCTGGAATCGAACACCCCAAGATCTACGAGATACAGGAAAAGGCCTCACAACACGAAGTTCCCAGCGACGACAAACACGAATTCCAGCCACACATAACACTTCTCAGAATCGAAAACCTGTCACCGAAGCAGAAAAAGAAACTGAAAAAAGCCTTCGAAGAATACAGGGACACGGAGATCGGAGAAATCAACGTCAACAAAGTAAAGCTCTTCAAAAGCGAACTAACATCAGAAGGAGCAGAATACACGGAGATTGCGGAGAAAAAAATATAACGTGAAAACATCTCAAACAGCTCTCACGGCAGCCGCAGTCACAGGACTGGCACTCATGTACCATCTAGCAGGAACACAGCCACAAACAACCAGTATAGGAAGCATAGAGAAAAACATGGTCGGGGACCAGGTCACAGTAAAAGGAAAAATCAAAGACCTATCAAAAAAAGACAATACCTACTTCTTCAACCTGAAAAACAGTTCAAACAACCTGGACGCCGTCATGTTCAGAGAAGGAAGCCTCATCTTCAACGGGGAAAAAGTAGAGGCCTCAGGCAAAGTAACACTCTATAGAGGCAGGAAAGAACTCGTAGTAAAGAAAATCAGCAAAGCAGATTAATCATTACGCGGCACGACCCTGCTCAAAGCACTCTGCATCCTGTCAAAAGCCTCTCCAGAAGGCAGCTTTGTCATAAGGCCTATAAACTTCTCCGCCCGGCCATAACACCGCTGCAGACCCCTGACCTTTTCCAGGCCTTCATCATCGCCTCTCTCACGGAACTGTTCCTCGGCCTTATCCAGCGCAGCAGTCATTATCTCGATCTCCCTTGTGGCCTCGTTCTCCATGAGCTTCATCATCGCTTTTTCAATATCCTCCTCGGCAGTATAGAACTTGGTCTTGCCGTAGCCCTCCTTCTTCCTGCTCTTCACCATGTACATCGATTCAAGCTTGTTCATGCCCCGGGAAACCGTAGATTTGGAAAGGCCTGTCTCTTCACTTATCTCGTCCAGAGTCATCTCGCCGCTGAAGAAAAGCCTGCCGTACATACGGACATAGCTCCTGTTAAAATTGTAAAGATCTGCAGTCTCCTCCATCGCCTGTATAACCCTTTCCTCAGGACCGAGCTCAGTCATCTACCATAGGCCTCCAGAGGTATATTTGCCGCTAAATACTATTAAAACAAAGATATTTCACGAAAGTCGAATATCTCCGAAGCCTTGATAAATATACAAGCGAAACCCTGAATGTGGCTTTAATCGAACTTGACGAGGTCGTTAAGGAGTACCAGGTGGGCGAAAACACTGTCAAGGCCCTGAGAGGTTCTGACCTGACCATCAGGAAAGGGGATTTTGTAGCTATCATGGGGCCTTCCGGCTCCGGAAAATCCACTCTGATGAACATGGTCGGCGCACTGGATGTACCGACCTCTGGAAAAGTAGAACTGGACGGAGAAGACCTCTCAAAACTGACGGAGAACCAGCTCGCAGTACTGAGAAGCAAGAAAGTAGGATTCGTCTTCCAGAAGTTCAACCTGATATCTTCAATGACCGCCCAGGAAAACGTCGCCCTACCCATGCTGTTCAGAGGAAAAACTCGAAGAGAACGCATGGAAAGATCCCGCAAACTACTGGAAGAGATGGGTCTCGGCGACAGGCTTGGACACATGCCCTCGGAACTCTCAGGCGGACAGCAACAACGAGTATCGATCTCAAGAGCACTTGCAAACGACCCAGACATCGTACTGGCAGACGAACCCACAGGAAACCTGGACACAGAAACCGGGGACAAAGTAATGGACCTCCTGAAAAAACTGAACGAAGAAGACGGGAAAACCATAATCATGGTGACACACGACCCACACGATGCAGAATACGCAGAATACATAGTGGACATCACGGACGGAGTCACCGCCAAGAAGAAGAAAGAAGACGAATACGACCTCAAAGACAGAAGACTCAACACGGATGAAGGCCTCGAAAAAGAAGATGAGGCCTCAGACGAGGAAAACTGATATTATGAAACGACTAGCTACAATCACGGCACTTCTAATCATTTTCTCAAGTTTCGTAGCAGCAGGGCCTTCAATCAAGGTCCAGAAGATGAGCACAGAACCTGCCCCTCTCAAAGTAGGGCAGTCAGCAGACGTCCAGTTCAAAGTGGTAAACACCGGAGATGGGGACGTCAAAAACGTCTCAGTAAGGTTCAAGGAGAACTATCCTTTCTCAGTAGATCCTGACACGACCAAAAGCTGGAGGATCGCCTCGCTGGACAGCGGCGATACCTACCAGTTCAGGACACAGGTAAGAGTTGATCCCAGTGCATTACAGGGAGACGAGAAACTGGAGTTCGTCACATCCACAAGCGACTCCACAAGCAGGACACACCTGCTACCCGTACATATCAAGGCGGACGACGACGGACTGGCGATCAGCAATGTAGAGTTCCCCGGCCAGGTTGTCTCGGGAACCTCCAGAGAAATGAACCTGACACTGGAGAACACAGCCAACGCCTACTTCAGGAACATAGAGCTTTCGCTGAATCCGGCGGCACAGACTCCTATAGTCACCTCGGGAACATCAACAAGAAGAGTTGGCAAGATCGCACCAGACGAGAAGAAAACCATCTCATTCAGGCTTAACGTTGGACAGAGCGCCGAAAACGGCGTCTACAGCATCCCACTTAACCTGAAATACGATAACGAAGCAGGCGCCACGATAACCAAGCAGCAGAGCACAGGAATCGTCGTGGGAGGAAGACCACAGATAGAGCTTGGGGTCAACGACGGAAACATAGACGCAGGAACCAAAGGATCACTCACACTCAGATTCGTCAACAGAGGAGAAGGCACCGCAAAATTCGTCAAGATCAAAGCAAAGGAAGCAGACGGATACCGGATCCTCTCAGGAAACAGCGTCTACCTCGGCGACATGAACCCTGATGACTACCAGACCTCAGAACTACAGGTCTACGCCAACAAGTCAGCAGACGCCGCAAAAGTCCCCGTAGAGATCACATACCAGGTAAACGGCAAGGAAAAAACAGTAACAAGAAAAGCAGATGTCAACATCCTCACACCTTCCGAGAAAAAACTCTACGGAATGACGGGAGGAGGCTCACCTCTACCGATCGCAGTAGTAGCTATCCTGATCATCGGAGGAGCCGTCTACTACTGGAGACGAAGAAAGAGAAGATAAGGTAAGCAATGTTCGACTCCTTCCGCCTAGCAGTCAGGAACATCAGATACAGGAAGAAACGATCCTGGCTCACCATAATCGGAACCCTGGTAGGAATACTGGCCATAGTCGCACTCATATCGATCGGACAAGGCCTGCAGAACTCGGTGCAGTCACAGTTCCAGGAACTGGGCGGAAACAAAGTCTTCATCTCACCAGGAGGCAACAGCATGTCCTCCAGATTCACATCAAGCACCGCCAAACTAACAGAAGACAGCCTACAGACAGTTCTAAACACAAGAGGAGTGGAAGAGGCCTCAGGCATAGTATCCGGCTCAAGACAGGCAAGATACGGCGGCGGATCAAAGTTCCTCTCAATAGCCGGCATCCCGACAGGCAAAAACTCAGAACTCATTAAACAGACGCAGGGCGTAGACATCATAACAGGAAGATACCTGCGCGATACGGACAAATACAGCATACTGGTAAGCCAGAACGCCGCCGACAACGCCTTCGACGACAAAATAGCTCTCAGATCCAAGATAGACATCAACGGAACAGAATATAGGGTGGTCGGCATAGTAGATGCGCCAGGCACAGGAAACGCCGGTATATACATGCAGATAGACGCTGCCAGAGACCTGATGAACAAGAAAAAACAGTACGACCAGATAGTCGCCAAGATAAGCGGCGGATTCACACCAAAAGAAGTCGAAGACAACATCAGGGCCTCACTCCGAAACGCAAGAAACCTCGACAAAGGAGAGGAAGACTTCACAACAAGAACCGCCGCAGACATAATAAACTCCTTCACAAGCCAACTGGCACTCATAAGAGGATTCCTCATAGGCCTAGGCGCCATTTCACTACTTGTAGGCGGAGTAGGGATCATGAACACCATGTACACCTCCGTAACGGAAAGAACCAACGAAATCGGAGTCATGAAAGCGGTCGGAGCCACAAAATGGCAGATACTGAAGATCTTCCTAATAGAATCGGGAATAATAGGCCTCTTCGGCGGAATACTCGGAGTAACAGGAGGGCTGGCGATAAGCTACGCCGCTTCAAGCATAATCTCATCCCAGGTAGGCCTGACAATGCATCCCGGAACCAGTCCTGAACTGATCCTGGGCTCACTCACGTTCGCCTTCGTCGTAGGGACGGTCTCAGGCTTCTTCCCTGCCAGAAAAGCAGCCAGAATGAATCCTGTGGAGGCCTTGAGGTACGAAAAATAATGATTATGGAATATGCTAAGATGAGCTACCGGAATATCTTCCGGAGAAAGAGGAGGACCGCCCTGACAGTCATCGGCATATTCATAGGAATCTCGGCAGTCGTTGCACTGGTCTCCCTCGGCCAGGGCCTTGAATCATCGATCCAGAAAGAGTTCCAGAGCATAGGCGGCAACAAGATATTCATCAATCCGGGTGGAAGCCTGCAGACCAGCGGAGGACAGGTAGTACAGAAGCTCGACTCCCGGGACATCGCCGCGGTAAACTCGGTGAAAGGCATCAGAAAGGCGGACGGAGCACTCTTCATGAACACCGGTGTAAGCTACGGAGACCAGTCAAAGTTCCTCCCTATAATCGGTATACCGCCAGGCCAGAACAAGAACCTGGTGATGGAAAGCTGGGCAATGGAGATGGACAAAGGCAGAATGATACGTGAAAACGATAGATCCAACGTCGTCCTGGGCAGCAAAGTAGCCGACAGAGTCTTCAACGACGACATAGGAATAAGATCCAAGATAACTGTCAACGGCAAGGAACACCGCGTCGTCGGCGTACTGAAACCGGTAGGCGACCCTTCAATAGATACCGCCATCATACTGACCATTGGACACGCCAGAGATCTCATGGACCGGGACAAAACCTATGACTGGATCTTCGCAGAAGTGGAAGACGGATTCGACCCCGGAAAAGTCAAACCAGACGTAGAAACCGCCCTGAGACGTGAAAGAGGCCTCAAGAAAGGAGAGGAAACGTTCACAGTCTCCACACAGGAAGACCTCGTCAACTCATTCCAGAGCATACTCAGCGTCGTAAGAGGCGTAGTAATTGGAATAGCAAGTATATCGCTCTTCGTCGGCGCAGTAGGGATCATGAACACCATGTACACCTCAGTAAGCCAGAGAACAAGAGAGATCGGAGTCATGAAAGCCATCGGAGCACAGAACCACCAGGTCATGATGATCTTCCTCATGGAATCCGGATCCATAGGCCTTCTCGGCGGACTCACAGGCCTCATATTCGGACTGGCCCTGTCATGGACAGCCTCGATAGGTGCCTCACAGTTCGCATCACTCACAATAAGGCCTTACCTCGGGCCTGACCTCCTCCTGGGAAGCCTGGTATTCTCCACAGTACTCGGCATACTCTCCGGAGTACTACCCGCCAGAAGAGCAGCAGGCCTTGAACCCGCGGAAGCGCTCAGATACGA
>JBDGSM010000047.1:0-3733 GCA_042217545.1 Candidatus Nanohalobium sp. | reverse complement strand
GGACAGCGTTAGCTGGGCAGTTTAGCTGGGGCGGCATCCGTCTGATAACGAATCAGACGGGTCCAAAGGTAGGCTCAGTCCGGTCAGAACTCGGACGTTGAGGACAAAGCCAAAAGCCTGCCTGACTGGTCTCCTGACAGTATGGGGACCAGGCGCGAAAGCGAGGCTTAGCGAACGCCTTTATGCCAATAAGTGAGGCTTAGGCCTGACAAAAAAGGTACTCAAGGGATAACTGGATTGTCTAGGGCGCGAGCTCATATCGACCCCTAGGCTTGTTACTTCGATGTCGGCTCTCCGTATCCTGGCTGTGCAACAGCAGCCAAGGGTGGGGGTGTTCACCCATTAAAACGGATCGTGAGCTGGGTTTAGATCGTCGTGAGACAGATCTGTTGCTATCTGCCGGGAGTGTTTAGTGGTCTGAGAGGAAAGTTCGGACAGTACGAAAGGAACCCCGAACTGAGGCCTCTGGTTTATCGGTTGTCCGAGAGGGCAAATGCCGAGTAGCCACGCCTCACAGGTGTAAGAGCTGAAAGCATCTAAGCTCGAAAGCTTCCTCAAAAAGAGACCGCATCCACGCTCGTACAAGACGAGTTGATAGAGTGGCGGTGTAAGAATCAAGGCAACGAGATTTTCAGCCGACCACTACTAATAGTGGGTTCTGATCCAGCGGAAGGCATCCAGCTTGAGCTCTAACACTTCAAGAAAATCTTTGATCTTCGACTATCTCAAGCAGAGGAAGTTTTACCGTGTTTCGGACCCGAACGGTCGAAAATAACCCCCTACAGCATCCACCTCTGAGCAGGATACTACTTTCTTCCTTATTATTTCAGGCCTGATTTCTCTATACAGAAGAGTGTTCAAAAACTGTGAACATCGAGGCCTTGAGGCCCTCTTATTTATTTAACTGCTGCGTCACACATATTCTTGCATGAATGTCGTCTTCGTAGTGATGGACACGGTGAGAAAGGATTTCGTGTCCCCGTTCAACGAGGAAGTCGACTACACGGAAAACATAGAGAGCATAGCTGAGGACGGCAAGGCCTTCCACAACGCAGTTTCACAGGTTCCATGGACCCTTCCTTCACACGGCTCAATGTTCACAGGCCTCTACCCCTGGGAGCACGGCGCGACCCAGACCAACATGAATCTTGAAGTCGAGGAAGATCTTCTCGCGGAAAAGCTCAGATCAGAAGGTTACAGGACAGGATGCTTCTCCGCCAACCCTTTCATCTCGGAGAGCGTCGGAACCGCGGACGGCTTCGAAAAAGTCGAGACCTCGATCGGCATGGACAGGTTCGACATCAGCAAGAAGCTGAACGACGGTATAAAGGCCTTCAAGGAGATCATAAAGGTAGATGCCATGCCGAGGATCGAGGACTGGCTTCACAACCTGACCTACCACCTGAGCAAGATAGGCTCCACAGAGACGGAGAAGATGGTATCGAAGGCCTCCAGCTTCGTGGAGGAGAACAGCGATGAGGACTTCTTCCTGTTCATGAACTTCATGGACTGCCACCTACCCCTCTTCCCGGAAAAAGAGTACAAGGGGAGACACGCACCTGACGGGAACCCTGGAAAAGTCAGGCAGTACCCTCACAGACTGATATCCGAGGGAGAGGAACCCGACAGCGAGGCCCTGAGAAAGCTTTACAGGGCTCAGATGGACTATCTCGACGACCAGATAGGCGAGCTGGAGCAAAAAACTGGATGAAGAAGGCCTGAAGGAGGAAACGATGTTCGTGATCGTCGGCGACCACGGAGAGAACCTGGGTGAGGAAGGCCTCCTGGGGCACTCATTCTCCGTCAGCGAAAGCCTTGTCTCCGTACCTCTGGTCGTGAACAGTCCGGATATGGATTCAGGATACTGAAAAGCAGGTCGAGCTCAGAGAGCTCCACGACCTGGTCCTGAACCAGGCAGGCCTCAAGGAAGAGATTGAACTGGGGACGAAGCGCGCGAAAGGAGGTATGGACAGGCCTGAGATGGATCTGACAAAGATCTCTCCAGAACTCAGGGAAAAATACGACGAAAAACTCTACTACGTCAGGACTCCCGAAAAGAAAGTGGTCAGGAGCAGCTCGGGCAGCCAGGAGGAAAAAGAGCTGAAAGAAGGCTCAGAGAGCAGGTTTTCAGTCCTGAAGAAGGAAGCAGAGAAACTTGAAAACAGTTTCGAAGAAGGAACGGAAGGGAAAAAGGTAGAGAGCATGGACGAAGAGATCAAACACGAACTGAAAAATCTCGGATACATGCAGAAGGACTAAAAAAGGCCTCAGAGTAGGAAGGTTTTTTGAAGTTTTCAGCCTGAAACAGGATACATGGCAAAGAATGACAACCAGGTACAGATGCCCTCCAGTCAGGGAGGCCTGGTACAGTACTTTGACGCAGACGAAGGCATAGAACTCGACCCCAAGGTAGTAGTCGCCTTCACCGCAATGGTAGCCGTAGTGGAAATCCTAGCCCACATGAGCTTCTAAAAAACACCTTTCTAAATCAGGAAAGGGCCCGTAGCTCAGCCTGGACAGAGCGCGAGACTTCTAATCTCGTTGTCGAGGGTTCAAATCCCTCCGGGTCCGTATTCTCCATACAGTTTGGAGGATTTGATAGCGCTCAAGAAAACGAAAATCCTCTGATGGGATTTTCTTGGAGAAGATCCATTAAGAATCTTCGAATCTCCGATTTTCGCTGGGGTTCAAATCCCCTCAGGCCTGTAAAAAAGAGAAAAAGAATGTATGTTTTTTAGGGCCTTCTATGCGTACCGTTCGTTTAGAAGCTGTACGCCGTTGACAACTCCGCCGATCAGGACGAGTAGTCCGCCTACTACGTATAGAACCGCTGTTACGTAGGAAACCCACTGATTGGAGTAAAACATCTGTAGTGCTGCACTGCCATTCAGTAGTTGTACTCCTGCTCCTGCAAGGAACGCCATTAGTCCTGCAGTAACTTCGGTCCAGCGGACTTCAGGCAGACTGCTGTAATTCCAGAATACAGCCAGGATTGCTAAAGCGAGAGAAGCTGTCAGGCCTACATTCAACTCAAGTCCTAGGAATGTCATAAGTCTGTTGGAAACATCAAGTTCATTGTATAAAAAGCCATTGGCCTCTAAATAATTCAAAAACCTGAAATGATACCGGCGTGATTCGATCAGAGATATTACAAAACAGGTATTTAAGGATAGCATGGCTAAGGATTTTTGAATCTCAGGGCCTGTAAGGAGGAAAAAAGGCAGTGAAACAAGGAAAAGTATCTCCCATGGAACCAAGACCATGCTCCTGGAGGGAAACCGATGGCGCAACCGAAAGCAGAAAAAACCGTTGCAGAACGTATAAACCAGGCATAATGCGCGGAAAGAAAGGCCTCAACACATATCAGAAGAAGATGATGGAAAACACTGTAGAGAACAGAAAGTTTCTTCTCTCAGCCTCATACACTATATCCAAGCCAAGGCCCATACAGAGGTTATATGTAAAGAGCTTATTTAAGAATTCTACAAGATATCTGTGACATGAAGGGCCCGTAGCTCAGCCAGGACAGAGCGAGCGGCTTCGGAACCTCAAGTCCTGCAAAGGACGAGGACCGAGGAGAGCAGTGCTCTTCGAACTGAAGATACCGCTAGGTCCAGGGTTCAAATCCCTTCGGGTCCGAACTTACATATAAAGTTCGATCATATGAAGGCCTGTACCACAGGCCTTACGGAACTGCGAACTGCTTCCGCAGGCAGTTCTTTCATTGATCCCT
>JBDGSM010000046.1:0-19626 GCA_042217545.1 Candidatus Nanohalobium sp. | reverse complement strand
GTGAACGCAGGTAGTAGGTCGTCTTCAGACCGTACTCCCACGCAGTCTTGTAAACTGAATCCAGCTTGGTTCCATCAGTTGAAGGGAAGAAAACGTTGTGAGACACAGACTGATCTATCCACTGCATCCTGTGAGCAGTTAATTTCAACTGATGTCTTGGATCGATCTCGAACGCTCCCTTATGCAGATCTTTGATTTCCTCTGGAATCCTGTCGATCTCCTGGATAGATCCATCGGAGGCCTTAATCTGCTCAACAGTCTTCTCCTCCCAGAGGCCTTCCTCCTTCAGATCCTCGACCAGGTAATCGTTTATAATCGTGAAGTCACCGCTCATATTGGATTTGACGTAAAGATTACTGTAGCGCGGCTCTATACTCGGGGAAACTCCGGAGATCGTAGAAATTGTGGCAGTCGGGGCTACAGCCATGACGTTGGAGTTCCTCATGCCGTGTTCCTGGATATGTTTCCTGACCTGATCCCATTCCAGACGCTCTTCTCTTGGAAGAGGTATTTCACGGCCTCTCTCCTCTTCAAGGAGATCCAGCGAGTCCTGCGGAAGGATATCCCGGTCCCACTTGCTGCCTTCAAACGACTCGTAACTTCCACGTTCCTCAGCCAGCTTCGACGAGTTCATAATCGCATGATACGCAATGAACTCCTGAGACATGTCAGCAAACTCCAGAGCTTCCTCCGAATCCATAGGGATCCTCTGCTTGATCAGCGCGTCGTGGAACCCCATCACTCCAAGGCCTACAGGCCTGTGCCTCATGTTGCTGTTCTCGGCTTCCTCTGTAGGGTAGAAACATAGATCTATGACGTTGTCAAGCATCCGCATAGCTGTCGAGACAGTATCCTTCAGCTCCTCAGCCTTGAGGCCTTCCTCATCGACGTGTTCTGCAAGGTTGACGCTTCCAAGGTTGCATACAGCATGTTCGTCCTCACTGGTGTTCAGCGTGATCTCTGTACACAGGTTGGATGAGTGGATCGTGCCTTCGTGATCCTGAGGGCTTCTGATGTTGCATGGATCCTTGAAAGTGATCCATGGATGACCGGTTTCGAACAGCCTGGTGAGCATGTTCCGCCACAGCTCTTTCGCATCCACTTTCTCGTACTGTCTGAGCTCCCCGTTCTCGGCCTTCTCCTCGTACTTCCTGTATTTTTCCTCGAACTCCTGGCCGTAGATGCCATGGAGCTCTGGAACCTCGTCGGGTGAGAAGAAAGTCCATTCCTCGTCTTTTTCGACTCTTTTCATGAAGAGGTCCGGAACCCAGGCCGCAGTGTTCATATCGTGAGTTCTCCTTCTCTCATCTCCGGTGTTCCTCTTGAGATCAAGGAAGTCAGGGAAGTCAAGGTGCCAGGCCTCGAGGTAGGCGCATGCAGCACCTCTCCTCTTTCCACTTCGGTTGATAGCGTGCGTTACATCGTTTGAGATCTTCAGAAAAGGTACTATACCTGTCGATTCGACGCCTGTGGACTCTATCAGCGCACCTTCAGCCCTGACGTTCGTCCAGTCGTTTCCGAGGCCTCCGCTCCATTTCGAAAGCATCGCGTGATCCTGGTAGGAATCAAAGATATGTTCAAGGTCATCGCTCACAGTCGTCAGATAACAGGAAGATAGCTGCGGATGGGTCGTACCGGCGTGGAAGAGCGTAGGAGTCGAATGCACGAACTTTAGCTTTGAAAGCTTCTCGTAAAACTCTGAAGCTCTTTCCTGCCTGTTGGCAACAGGTTCCTGAAGCGCAACACCCATAGCAACCCGCATCCAGAAGGCCTGAGGCAGTTCAAGTCTTTCATCCTCCTTCTTCAGGAAGTAACGCTGGTAAAGGGTATCGAGCGCCATGTAGTCAAATAGCTGGTCTCTTTCAGGCCTGATCTCCTCCGCCAGCTTCTCGAGATCATATGTGAGCATCCTCTCGTCGAGAATCTCTTCGGACACCATTCTGCGGATGTTCCTAGCGAAAACCTCTCTGTACTTTTCCTCGAAGCTAGCTGAATCGAAATCACCGATAACTTCTCTGTAGTACTTCTGAAGGAAAATATCAGCAGCTACCTTCTTCATAGCAGGATCCCGATCGATATGTGACGTCGCTGCCTGGATACAGGCCTCGAAACGTTCCTCCTGGGACGCCCCAGCATAAAGCTGTGAATCCGCCTGATCTATTAGATCTTCGATACCGATCTCAGGATCCAGGTCCTGGAACGCATTTCCGAATATTTGCTTGGGTTTTAGGGAGCTTTCAGACTCCGGGCTCTTTCCAACACTTTTCTGATCCGTCATCTTATATAACACCGTTATACTGCGATATAGCTGCAGCTAGCTACTGTTTATCCAGTAAAGGCCTGAAACAGGCCTCTAAGGTATAGCTGGGGATAGACGATTAGAGAGACCCACTACATGTTGTGGGCGATGAATTCCCTCCCCCAGATATCTCGTACGCAATTCTGTTTTGGAATGCCTTCATTATAAACTCTTCTATGTTCAAGAAGTGTGAATATTCTGCACCAACCTGCACCAGTCACCCTATTTTAACTTTTCAAGTTACAAGGCCTTTCTATGGAACTGACAAGCCTGGATCTTTCAATCCTCGAAGAAGAATTCAAGGAGCTGGAGGAAGGCCATATCCAGAAAGTCTACCAGAGAGGCCAGGAACTAACCCTGGAAATCTACGTTCATGGAGAGGGAAAAAAACGCCTGATAATCGGGACGAACCACGCTTTCATCTCGAAGTACAAGCGTGACAACCCTATGAAGCCGCCGGGCTTCTGCATGGAGCTTAGGAAGCACCTTTCCCGAGTAGATTCTATAGAACAGAAAGGATTCGACCGCATCCTGGAGATAGAGAGCGGAGAACACACACTGATATGCGAGATTTTCGGAAAAGGAAACTTCATCCTCCTGAAAGACGACAAGATAATCGGAGCCCTCAGAGAGGAGGAATGGGCGGACAGGGAGATCAGGGTCGGAAACGAATACAAGTACCCGGAACCGGCAGAAGACCCCAGAGGCCTTGAAAGCTTTGTGAAAAACCTGGGCGAAGGCGAAATCGTAAGAGAGATCGCGGCAGGCCTCAGGCTCGGAGGCACGTACGCGGAAGAGATCTGCGCCAGAGCTGAGATCGATAAAAATACCGAGATCTCCGAACTGGGCGAGGAAGAAAAGGAGAGGATAGACGAGGAGATCAGAGAGATCTTTGAATCCGCGGAAAGGCCTGAACCGGTGCTTTACAGGGATGGAGAGAAAATGGAGCGAGCCACACCGTTCCCACTACAGACCTACGAAGAATACGACAGCGAGGAGTTCGAGAAGTTCTCTGAAGCACTGGACGAGTTCTTCTACAGGAAGGAGCAGCGAAAAGAGGAGAGGGAGAAACGTGAGGCCTACAGGGAGAGGAAGGAAGGCCTTGAACGCCAGCTTGAGCAGCAGGAGCGGAAGAAGGAAGGCCTGAAGAAGTCCGCGGAGCAGAACAGGGAGAAGGCAGAGCTTGTCTACGAGAACTATCAGCTCCTGGAGGAGATTCAGGAAGCAGTGAAGAAAGGTGTGGAAAAGCATGGATGGAAGGAGACCGAGGAGATGCTGCAGGAGTCGGAGAGAGAATTAACGGACCGTATAAACTCTCTTAACGAGCAGAACGAGTTCGTATCTGTAACAGTTGATGGAAAAAGTATCAAGTTGACTCTGGACGATAACCTGGAGGCTATCGCCTCCCGTTACTATGATAAGGCGAAGAATTCGGAGTCGAAGATCGATTCCGTGGAAAAGGCCCTGGAGGAGACTGAAGAGGAGCTTGCAGAGCTGGAAGAGGAGGATATCGAGCTGGATGAAGTGATGGAGGACAAGACGGAGAAGCGGGACAAGGAGTGGTTCGAGAAGTATCGCTGGTTCCGTTCATCCGAGGACTTCCTGGTTCTCTGCGGTAGAGACGCCCAGACCAATGATATGCTGGTCAACAAGCACATGGAAAGCAACGACCTGTACTTTCACGCGGACTTTGACGGTGCGCCCAGCGTCGTTGTCAAGGAAGGGCAGGAATGCGGGGAGGCGACGCGAGAGGAGGCTGCGAAGGCCGCTGTCACGTTCGCAAAGACCTGGAAGGCTGGCATCGGCGCCGACGACGTCTACTACGTCGACCCAGAACAGGTAACTGAAGAGCCTGAGTCAGGAGAGTACCTCCAGAAAGGAGCCTTCGTCATCAGAGGCGACAGAGAATACATGAGAAACATGTCAGTAGAGGCCTCGATCGGCATTTACGAGATAGAAGATCACAAAGTTTCGATGTGCGGACCGGAAAACGCGATAAGAGAGCACTGCGACAACTACATCAACCTGAGGCCTGGCCACACCAAGAAATCGGAGCTGGCGAAGACCATCCAGTCCCGGTTAAGCAAGGAACTGAAACTTGACTACATCATAAGATCTCTGCCGCCAGGAAAATCCGAGTTCAAGGACTGAAGACCTGAAAGTTCAGGTTTAAAATTTCTCAGCACAAGGCCTAAACTGTACTGCATGTCTATTCGCAAGCCATGCGCAGCATGGATTCTTGCGTGCAGCTCCGGCACCTGCTGGAGCCCTTCGTACTCCCAATTGCTACGGGAATTGGCGGGGTGCGAAACTCCTTCAGGAGTTTCTGTGCCCACAGAAAATCTCCGATTTTCGGCGGGGTAGTGTAGTGGACCATCATTGCACGCTGGGGGCGTGTAGACCCGAGTTCAAATCTCGGCCCTGCCACTTTTTCTTGTTTTTTTGAAGGCCTTTACGGATTTATCTATGTTTTTTGATAGTTTTTGAGTTGTGTTAGGCTTCAATGTTATCGAGGATTGTAATAATCGAGTTATAAAGTGACTTGTAATGTTTAAGTGGGAGATAACAATGGCAAATTCTATGAATCCCGGCGAGATAAGTTTTATAGGTGCTATAGCGGTGACAGTTGTATATATACTTCACAGGTTGGTGCTAGGGCTTCCTGCTATCGACGTCAACTACCCACTACCTAATCAGAGATTAGGAAGGAGTCTCCATGAGGTGAAAAGATGAATACAGGTTTTTTCATAACGATACTAGTAGCGACCTTCATCGCGATGTACATACCGCTTAGCATGCTGGAAAACAAAGAAGACTGACAACTTTCTCCCCCTTTAATTTTTTCCAGATACCATCTGAGCGTTTCTAAAGGCCTTCTGCAGGTTATCCGGTAATATTATTCGAGTTCATATCTCCTGATGCCGACATCGACGTGTTCATCAGTTACTTTAAGGTCTTCTTCAGAGAGGTCCTCTATAAGGTCTTCTATGTCTGGTTCGAGGAACATTGTGATCTCCAGGTAGATCGGGGATACTCTATCAAGTGAGACCGTGGTTTCCGTTATTATGGTTTCTCCGTTTCTCTCGTGGTATGTTGTCTTTGTCCTGTTGATCTCGTTCTTCCTTGTTTTAAGGATGTAGGTCTCCGAGTTTTCACCTTCCTCCTCTTTCTCCATTATCAGCGTTGTCTTCCTGCCTATAAGTCTGTGGAACGGGCTTACGAAGGTTTCCAACACCACGCGGTTGTTTTCGGAGTCAACTTCCTTCCAGCCCTGTTCTTCAAGTATTTCGATCGTCGGCTCATCGGCCAGATCTCTCCCCCGGTAGTAATCCATGTCCTTGTTCGTAACTGCTCTTCTCTCCTCCCGGTAATGCATAACGGGCAACGCCCAGAGAAAGATTATGGCCAGTACGAACATGCCGCTGACAATCACAGTAGGCGGAGCCGCCAGAAGCAGCAAGAGGAACTGGTTCTTGAAACCTCCAAGGTAAAGGCCTATGCCTGCAAGATACAGGAGGATGACTGTGACGTTCAGGAAGGCCATCTTCTCCATCTCCTTCCTGTGCCTTTCGAACTTCTTCGCCTTTTCAGAATCCATACTGGAAATTACCCGGCCTTGTTGAAAAGAGTTTCTCAGATGTCGTCTCCGCGGACTTCCTCTTCCATCTCCAGCATCGCTTCCTGATGCTTCACGATCCTCTTCTTCGCAACCATCCTCGAGGCTTCAAGGTTGAAACCCTGAAGTTTCCTGCGGTACTGATCCAGGGCCTGATCCCAGAAGTAATCAAAACTTTCCTCGATCGTTCTTTCCTTCTCCGCACTGTAATGGATCATCCGCCAGAGATTGTTAACCCCGAAATTCGAAAGCGCGTCACAGTCCTGAACAATCATCCCCTCAACTGTCTCCGCCTCGGAATGATGGTTGCGGATAACCTCTTCAACTTTCTCTACCTGATCCTCGCTGAGAAAGCCTTCAACATAACCGGAAACCATATCAGCTCCTCTCGGAGCGTGCTCCCTGTTCTCATCCATCGGATCGAGATAACCGTCCTCGATATCTGCTTTCCTCCCGATATCGTGGAAAAGAGCCGCAACCTCCACCACGTCAGGATCGAAGTCAAGGCCTTCAAGCTCCTCACGCTCCATCATCTTCTTCACATAGCGATGCGTCCTCACAAGGTGATGATACCGGAAGTTCTTACCTCCCGCAAGCTCGTAGTAATCAGAGAAAACCTCCTCCAGCTTTTCCTTCAGGGCCTCGACATCTTCCTCCGGGAGCATACCAGGAAATTTCCGGTAAAGCTTTTTAGCTTACCCCCCTAAAAGATCAGGATGCCCGCTACATACGTCAGAAGGCCTGCGAGAAGGAAGGCGCCGATCCAGGCAGCGGCAGTGAATGAAATCTTTTTCAAATCCGCATTCTCCTTTCCCTCGACAAGGCCTGAACCAATGACTGACGCAATAACTGCTTCGTTAAACGATATCGGTATGCCGAACAGCACTCCTATCTGCGCCATTATACCCGCAGTCGCAAGGGCTGCAACACTTCTCCGAGGCCCTATACTGGAGTAATCGTACGAGATAGCCTTTATAATCCTGGGAGAGTACATCCAGGCCCCTACAAGTATTGAAAGGCCTCCAAATACCAGTAAAAGGATCACAGGTGTCTGAATGGCGGATAGAGGTCCAACCGCAAGGCCTACTGCCGATGCGCCTGCCGAGTAAGCGAGGTAGCCTCCGGTCACCATAAGAAGTTTCCTGACCTTATCCTTCGCCTCATCGGGTATGAACTTTCTGAGCAGTCTTGCAAAGACGTAGCCGAGTAAAACAGCGACGAACGGGACCAGAAGCCAGAAACCGATTATCTCATGGATCAAACCCCAAACAACACTGTTGCCAAAGGCAAAACTGCTTCCTATGACAGCACCAATAACTGTAAAAGCTGTAGGCATCGGATAATCTGTTAGAACGCTTACTATGACAAGGCCTGCCGCTACAAGAAGTATTACAGCGCCTTGCTCCATTGAAATAGGTCCTGTAAGTATGCCAGACCCTACGGTGTTTGCAACTTTGCCGCCCTGAGTTACCGCGCCGATAAAGGCGAATATACCTGCGATAAGTGCCGAACGGAGAACATTTATGGACCCAGAAGAGTTTACAGGACCGAAAGCCGGGGCAACACTTGAAGCTCCTATCGATATACCCATGAAAACTGCAGCAATCAATGCGAGTGCAGTAAGTATCATTATTTGCCAGCTTCAAACTCTTCTTTCAGTTTTCCACGCGTGTCATCCTCAGAAACGTTGAGATTTATTTCATAACCGTTTTTTCCTTCGGAGATATCAGCAGATACATCGCTGGAATCAAAATAGTAAGGATTAAACCTGAGCATGAAATTCCGATAAACAAAGCTTTCAAAACCTCTGAACTTCTCCGCAAACTTGGAATAGAAAGGCCTTACAAACCCCTGGGATGCTTCCTTGACATCTTTCCCCGGATTCTGTCCTTCCTTAAGTTTCTTCCCTGCCTCTACTGCTTTCTCTGAGGCCTCACCTATATCCTCCTTCACACCTTTGCTTTCCTTCTCCAGGTTGTTTTCAGGTAACTGGGCTTCTTCAACTGTTTTTTCCTTGACGTCTTTCTTGTCTTCTCCTTCACGAGGCCTCCAGCGGCCGAATCTTTCGACCGATTCATCTTCGACTTCGGAGTCTTCCATAACTTTCTCTGCTTTTTCGGCGAACTCTGAGATCTCATCCCAGTCACCTTTCTTCCTGACCCCTGACTTCGTCTCTTCGACGTTGTCTTCCTCGCTCATCGTCAATTACAAGAGGTCTTACCTCATATAAAAAGAATTTGCCACTTTGAAGGCATGATTGGTACAGAAAATGTTTTTTTCCGAGGCCTTCAGCCCTTAAAATCTCTTATATGCTCCCTGACTTTTTCCTGAACTTCTTTCCTTGTACCTTCCGCGTCGATAATCTGCCAATTCTCGTGTTCGGCGACCTTTTTCCCGTTCATATTCGATTTCTTCATGTAGCTGTCGTCAAGCTCGTGTATATCTTTTTCCTTATCTGAAATACGTTCTATAGCTTCTTCAGGACTTATATCGAGGTAAAATATTTCATCGGCATCGGGAAGATCTTTGTCGACACTTTTGATATCCTGCAGCTTTTCCTCCCATTCCCGGGCTTCGTAGTCGACGAGCTGGTGGATAAGATTGGCTTCCCTGTACCTGTCACATACCACTACGCCTCCTTTCTTAAGGTATTCACGGATAAGTTCCTTGAACTGTTTCCTGTCCGCGGCGAAGATATCAACTATCTCCTCGACAGAAAGATTTTCCCTGTCGCCAAACCTCCCGCTGAGGTATGCATCAACGACACGTCCTCCAGGAGTCTGTTTGTATGTAGGGAAGGACAGCCTCCAGACACCTCTCCTGATCGAGTCCTCTACCCGCTCATCTTCCCCGGGCGCAGGATACCTCCCCGGCATCCTATCAAGTATCTCCTTTTCAGCCTCCTCCGAGATACCGCTGACTTCCTGATCCCGGAGCCATTGCACTGTTTTCGCGGCCTGTGTCTGTTTCCCGGAAGCATCAGGCCCCTCTATCACAACGAAGAGGCCTTCAAAACCCTGACTCATACCCAAGTCTTCGCAGCGAAAGTTTTTCAACCCCACCAGAGACTAAAAGATCACCTTCCAGGTCCCAGGTATGAACTCAAACGAACTGAAAAGCATCGCGCTCAGCACAGGCCTTATACTACTCAATATCGCAGTAATGGCTGTAGTAGCAGTAACACCACTCGCAGGCATCACAGGCCTTCTGTTCACTGTACCTATAATCGGCATGATAATCTTCGGGGCAGGCCTAGCACTGGGAAGATCCCTGGCCAAAAAAGGGATGAAGCAGGACCACACAGGCCTCGCAGGCCTGGGACTCACGCTGCTCCAGCTCACATACGGAGTGTTCGGAGGTGGAATCCTCTCCTTCGTCCCGCCAAGATTTTTCCCGATCGTACTGGGGATAACCGCCGTGGTCACGACAGTTATAGCTGTAGCAGCAGCGCTACTGGTCTACGGAACGAGCAGGAGCTTCAGAAAATGGGGAAAATACTCTAACTACCTCTTCATCTCCGCATTCGTAACAGGCCTTATAGGCAGTGCTCTCACACCGTTGCTCTTGTTAACATTCATCCTCGTACTGGCAGGATTCCTCGTATACCTCGTCTACGAACTCTGGAGGATGAAAAAGAGGCCTGGAAGAGTAATTATGAACGCTATCGGCATCTACATCGCCTACATGGGAGTATTCGTCGAGATACTGCAGATCATAATCGAAATGCTCGGAGACAGATAGAAAATGACAGATAAAACCTTTACAGCGACCAAGGCCTTCGTGGAAAACCAGGAAGGGGAAGTTCTGCTGCTTAAAGAGTCCGCCGAGTACGAAGAAGGAGCTAACGCCGGAAAATGGGATGTTCCTGGAGGAAGGATCGAACCAGGGCAGCATTTCAGGGAGAGCCTGGAAAGAGAGATGCTGGAAGAAACAGGCCTTGAAGCAGAGACCGGGGAACCGTTCTTCACGGACGAGTGGAGGCCTGAAGTGAAAGGGGAGAAATGGCAGATAGTAGGAACCTACTTTAGAGCGAGAACAGGGACCTCAGAAGCCCAGCTTTCCAGTGATCACGATGAATTCGCCTGGATAAGGCCTGAAGAGTTTACAGAGTACGAGTTGATAGGAGGCCTTGAGAAAGCGTTCAGAAAGTTCCTGGAGGACAGAAAAACTTTCAGAGCTGCTGGAAAAGCTGTTATCGTCGACAGGAAAGGCAAAATTCTTGTAATCAAGCGTTCGGGAGAGGAGACGCATCTGGAGAACCTGTGGGATGTACCCGGCGGAAGATTTGACTACGGGGAAACACCTCAGGAAGGCCTGAAAAGAGAAGTAATGGAGGAGGCAGGCCTTGAGGCAGAAGTCGTGGACCCTGTTACTTCCTGGACCTTTATGCGTGACAGCGGGGAGCAGGTCTTCGGGACCACGTTTCTCTGTGAACCTGAAGGCCTCGAGATCGAGCTGGGGAATGAGCACACTGATTTCCGGTGGGTGGAAGTTTCGAAGCTGGATGATCTTCCTATGCATGACGAACTCAGGGAAGGCCTGAAAAAGGCGCATCAGGAGTGGAGAGAACAGCAGGAGCTTCCGAAACTTGTTCGTGACAGGATTCCAGAGATCATAGAGGAGAACGGTGAGGAAGCGAAGATCAGTGAAGTTGAAGGCGCTGAACTGGAGAAGTTCCTGGGGGAGAAAGTCGTGGAGGAAGCAGAAGAGTTTGAGGAAGACAGGGATGTCGAGGAGCTTGCCGATCTTCTGGAAGTAGTTGACGCCTATATCGAAAATGAAGGCCTTTCGCGTGAAAAGTTAGAGGAAGTTAGAGAGGAGAAAAAAGAGGATAGAGGCGGTTTCTCTGAGGGTTTTGTGCTTGAGGACGTGAACTGAATCGTAAGTTATGTAGGAGTTGCGTGAGATTTTCTGATGTATGGAGCACCAGGATCTTTCTGAAGCAGACCCGGAAGTTCATGAAGCACTGAAAAACGAGATGCACAGGCAGGAAAAGGAAGGCCTTGAGATGATAGCATCGGAAAACTTTGTTCCCAGGCAGATTCTGCAGGCGCAGGGAAGCATTTTGACGAACAAGTACGCGGAAGGCTATCCAGGTAAAAGATACTACGCAGGATGCCAGTACCACGACGAGATCGAGGATCTAGCAAGAGATCGGGCGAAGGAGATCTTCGGTGCAGATCATGTCAACGTCCAGCCACACTCCGGCTCCCAGGCGAACTTCGCAGCGTATTTCTCCGTGCTGGAAGCTGGCGACAAAATTCTGGGCCCTGTGCTCTCCCACGGAGGACATCTGACGCATGGACACCATGTGAACTTCTCCGGCGAGCTCTTCGACTTCGAAACATACGGGATCAACAATGAAACGGAGAGGTTCGAGAAAGAGGATATAATCGAGGCAGCGAAGGAGCATGACCCCGATCTGATCGTCTGCGGGTACTCAGCCTATCCGAGGGAGATAGACTTCTCAGCATTTAGAGAAGCAGCAGATGAAGTCGATGCGATCCTGATGTGCGACATAGCCCATATCTCAGGCCTTGTCGCCGCGGAGGAACATCCCTCGCCGTTCCCGGAGTGCGATATCGTCACTACTACCACTCACAAGTCTATTCGCGGCACGAGAGGCGGCATGATAATGTGTAAAGAAGAATACGCCAGCGATGTGGATTCAGCGGTCTTCCCGTTCTCCCAGGGAGGCCCTCTCATGCATCAGATTGCAGGGAAAGCTGTCTGCTTCAAAGAGGCGATGAAACCCGAGTTCAAGGATTACGCAAAGCAGATCAAGAAAAATACGAAAGCACTGGCAGAAGGCCTCAGAAACGAAGGTCTCAGGATGGTCTCAGGCGGTACTGACAACCACCTGGTTCTAGTTGACCTGCGTGAGGAAGATATTTCTGGTAAAGCAGCTGAGGAGGCTCTGGAAGATGTTAATATCATCGTTAACAAGAACATGGTTCCTCACGATCCTGAGTCGCCGCGTATTACTTCAGGTATCCGGATCGGGACTCCAGCATTAACTACTCGTGGCATGGAGGAGGAAGAGCTTGAGGATATCGGCGAGATGATCGGAGAGGTCGTGAAGAACCCTGAAGACAGCAGGATCAGGGAGGAACACAGCCAGAGAGTATCGGAACTTCTGGAGGAGTTCCCTCTCTACAGGGACTCCGAAGTAGAGTACTAGAACCAGCAGGGAAAGAGAACCTGATGAAGAGAAAAACTGCAGAAAGCGTTCAGCAGCAGTACAGAAACGCCGTCGAGGACCTGGAATCACGTCGTTCAAAAGGTAAAAGGCCCGCGAAGGAGAGGACAGCGGAAGCCCTGCACCTCCTCGGAAGGCCTCAGAGGGATCTTGACGTAGTACTGGTCGGAGGTACGAACGGGAAGGGCTCCACTGTGGAGATGATCTCGGCCCTGCTCCAGCAGAAAGGTTACTCCACGGGGACCTTCAGATCACCCCACATACACAGCGTCAGGGAACGGATAAAGAAGGACGGGGCGATGATCGACAGGAAGGATTTCCCGAAGCTTTACAGAAGGATAGAGGCGCTGGACCAGGAACTTTCGTTCTTCGAATCCCTCACAGCCATGACGGAGCCCACAACCCCTCAGCAACAGAAAAAATCCTGGAAGAGCTGCCAGACCAGTTCAGATGCGTCTTCAACGCCTCAAAAAAGAAAAGACACCACCAGATGATACAAACACTTGAAAACAAGGCCTCCAAGTTCTACTTCACCAGATCAGATGTCGAATGGGCCTCAGAAGAACCAGAGAACCTGCAGAAAGAATCAACCAAAGACTCGGAAACCTTCGAACGACCGGAGAACGCCCTGGAAGCCGCGAAGTCCGATGCCGAACCCGGCGAAACGATACTCGTGACCGGCAGCCTCCACCTCATAGGATGCCTCAGGCCTCGAACCATGTGAAAAACCTCAGGCCTTCTCCAGCATCCACCTGTAGCCCGCTCCACCGGTATCCGGCTCAAAGGGCTCCAGAACCCCTCCGTACTCCTCGGTAACGGCATAGGCGGTCGAAAGGCCTATCCCCTCACCGGGATCGCCCCCCTCGAAATCGATCCCCTCATCCGGCCATCCAGGACCGTTATCATAGATGCTGAGCTCCACCTCTCCACCGTTCTCCTCGTACTCAAGCCACATACTTCCATCCTCATCCCTCCCGTTTCCATGGTCAAGCCAGTTCTTGACTATAGTACTGGAGACAACACGCAGAGCCTCGCTGCCGCGAACATCCACATCCTCATAATCGGACTCGATCCCATCATACCAGTCAAAAGGCCTCAGAACATCATCAAGACCTATTTCAGTCTCATAATCCTCCTCGATCATCCTATCATAGGCCTCTGCAGACTCTATAACATCAAGACCTCTCTGAAGCTGCCTCCTCGCATAATCAGGAGTTTCATAAACGTCAAAACTCTCAAGAACCCTCATCGCCTCGGCCTGACCCCTCAAATCACCGCTCTCAGCTGCCTCCATATACCGGTTGAACGCGTTGATTATCTGCTCGCCCTCCATCCAGAGACGGTTGTCTCCCTCCTTCTCCGGCCATCCAATGACGACACCACTCATAAAATTGCCCGCTTCATGTCCTACGATCCTGTCCTTATCCGGCAACTCCCTCAGAGGCATCACAGAGAGGAACCACTTAACCAACTTTAAAAGTGTAGGTAGGGTTAGTCACAACAGTCTGCCTGATCAGTTCTCTAGCCAGGAACCTGCCTTCCTCTTCACCGCCGAGACAGGATTCCTGATATTTTCTCCCGGCCGAACGACCGACTCCCTGACGTACCAGGCGCCAGTACTGACAGCCAGCACGATAACCATTGTTACAGCCATAATTTTCATGTTGCCAAGTGCAAGACTGTTCCCCACAACTGTAAGAGATAAAAGGCCTGGCAAACGTCCGAAGCTCGCCATAAGAAGTAGCTTCTTCGTGTCTATATCTGTAAGGCCTGCTATGAAGCATATCGCGTCGTCCGGAAAACCCGGTAACAGGAACATCAGGAAGAACGGCAGGAAGCCGTGCTCATCCGCAAGATCGTCAAACTTATCCATCGTATCATCAGCGATAACGTCCTCAACGAAAGGCCTACCGTACATCTTTGCAAGTATAATGGCTATAGAACTGCCTATAGCCAGGCCTATGAACCCGTAGACTGTACCCCATAGAACTCCGAAGGCATACCCTGCTGCTGCACCGACCACCGGGCCAGGAACAGGCGCTATAATTACCTGAGAGGCCTGAAGAGCTATCAATACGAGCGGTCCAAGAGGTCCGAAGCTCTCGATGAAATCCCTCATCCTCTCAACGTCAAAAAGCAATCCATGATAGGGCTGCGTGACGAAATAGCCGACCACGAAGACCGCCAAAAGGACCGCTGTGTACTTCAGCACCTTCTTCTCTTTCTCACGGGACTCGAAGATCCTGGGCAGTTCCACATACGGTAAATACAACCCCAGGTTTAACAGTTCAGGGAACGCCTACCCGAGATTCAGAACAGGCTCAAGCAGCGCCTCCAGGACCCCCTTCAGAGTATCATCCAGATCAGGAGAAACCCTCCACGCAACGATCCCTAACACAAGCGCCAGCACCGGAAGCGTCAGAGAAGGCCCTGGCAGACCCGATCAAGAGCCGGATCACCTAGATCGAACACGACAGAGACCCAGAAGAACAGAGAAACCGCCGCACCAAGGCCTGGAACAAGTGAAAACGTCTGAAGCGCCGCCCTCCTTAACCTCATAGCCATGCACCAGTCACGAAGATATTAAACTCTCTCGGCAGAACTGGAAACCAGGAGGGGAAAACTTCTTTGGAACAGTACCAGCAGCTTGTCAAAAACATACTCGAAGACGGAAACTACAAGAAAAACAGGACAGACGCGGACACGATCTCCAGCTTCTCACAGCACTACAAGATCGACCTTCAGGAAGGATTCCCTCTCCTCACGACGAAAGACCTCTCCGGCTACCGGTGGAACTCGCTCATCCACGAACTTCTATGGTACTTCACAGGAGAAGAACACATCAAAAACCTGAGAGAACACACCAAGATCTGGAACGCATGGGCCGACGACGAAGGCCTCCTACCCACCGCCTACGGACGTTTCTGGCGCCGCTACCCGATACCAGAAGACGAGGACGTTCTCAGAGGAGAGTGGTGGCCGACCAACCAGGACGAATGGATGGAGAAAGCCGAGGAACAGTACGACCTGGAGGAAGAGGAAATCAGGGAAGGAATCTCACGCTGGATCAACGAGGAAGAGGACGGGAGAAAAACTTTCGACCAGATACAGTACGCCATCGACACCCTGAACGGCGACCACCCGTACAGAGGCCCTGAATCACGTAGAATCATCATCAACGCCTGGCATCCGGCGAACGCAGCAGTCTCAAAGCTTCCACCGTGCCACTTCACCTGGGTCATGAACGTACAGGACGGAAAACTGAACACACATCTGACACAAAGAAGTGGCGACACCGCACTGGGAATACCGTTCAACATCGCCGCCTACGCACTGATAACAAAGATAATAGCGAAGCAGACCGATTTCGAGCCAGGAACCTTCTCACATACAATCGTCGACAGCCACATCTACTGCGGAAAGAACGAGAGAGGAGAATGGTACAGCGAAAACCTCGAAACCCTGAAAAAGAAAATGAGAGAGGCCTCAAGCAGGGAAGACTACCTCGACATCAAAGAATGGATCGCAGAGGAGGCTCCGGATGAAAGGGAAGGCGAGGAGAACTTCGATCACGTCCCAAACCTGCTGAAACAGCTCTCCAGGGAGCCTAAGGAAAGGCCTGAGATGCATCTGCCGGAGAAGAGTATAGACGAGCTGGAGTACGAGGACTTCCAGCTGGAAGGCTATGATCCGCATGGAGGCCTCGAGTTCTCGGTGGCTGAATAAAAAGGGATTCCTAGAGCGCGGAGGCGAACTGGCTGGCCCTTACCTCTTTCGGGGTGACCTCGTCAGGCAGTTCCAGCTGTGCTATGGACTGGTCCTCATCGTATATCTCCTTTATGGACTGTCGGACCACTCCGTATCCTCCTTCACCCATTATATCGCTGTATTTCTCCACGAGTTCACGTACCTGTTTCCCTCCTATCTCTCCCTCGACCTCACCGTCCTGAGAGACGTTCACTCCTTCGACCTGGTCCGCCTGCCTGTACGCGACCTCACCCACCATGCCGTTAGCCTTTTCCATTATCTGCTCGAATACCTCCTTGTACTCCATCTACTCACCTCTCAGGCCTGAGAGCTTTTCCTGAAGCATTTGCCAGTGAGTGACCGCGAGGAAGATACTGATCCATACAAGATTTGTCGCTTCACCTAGTAATTTGTAACCGAGGTTATGGAAAATCGATCCAAAGACGAGAGACAACATAGTCCCGATACCTATCAGGACAAGTTTTCTTCTGGTATCTCCCTTGGTCACGTATGCGGAGTAGAAACTGCTTCCGGAGATAAGGACTGCCGAGACCGTCATCCCAAGAGGTATAAGCGAACTGAACATCGAACCGCCGTAAGTCACGACTCCATCCTGTACAGCGACATCAGGCCTGTTCAGAAGCCCGTACCCGACGAGCAGAACCCCATAACCGACGAAAACCCAGAAAAGCTTCTGGTACTTCGGGAAGTTGATACTGCTCTGGACCTTCCAGAGATATCCTATCGATACAAACGCGAATATGTGAGGTATCACGTATCCCAGCGAAAGGATCATGTCGTTACCCAGGTAAGCACCCAAGGTGAACATGGAGGCCATCAGGCCAAAGAATCCTGTTGACCAGACAAGGAAGAACATGTAGAAGTTCTTCAGCATCTCGTTCTGGTTCTCCTGATACTTTCTGTAAACAGTGTAAAACGACAGGAAGATAAGACCTGCCCAGATGAAATGGTCGATAGCCGTGATGGGAATCATAAGCACTAATTAGAATCAAGGTATTAAATAATTACAGGACAACGAAACCATCCAGTAACCGGGAAAACCGCGCGTGAAACAATACCCGAACAAAAGGACCACGGAAAAACGATGAGCTGGGAGGAACGATTCTACGAGGACCTGCTGCCCGAGATAGAGGCCTACACCCAAGAAGAGACCTCATCCTTCACGAGCGGAGACATCGCCGAAAGACTCGAGGGATACACCCCGCAGAAAGTAGGTAAAACCCTCAAATACATGACAGAGAAAGAAGAAACCAGCCACGTCATCAGAACCGGAAACAACCCCAAGACCTGGGAGGCAGTCCTCCTCGAGGGAACAGGCTGGGAAAGACTCGGATACGAACTCGAAGCAGAACCACAGCCGAGGGAACCAGAGGAGATAGCGGAAGAAGTACTCGAGGAAAACCCAGAGGAAGAAGAGGAAGGCCTCTACGCCAGGTTCATAGACAGAACGGAGGAAAAAGACCAGTTCCAGAACACAGCAGAAAGCATCAGAAAGATGAGAGACATAGCCGAACGTAAAAGACCAGAAATCGACCCGGAGATAAAGGAACTGAGCGAACAGGAATACGGAAGACTGAGAAACAACATAGAGAACGTCTACGAAGGCCTCAAAGAAATAAAAGAAAAAAGAAACAGCTACTTCAGAACCAGAGACCTCAAGAAAAAAGTCGAAGACGTCAGAGCCCAAGAGATAGGCCTCGTACTATCAGGACTCACAGCCGCAGGCCTGGTGAACAAGTACAGCGACAGAGAACTCTACGAACCGGACTCGATCGATCTCGAAAGCATCCGGGAATTCCAGAGAGCAGTTAAACACGCAGAAAACTTCGAAACCCTCCAGAACCTGCTTGAATTCAAGGAAAGATAGCATGGAGAAAATAATCATCGCAGCAGTATCAGAAAACAACGCAATCGGAAAAAACGGAGACATACCCTGGAACATACCCGAAGACATGAAGCACTTCAAAGAAACCACGATGGGACACCCCATCATAATGGGCAGAAAAACATACCAGTCATTCCCTGACCCAGTAAGGCCTCTACCCGGCAGAACCAACATAGTACTGACGAGAAGCGACTTTCGGCCAGAAGACGAGAGTGTAAAAACAGCGAACAGTCTCGAAGAGGCCTACAACAAAGCAGAAGAACTCGACAACAAGGCCTTCATCATAGGAGGAGCAACAATCTACAAAGAGGCCCTGGAAGATGCAGATAAAATGATTTTAACAGAAGTACATAGAGAAATAGATGGAGACACTTTCTTCCCTAACTGGGATGAAGACAACTGGGAAGAAACTAAGAGAGAAGAAAGAGATGATTTCGACTTTGTGGAATACACTAGAAAGTAGTTGCTGAACATTTATTATGAACTAATTCAAATTCTTAGTCAAGAGAAGCCATAATCAATGTCATCCTATCATAAATACAGCCACTATCTCTTTCGAGCATTTTTCCTTATATTCCTAGCCTTAGTTATGTCCAGTTCAGGAATAGCAACATCAGAAACCATAAACAGCACTACAGAATGGAAATCAGGCTCCTTAACTAACGTAACAGTCACTAAAGGAAATTTAAAACTTGGCTATGTTAATAAAACTGCCAACAATGTAGATGCAGGGAAATATGCCAATGTAAGCGGAGGAGACACATCTTATGGAGAATACATAACCAAAGTGGAAATAAAGGACATATCTCACTCTACAGGCGACAATGGAGGGTATTTAGACGCCACAAATATAAAATCCAGTTCTCTAAAGCCAGGCCATACATATAAGATCAGCGTCAGGTTCCATACAGGAGGATACGGAGAGTATGCTACTGTGGCATTCGATTGGAACGATAACGAAGATCTTTCAGACGACAACGTCTACAAAATAGGTCACTGCAGCACAAACGGCTGCGTGGTCTCCGAGCAGATAACTGTCCCAAAAGACATCAACATGGGAGAGTCCACAATCATGAGGGTAATAGGCGCATACAGTAGCTATCATATGGATCCGACGACAGACACCACTTACAATGAACAGGAAGATTACTCTGTTTACCTTCCAGAGTATAAGAGCTCAGGAACTCATTCTACAGGATGGATAAATACAGGAAGGAAGGCCTCATGGCATAATTTAACTTACAGAACAGAGTCAATAAACACCGACACACAAATAAGCATAGATATAGAAGTTTCAAACGATAAATCAAATGTGCTTGACTCCACTTCTTATCTCCTAGCAGATGGAAAAAACACTATCGACCTTACAGGCCTAGAAAATGCGCAATATATAAAGATAACAGCTGATCTCGGCACGAGCAACTCCTCAGATACTCCAAAGCTGGATTTTTACGAAATAAACCACAAGTTGATTAATATAACATCAACAGATGTAAAAAACTATGATGACAAGCATAAAAGCAATATTTCAGCAATTGCAGAGCATCCAAGCGGAGATGCCTCCTTTTCTAGCTGCAAAGTTTATTACAAACCAAATTACAAGGACAACTACAAGAAACTTGGGTCAGCGACCTTGAAAAATGTATCTGGCCCTCAAAAGAAGGCCTGTAATGCCTCTTTGAGTAAGTCTTTAGACCATATTGGATATGGCTCCACTGAAACAGATAAGATAGACTATTACTTCATCTTCAACGATACTGACAGCGTGAAGAGAAAAAGTGCCAAGAAATCACTTACTCTGCCAAACAGCGAACCAGCAATCAACTTAACCGATCAAACTACTTCCTCCAGTTCTCACA
>JBDGSM010000045.1:0-6298 GCA_042217545.1 Candidatus Nanohalobium sp. | reverse complement strand
CTGTCAACCAGTTTCAAGCCCTGAGGCATTGTTATTAAGTTTGAGACCTCTTTTTTCTTGTTATGGATCTTTCACGGGAGGAGAGGGAGAACCTGCATAAATGGGGTAAGGCCCGTAGAATAATCGATGAGGAAAAGATAGAGGTGGAGACCCGATCTAAAGACCGCTACCAGTTCAATGTACAGGGAGACCAGAACACGTACACTGTGGGAGTAGATATCGACACAGGAGACTCTTTCTGCCCCTGCCCTTTCCAGGGAAACCTCTGCGCCCATCAACTCGCAGCACATCTATTTCTTGCAGGAATCGGAGTCGAAAATGACCGATACAGAACAACCAATGTCACCGAATAGAAATAAAAAATTTGAAGACCTAACTACTGTTGCTATGGATCGCAGTGTTCCCGAACTGATCGAAGCACAAGCTCCACAATCAAAGATTCTTCAGGCCGCAGAAAAGAGTCCTGAATACGAGAAGCACGAGGACGACGACAGATACGAGGTCTTCGAGGGCCCGGAATACCTTCTGATCGGGGTGCCGGGAGAAGGCCTGTACACCGAAGAAACAGGAGAGAAAGTTGACGGCGTCACACTGCTGGATCAGGGATCGGAAAGCCCTGAAGTATGTACCAACGTCGATTTAAACTCAAATCCCTCAAGCGATCTATTTCTGGAGGAAGAACCATGGAATAAGGCCCGGGAAACCACCTACAGGATTGAAGGATACTGGAAAGAAGTAATGGAAGAAGTCCTGAACAGAGTGCCGGAAGGAAGCATGGGAACACCTATCCAGGAATGGAAAGATATAGAAGAAACGCTTAAGCAAACCGACAACAGCGAATACGAACTCTCGGGCTCGACAGGTCCCGGTGAATTCCAGCTCTACATCAATAATGAGAACGCAGAAGCCATGATAGAATTCAACCACAACTACTTGAGACTACATGAGAAAGGCGAGACAGAGACCCACCTGGAACAAGTCGAAGGCCTCCAGATCGATAAAGTAGTTACAGGCAACGTCGATGAAGACTTCAAACCTCATTCAACTCTTAACGGTGTAAAAAATTGACTGGAAGCCCTGAGGATCTGAGAAACATGCTTGAAAGAGCAGAAGAAAAAGGCTGGACTGAAACAGTCCGAAAGATGATGGAACAAGAAGGAGACAACGGCAAGATAGCCTCTAACCTGTATCAGGGAGTGCTGACAGGTTCAAGGCCTCAAAGCGAGAACTATCCGAGACTGATGGTTTACGAACACAGTCCAGGGTTCGAATCTGGAGAAACCGGCTTGGCCAGAGTAACCGGTAGAAGACCTGAAGATGAGATTTCTCCAAGAAGATCTGGCCAGAGTAAATCTTTCCAGCAGGATAGCTACATTGAGACCGACTACATCAGGCTCGAGGTTCTTCCTGAAGGAGCAATGCCTCTGAAAGCTGTATATGATGAGTCAGGATTTCCAGAGGTAATCCTGGAACACGAAGAAGTTGATATGGAGGAGGGCCGGAACGTAAACTTCCAGGTACTTCCCTACGATCCTGAAGACATTACCGGGGGGTCGTGGCGTCAAAACCTTCAGAACTTTGAAAAAGGAGACCTTAAAGTTGATTATACCGGTTCCTAAACTGATATTATGAGTCGCGACAACATTCAGCAGATCGACCTGAGCCCGGAATTCCCTGAAGATCAGGCAGAAAAGTATGCGAGAGAGATAGTGCACAAAGTCGGGAAAGACCTAGACTTTCAGCATGTAGCAGACTTCAAGTATGTAACGAGTCCAGGACTCTTCGAGAAGTTTCTTCCAGGCGCCGAAGAATATGTTATCCGTGCAGAAGACACAATGGTAAGATACAATCCGGAGTACATCTCCGAAGAAGATATTGAAGAAGCAGTCGATGAGAGAACCGAGAAAGCACGACAGGAATTCACAGGCTGGAAATCAATCAAACAGAAACTGGAGTAAAGAAGGCCTCTACTCGAGGCCTTCCTCCTCCCACATCTACCCGTTCCTCTCGAAGCTTGTAGAAAAAGGCCTTCTGGAGGAGAGGAAGGAAGGCCGGAAAAAGGTCTACTCGCTGACGGAGGATGGGGAAAGTTTTGCGTCAGAGAAGGTGGAGTCCTTCGGAGAGGTGATCGAGGCCTCGCTGCTTGACCAGGTGGAGGAGTGCGAAAACTGCGGCTGTGAAATTTACAGCGGCGGTTACAGGGAGGAAGGTAAGGTCTTCTGCTGCGAGCACTGCGCCTCGAGTGCATGAAGCTTCTAAAGAGCGAAGCACCATTTCTAAGTCATGGTTATCTACGAGGTCGCGGCCAAGATGATCCTTACAAGGATTCTGACAGCGGCCGCCTTCCTCGTAGTAGCTTCATTCGCCATCGGATACTCGGGCAGAGTCGTCAGGAAAGTTCTCTCCCGGAAGTTCGAGGAGGAAACAGTTCTGAACCTGATGGAGAGCATCAGCAAAGGCCTTCTCTGATTCTCCGCCGTCCTGATAGCATTGAGCATCCTCGACTTCAGCGAGATCGCCGCAGCACTCGGAACAGCAGCAGGATTCGTCGCATTAGGAGTATCCTTCGCACTGAAAGACGTTCTCTCCGATACAGTCGCGGGCGTCTATCTCGCGAAGGATCCTGACTTCAACAACGGCGACAGAGTGGAGGTCGACGGCGTGAAAGGTGAGATCACCAACGTAGGCCTCAGAAAGACCAGGATCAGGCTTGAAGACGGAAACCTGCGGGTCATCAACAACTCGGACGCCGAGAAGAAATGGACACTTATTGAGAGATAAACTTTTTGAGAGATGAACTCTTTGAGAGATAAACTTTTCTCAGAAAAAAGTTCAGACCCAGCAGATTATTTAAAAGTTTGAACAACTGTTCAAATGTTATGAGTGATGAAGGGCTCGAGGGGGCAGCCAGGATTTTCCAGGTTCTTTCAAGCGAGAACCGGCTGAAGATCCTGAAGCTATTGAGAGAGGATGAGATGTGCGTACATGATCTCGCAGAAGAGCTTGATCTTACTAATTCGAACATCTCCCACCATCTGAGGAAGCTGAAGGATGCAAGAGTCGTGGAGAAGAGAAGTGAAGGCAAACACAGATACTACAGCATGAGAGATGGACATATCGAAAGTATGATAGCCGCAGGTGTAGAACATGCACGGGAATGAAGAAGAACACAGTCATGGCGGCGAGGATACTAGTACAAGGAAATTAGGCCTTGTCTCCGGGATAAATCTTGCCGGTTTCTTCGTGGAACTTGCCGGAGGTCTCATGTTCGGTTCTATCGCATTGATCAGCGATGCTTTCCATATGCTTTTCGATGCACTGGCTTATGTGATCGCTTTTGGCTCGGCTTATCTTGCTGAGAGGCGTTCAGGAGACGAGAGCTGGAGCTTCGGTCTTCATCGTTTCGAAACCTTTGCCGCTTTATTCAACGGAGCCTTGCTGATACCGATGGCGTTTTACATTCTCTGGGAGAGCTACAAACGTTTCCTGAATCCTGTGGATATAGGCCTTCTTCCCACGCTGGGCGTAGGCTTTCTGGGCCTCCTGGTCAATCTTTTTTCGGTCTACTACCTGCGTGGAGACGGTATGAGTCTGAACGAGAAAGGTGCTTTCTATCACCTGCTTGGAGATGCCGGCGGATCGGTCGCAGTAATAGTTTCGACCCTGTTGATCTACTTCACCGGTTTCAGGGCTGCTGACCCGATCGCTGCCGTTCTAATCGCAGGCATAATCGTCTGGAGTGCTTCAAAAGTGCTGAGAGGTAGTTCGAACATCCTGCTCCAGAGAAATCCTCTGGACGCCGAGAAAGTCATCGGAGAACTTGAAGGCCTTGACAGAGTGGAAGAGGTCGAAGACTTCAGGGCCTGGAACCTTTGCAGCCAGATAACAGTGGTCTCAGCCCATATAAGCCACGAGGCCTCAGACCTGGAAAACGTTGAGGAAATCCTTGAACAGGCACGGCAGAAACTTGCGGATGCAGGGGCAGACTACATAACTATCGAACCCGAGAGGAAGGGAGATCACCGACATGACATCGGGCACTGAAGCGTTCATTTTATAGAAATTTTTCTGTAAGGCCTATTCATGGAACTTGAGGAGATAGCCCGGAAATACGCGCTGAAAAATGCGGTAGAGCACGGCGGAGAATGCAACCCTGGAGCAGTAATCGGAAAAATATTCGCTGAAGAGGAGTTTGAAGACAAGGGAGAAGTCACACAGACCGCTCAAAAGGTCTGTGAAGAAGTCAACGGGCTATCACTGGAAGAACAGGAAGAGGAAATCGAAAAATACGAGTACGAGGAACCGGAGAAAGAGGAGCACGACCCGATCCCGGATCTCGACGTCGATGAAGAAGAGGAAGTAATTGTAAGATTCGCTCCTAACCCGAACGGCCCTCCACACATCGGCCACGCACGAGGTATGACGGTCAACGGCGAGCTAAGGGACAAGTACGACGGAAAACTAATCCTCAGGTACGATGATACTGACCCTGTTACGAAGAGGCCTATGAAGGAAGCCTACGGGATGTACGAGGAAGACTACACCTGGCTCGGCTACAAGCCGGACGAGGTACGTTACAGCTCGAAAAACTTCGGTACATACATAGAATACGCGGAAAAACTTATCGAGATGGGAAAGGCCTACGTCTGCAAGTGTTCGCAGGAGGCCGGGCAAAAGTACAGGAAGGAAGGAAAAGAGTGCCCGCACAGAGGCCAGAGCGCGGAGGAAAACATGGACCTCTGGGAAAAGATGCGGGATGGAGGCCTTGAAGAAGGTGAGGCGACGCTGAAGATCAAGACGGATATGCAGCACAAGAACCCGGCCGTGAGAGACTTTGTCGCCTTCAGGATAATCGACGACCCTGATCACCCGATAACAGGCGATGAGTACCGTGTCTGGCCTCTCCTGGATTTCCAGGGCGCGATAGAGGATCACGTGATGGGTACGACGCACATCGTCCGTGGAAAAGATCTTCGAGCGTCGACGAAGCGTCAGAAATACATCTACGACTATCTGGACTGGGAGTACCCGGACATCATGTACTGGGGACAAGTAGAGATTTCAGGATTCGACGCCCCGGTCTCCGGGTCCACGCTTGGAAAGATGATTGAAGACGGCGAGCTCGACGGATGGGACGATCCACGGGCACCGACTCTGCGAGCTTTGAAGAGAAGAGGTTTTCAGCCGGAGGCACTCCAGGAATTCTTCATAGAGATGGGAGTCACAGAGAACGATATCGAGGCCTCGGTAGAAACTTTGGAGAAAGAAAACACGCGTATCATCGACGAAGATGCAGACCGTTACTTCTTCGTGGCAGAACCAGAAAAGTTAACGGTTTCAGGCCTTCCAGAAGATATTAAACCGGAGATGCAGGTCCATCCCGAACACGAGGAGAGAGGAGTTCGTTCACCAGATCTAGATGTGGAGAATGGAGAAGTTGAGATCTTTGTCGATCAGAAGGATCTTGAAGACGGTTTTGTCCGTTTGAAAGGCCTCTGCAACGTCAATATTTCGGGTAACTCCGCTGAATACGTGGAAGGAGACCATAGAGATGCTCTTGAAAGAAATGCGGACTTTATCCACTGGGTTCCAGGCTACGCAAGTGAGGCCATGGTCAGGATGCCAGACGGCGAGGATATTGCCGGCAGGATCGAGCCTAACAGTATAGAAGTCGATGAAGTAGTTCAGTTTGAACGGTTCGGATTTGTTAGATGCGACTCAGAGGATGTCTTCTACTACGCACACCAGTAGGAGTTCATCCCGAGGTACTAATGAATCCGGAAACATTCTTCCACCTACAGATTTCCTTATATTGAGTGGAACGAAATGAAAGAGTTGGAGGGGGAGTACATTGCATACAGCCAACGTGTCCACCAGACTCGGACACTGCGTAATCTGCGGAAACAGAGTTTCTACCGATGAGAGCTACCTAAAGGCCTCAGAGGGCTACTGCCACCACGACTGCCTGAGCAGTGCTATAACACTCTGAAACCGCAGAACAACTTCCATTTTTTTCTTTAGAACGGTTTAAGAAAACCTGTGATGGGAACCAGACCAATTGGGTTCAATTGGTCTTTGGGTCGAAGACTTCTTGGACCAGCTGACCTCTGTAGGAGGTCCGATGGGAACTGAAGGAATCGAACCTCGTTCCTTCTTGAGCACTCGAACTCGAAAGAGTTCGATGGGAACTAAACCATTCGAACCGAATGGTTTCTCGACCACGCTGACCTCTCTTAGAGGTCAGATGGGAAGGCCGGGGATCGAACCCGGGACCTCTGCGTCTCCCACAATACAGATC
>JBDGSM010000044.1:0-13892 GCA_042217545.1 Candidatus Nanohalobium sp. | reverse complement strand
TCCTCACCGTAAACTTTCTTCAGTTCCGAAACCTTCACAGCAAGGGCTTGAGACATGTTTTAATCTCCGAGACCTTCCAGAAGCTCCTCTGTGGCCTCTTCCCCGTACTTGTTCTGGTAAATTTTCAGGTAGCCAAGGATAAGCTCCTCAAAGTGCTTCCTCAGCTCCGATTCATCCGCATCAGGGGAGATCTCCTCTTCACCTTCATCTGTAAGTTCGAAGTATTTGCGGTCTCCATCATCAAGGCCTCTTCTCTCCGCCTCTTCGGAGCTTATAGCAGTTAGAAGGCCTTCCTCTTCCAGTCGCTGGATCAAGGGATAGATTGTGCCATAGCTGGGGCTCCAGTAGTCATCTGTGACTTCTTCGATGGTTGAGACGACTTCATAGCCATAGCTCGGATCGTCTTGAAAACTTTTTAGTACCATGAAGCGAAGTATATCGCTGGGAAGTTTCTTCCCCATGACTTAGAAGGGGTCTTGAAAGCTTTAGTTACTTTCGGTCCGTAATATTTCGATTCGAAACACCTTTATAAACTTTCGGCAGACTCTCCATTCATATGATAAACAAAATTGTGGAGCGTGTCCAGGGCCTTTTCCGCGGAAAGGAGGATCTGGATCTCACCGGAGGACCGGTTGCTGAAAATCTTCTATACCTTGCTATCCCCATCGTACTGATCAATCTGTTACAGACAGCGTACAACCTTGGAGATACGTTCTGGCTGGGGCAGTTCTCCAAGGAAGCGCTGGCAGCGATCAGCTTTGCATTCCCTCTGGTGTTCTTCCTGATCTCGCTCGGGATGGGCCTATCAGTGGCCGGAAACGTGCTTGTATCCCAGTTCGAGGGCTCGGGAAAAGGGAAAGAAAGAGATTACGCAGCCTCACAGACAATTACTTTCAGCCTAATAGCGTCGATAATTCTCGGAGCTATCGGTTACTTTGTCATGCCAAACATAGTTGACCTCTTCGGGGCAAAGGCAGCAGTAGCAGCTTCCGCAACAAGCTACATGCAGATAATATCACTAGGCCTGTTCTTCATGTTCGGATTCGCTGTCTTCATGTCATTAATGCGCGGATACGGAGATGTAGTAACTCCGATGCTGATTATGCTGGGCACAGTTATCCTGAACATAGCGCTCGACCCATTCCTGATCAACGGATGGGCGATGTTCCCACAGATGGGAGTAGCGGGAGCAGCGATAGCAACGATCTTTTCACGAGCACTCGCCCTAGCAGCAGGCCTCTACGTACTATTTACCGGTAAGAGGGGTATAAAGATCCGACTGGAGAACATGGTTCCCGACTTCTCATTCCTGAAGAGGATGATGGGTATCGCAGCACCCGCTACCCTTGGCGGGGTAGGCCGTTCAGTATCAGTCAATTTACTGGTAGCTGTCGTAGGAAATCTTTTCGGCACAAAAGTGGTCTCAGGCTACGGCATTGGGGTAAGAATGTTCTCACTGATCTTCCTGCCAGCGATCGCCGGAGGATGGGCCGTCTCCACAATGACAGGGCAGAACCTGGGAGCAGGAAAGCCAGAACGTGCAGAAGAAGCTGCAAACCTCGCAGCCAAGTACATGTTCGGAATCCTGACATTGATCGGCATAATAACATTCATATTCGCAGCACCGATCGCAGGAATATTCTCGACCAATCCTGCAGTTGTCTCAGTCGCAGCCGACTTCCTAAGGTGGGTATCACTAACCTTTGGATTCATGGGTGTGCTGAGAGCCTACACAGGAAGCTTCAGGGGAGCAGGGAACACCATGACTGCAGCAGCAATCAGCATCACAGCACTCGCCCTTGTAAGACTCCCAATAGCCTACATAGGCTCAACAGTCTTCATAGACAACGGTCCAGAAGCAGTATGGATTGCCTTCGCAGCCTCCAACCTGATAGGAGGCCTGATAGCATGGCTCTGGTACCGCAGAGGAACCTGGAAGGAATCAATCGTGGACGAGGAAAAGAGAAATCAGGGCGAAGTAGCAGAGGAAGCAGACGACTTCGAAAGCACAATCAGCGACCATACAGGAAAAAATATCAAGAAAAAACTCCTGAACCCTTTCAACCTCGTAAAAAACATCACGCCCTAGGACCTCAGTCCAGAGGCCTTTCATTCCCTTTTTTCTTGTACTGTCGTGCAGGTGACCTTGAGGTTACCTTAAAAGCAGTGGGTTCAAAACTTTCACAGAGGAGGATTTTTCTATGAGCCTTAACCCGGAGAACTACAGGAAGGACTTTCCAGTCCTCAAGCAAAAGTCTGAAGGAAAACAGATAGTATACTTCGACAACGCAGCGACCACCCACACACCTGAGCAGGTAGTCGAAAGAATCCAGAAATTTTACAGAGAGGAAAACTCCAACGAGGGAAGAAGCCTTCACAAACTCGCGAACAAAGCCACGGTCGCCTACGAGAACGCAAGAGCGACAGTAGCGGACTTTGTCGGGGCAGAGAAAGACGAGATAATATTCACCAGAAATACGACAGAATCCATAAACGTAGTGGCACAGGGCCTTGACCTGGACGGGAAGATCGCAGTACCGAAGATGAGCCACCACTCAGAGCAGCTTCCATGGCGAGAGAAAGCGAAAAGGGAAGGCCTTGAACTTGAATTCCTTCCTACAGAGGAGGGAGAGCTTGACATGGATGCCGTGAGAGAGATAATAGATGAGGATACAGCGCTGGTTTCAGTTACTCATATCTCCAACGTGTTCGGATGCAGGAACCCTGTCGAAGAACTCGCCGAGATCGCACATGAAAACGACGCTTACATCTTTGTAGACGGAGCTCAGAGCGTTCCGAGAGTCCCTGTAGATGTCAAGGAGGCGGATATCGACTTCCTGGGCTTCTCAGGCCACAAGATGTGCGGACCGACCGGAACCGGAGCATTGTACGGCAAAAAAGAACTGCTTGAAGACATGGATCCCTTCCTGGTAGGAGGCGGAATGATCGAAACAGTAGAGGAAGACGAAGTAAAATACGGGGAAGTACCAGACAGGTTCGAAGCCGGCACACCCAACATAGCGGGAGCGGTCGGATTAGCGAAGGCAGCCGAGTACCTGCAGTCCATAGGCCTTGCAGGCATCGACCAGCACGAACGAAAGCTCAACAAGATGATTATCGAAGGCCTCAAAGAGATCTCAGGCGTCGAGATCCACGCACCGGAAGACGAAACACCCTCCGTCGTCTCATTCACCATGGAGGAAGCACACCCACACGACGTCGCAGAAGTCCTCAACACAGAAGCAGTCGCAGTCCGTGCAGGACACCACTGCGCACAGCCACAGCACCAGGAACTCGACCTAGCGGGAACAGTCAGGGCATCACCATACTTCTACAACACCGAAGAAGAAGTCAAAGAATTTTTGGACGCGGTAAAGAAGGTTAAGGAGGTTTTCTAGGATGAAGAAACTCGAAGATTCGGAAATCCCTAGGATTTCCTGCAAGAAACTCCAAGAGAAGTTTCGTTTTCAGATTCACAGAAAACCGGAGGTTTTCGGCTGATGACGAAAATCATAGATTTTCTGGATTTAAGAAACACTGAGGTGTTTCGACATGTATAGAGAAGAGATTCTGGACCACTCGAAAAGGCCTCGAAACGAGGGAAGCCTCGATGAGGAAGACGCAAAAACAGAGGGAAAGAACCCGAGCTGTGGAGATGAAACTGACATCTACCTCAAAGTAGAGGACGGCGAGATCAGGGAGATCAAACACGAAACAGACGGATGTGCAATCTCCACAGCATCCACAAGCATCCTCTCCGACAGACTCGTAGGCATGAGCGTCGAGGAGGTCAAAGAACTTGACAGCGACTGGGTGCAGGACGAACTCGAAGTAGACCTCTCACCTATGAGGATCAAATGCGCCATGCTACCCGTCAAAACCATACAGGAAGCACTGAAAGAAGACTGAAAGGCCTCAGAAATGCCTGACTACCACTTAGTAGCTGGGAACCTTATAGAGAAAGACGGAGAGTACGTTCTAGTACAGGAAGGCAAGGAGCACGTCAGGGGACAGTGGAACGTTCCCGCAGGCAGCATAGAAAAGGAAGAGGAAGCGAGAAAAGCTGCTGAACGTGAGGCATGGGAGGAAGCAGGCCTTGAAGTCGAGATCAAAGGCCTGGCCGGTGTTTTCTTTGATGACAGCGACTACCTGGACGCGACTGTAATTGTAATAGTTTTCTACTCCGAAATCTCCGGTGACCCGGAACTGAATCCTGAAGACGAAGAGGAGATTCTTGACGCAGGCTTTTTCTCAAGGGATGAGATCGAAGACATGGATCTGAGGACTCCGTTCATACTTGATGCGATCGAGAACGTACAAAATGATAAGATTGGAGGCCTTGACGCGGTGAGGGATTACCGTTGAGCATGGAAAAAATCAGAAAAAAGGCGAAGAGCTTCTTCGGCGATGTTAAACCTGCGCATGACTGGAAACATGTAAGAAGAGTGGAGAACCTTGCTGAAAAACTTGCAGAGAAAGAAGACGCGGATAAAGAAGTTGTTAAGGCCTCCGTTCTCCTGCATGACATCGGCAGGAAGAAGGAAGATGAAGGCGAGATCGAGAACCACGCAGAGTGGGGCGCTGATAAAGCAGGAGATATACTTGAAGGCCTTGGATACAGTGAAGGGTTTATCGAAAAGGTTCAGCACTGTGTTAGAAGCCACAGGTATTCTAAAATGCCTGACCCGGAAACTCTTGAAGCCAGGGTTCTTTCAGACGCTGATAATCTTGACGCTCTGGGGGCCACGGGGATTGCAAGGACTTTCAGCTACGGAGGCGAGCATGGAAGAGTTATCGCCGATCTAGAACTTCCTGCGGAACAGGATGAAGAAGCTGGCGGCAGCAACTCGTTCAACCATCTGCAGAAGAAGATCCTGAACCTCAAGAGCAGGGTGTACACTGATTCAGGCCTTGAAGTTGCGGAGAAAAGGCATAGCTACGTGAAGGATTTCGTTGAGCGTTTCAGGGCGGAGATGCGGGGAGAGAAGTAAGTCTCTTCACTGGAATCGTTCTTTTTCGACCGATAGGACGTAACTTTCTCCATTATTGACCTGTCCTGTGCTTCTTGCATCCAGGTAGTTTCCAAGTTCCTGGAACTGATCCCATATATCCTCTGAGGACTCCAGTTCGAGGTAGAGGAAGTTTTCGTCTTCCCTGATATTTTCACGGTCCGCTTCAAGGCTCCAGGAGAAGCCGTATCCGTTAACCTCCTTCAGGAGACTTTCAACTGCTTCTTCGTATTCAAATACCGACATTATGTGTTCACCGGGGTTATACATCCGTCCAGATAACTTTTTATCCGTTTACCAAGTCGGGCCTTTGAAGTCTTCTACCTGCCCCGGCCGGGTTCTTAAGAAGTTTTAGGCCTACCTAATTCTCATGACTTTAGAAGTTGAAAACTTGGAGGTATCCGTTGAGGACGAGGACATTGTAAGAGGTGTTTCCCTGGATATTGAACCAGGAGAGATCCACGCGATCATGGGTCCGAACGGTTCAGGAAAATCCACGCTCTGTAAGGCCCTGATGGGCAACCCCGAGTACAGTATAGATGGCGGGAAGATTCTTGTGGACGGAGAGGACGTGACCGACGAGGAGACAGATGAACGTGCCAGGGAAGGCCTTTTCCTCGGTTTCCAGTATCCTGCGGAGATCTCCGGCATCACTGTTGCCGAGTTTTTGAAGGAGGCGATCGATGCTCGCAGAGAAGAGGAAGGTGAGGAAGCAATGCCTCAGAGCGAATTCAATGAGCTTCTGCGAGAGAAGCTTGACCTCCTTGATATGGAGGAGGACTACGCCAGGCGTTACCTGAACGAGGGGTTCTCCGGCGGTGAGAAGAAGCGGAACGAGATACTTCAGATGGCTGTGCTTCAACCCAAGTACGCTATACTGGATGAGATCGATTCAGGCCTTGATATTGATGCTTTGAAGGTTGTGGCGAAGGGCATTAACCAGCTTGCCTCCGAGGACCAGGGAATTTTGATGATCACACATTATCAGAGGATCCTGGACTATGTTGAGCCGGACCGTGTCCATGTTATGGTGGACGGGAAGATAGTTGAGTCCGGCGGCCAGGAGCTTGCCGAGAAGCTTGAGAACGAGGGCTACGACTGGGCGAAGGAACAGGCTCAGGCCTAGTCCGCGAAGAAGTTTTCCACAGTTTCAGAGAAAAGGTCTGGCTCTCTATCAATCTCACGGACCAAGATGTCTACTTCAGCGACTCCGTATTCTTCTATTTCGTCTTCCGCCCCTTCCCTCTATCCCACGTACGCCGTCCATAGCTTCATCAACCGCGACAACGTATCCGCCGTTCATACGCTCATAGGTTTCCGGGCGAAAGTTTCTCGGACTGTAGAGAAGGCTTTCAACCAGTTTCTCTTCATAACTTTTTTCTTTTCCTCGACAGGAGACGCACTGCCCTACAACGATTTCACCGTCGTGTCTGGAGCCCGAGATAGCGAAGTCTTCAACTATGCAGCCGGAGCCAGCTCTTTCACCCTCAAATAAAACACGGTTTAGGTCTTCAATACCGAAAAGTTCGACGTACTCGTCCTGGTCTTCCTCCAGACTTCTGTAGATCGCTGGCGGAAGAGAGCTATGTATATCGCCTTCGTAATCCTCTTTGTATATCTCAAGTGTAAGCTGCTGTGCTCCTCCTGCCCCTCTCACACGTACCGATTCGTAGCGGGAATTTATAGAATTTTTCCTATCGGAAGTTGCGGTACACCCTCCATTTCATTATAAACCCCAGAAGGGTAAAACTCAAGTAGGGGGAGAGGAATTAGATGAAAACAGTCTCTTTTAGATGCAAAAACTGTGGGGAAGAAACGGAGGAGAAAATCATGCCTATGAAACACGCTGTTCTTGGAGCCGCGTACAAGATAAATCACAAAGCAGAGTGCTGCGCCAGTCCCGAGTACATAGACCGTCACGGCTACGTCGAAAACATGAAGAAATCGACCATGAACTATTTACCAAGCATAACTCCATAAATCCCCTACCCTTCAATTTTTAACACGAGATGCTCCCTCTCATGGGGATCAAGCTCCACCTCATTAACTATATCGAACTCCGAAGCAACTTTCTCACGCACATCGCCAAAGATCTCATCCTTACTCTTTGAAGACGAAATCGAACGGGCCTTAACCGCAAGGAGGCCTACACCGCCCTCTCTAAGGTATTCTCTACAGTTCTTCAGGAATATCTCCGCCTGATCTCTCTGAGAGATATCCTGGAAAACCATATCAGCTTCATCCACGTACTCACTGTACTCCTCAGGCTTCCTCGCATCACCCAGGAAAGGTGCAATGTTTTCTCTTAGCTCAGCAAGCTCGACAAGGCCTCTGATAACAGTATCAGAATATTCAACGCCCACGATAAAACCTTCCTCCAGTATATCCGAGAAATGTGACACAGTAGTTCCCGAAGCCGCGCCAAGATACAGAACCATGTCATCATGTTCAAGGCCTAACTTCATACCATTCTGAACCGCTGCCGCTGCTTTACTCCTGTTAGCATCCCATCTCCTGTACTCTTCATCTTCAAACTCGATCAGGCCTTCGCCATAGACCTTGTGGCCGGGATCAGCGTTCTTCGTGTAGATTCTTCCCTTGTTCCGGAAGATTCCGGGTTGTACCTCTTCCAAGAAGGATCACCTCAGCTCCTCGAACTTTTCGCCACATTCTTCACGTAGCTCCGCACCTTTATCCTTGTCCCCGTAGTTGTCGAGACGTGCAGCGATAGAGGCCTTGTTCGCCAGAAAACGCGCCATCTTGCCTCTCCTGTCCTCTGGAAGCTGGTTGACGTATTCGTGCTGGAAAATGATGCCATGTTTTGGCGGGGTGCCGTTTCCCCGGAGATAACGGAACAGAGCCTTTTCTGCGCCGAGCATCTGGACTGTGCTTGCTGGCTTCTTCGCCAGGTCGTCCAGGCTTCCTGCTAGGCCTACAAGTCTTGCTGCGAGAATAGGATCGAGAAGCTTTGAGAGGTTGGGTATCTCCTCTTTCACCCCTGACTCGACATAGTTTTCTATACGGTCTCTGAGCTCCATCCTGTCCGATATAGAGTCGACAGTGCTTTCGATCATCAGTTCGTCTTCCTCTGTCAATGACATGCCTGTGGAGGCATCTGCCATGTCCGAGAAAGCATCGAGATCGTCTCTGTCGATGCCTCGCTCAAGTATTTTTACGAAATGCTCGTTGTCACCGATCTCCTGCTCCAGTTCCGGAAAATGCAGGGAGTACCAGTCACGCAGGCGTTCGACTTCCGTGTGTATATTGTCATTCAACTGGTCGAGATATTTCACCGCTTTGACAAGAATTTCGTCCCGGTCTACCTCGCTCCGGAGCTCTTCCTTCGTGTCAGAAAGTGCTTTCTCCCTGAGCTCCTCTCTATCCATCTCACTCTGCCTCCGGAACTTCAAGGCCCATCATCTTCAGCTTCAGGCGTAGAACTTTCGGTTCACGATCCATCTGGTCCGCTAATTCGTCGATGTCCGACGTCTGGTAGGTCTGGATCAGGTATCTTTCCTGTGAACGGGAGAACGGTTCCCAGTCAACTTTATGGAACTTGGAGTCCTTCTGCATGAACTCCTCTATCTCGTTGTTGCTCATCTCAGTCCTGTTGTTCTTCAGGAACTCGATCTCCTCCTGGGACCATTCAGAATCCGTCATGCTGGAGGCCTGATGTTCGACTCTCTCATCGAGAGAACTGCTTTTCCTGTTCAGCTCAGGTCTTTCAGGCCTTTCCTCGTCGAAAGGCGGATTCTCTGATTCAAGCTGTTCTTCAATAGCTTCTTTCGCCCTGTCAACCAGGAAATCCTTCCTCGCCTCATCATCCATATCCGGACTTTTATCCTTCATAACCTGAAGTTGTCTTCCAAACTTCAAAAATGTGCATCTCACCGCGAGGCCTCCACCCGGAAAAACACTCGATTTAATAAAATAACCAAACAACATCTTCATATCGAAGAGTGATGCCTCGCATGGCTCCCTGCGCAATCGTAGCGTAACACGATGCGGCTTTGACGAAACTCCGGAAGGAGTTTCTGATACTTAGCGGATTCAATCCGCGGCGTTGGTCCAGTGGCTAAGACACGTGCTTGCCATGCGCGTAACCGGGGTTCAAATCCCCGACGCCGCAAAACTCATATAGAGAGTTTTATCATCTGAAGCCGCGGCTGGGTGGCTTTCGAACTTCTCCTTGAGCAAGTGGAAGAGAATTTAATGTTCTCTCTCAAAGGTCTTTTCTATGTTGATAGAGGACGCGGTCTACGGCGACAGAGAAGTCGAAGAAGAAGTACTGAAGGAGTTGATCGATTCAAGGCCTTTCCAGCGTTTGAAAAATATTCATCAGGCAGGGCCTCAACCGTTTTTCATGGATAAGTATCCGATGACGAGGTACGAGCATTCTCTGGGCGTTATGCTTTTGCTGCGCGAGCACGGCGCAAGTATCGAGGAGGAGATCGCAGGCCTTTTACACGATGTTCCGCATACAGCTTTCTCGCATACTGCTGATTTCGTCTACGATACGGACGAACATGATTATCACGACCGTTTTCTGGAGAAAGTTGTGAAGGATTCGGAGATACCGGAGATACTGGAGAGGCACGGCCTTGACGTTGATTATATACTTGACGAGGAGAACTTTGGCCTTCTGGAAAGAGATGCGCCGGATCTCTGCGCGGACAGGATCGATTATTTCCTCAGGGATTCGAAGCGTTACGGAGGCTGGAAAGTTCAGCATTTCGTGGATTCTATTACCGCTGCCGAAGGCATGTTCGTCCTGGACGATAAAGAGAAAGCGGTCGAGTACGGAAAGAAGTACGCGGAGGCGGACGAGAAGTGGTGGGCGAATCCCAAGGAAGTCATTATAACAGAGATATTTGCGGATGCTATAAGAGAGGCCCTGAAACAGGATATCCTGGCTGAGGAAGAGCTTTTCGGTACTGATGAAGAGGTTATGGGGACGCTCAGGTCCGCTGAAAACGAAGTTATCAAGGAAAAACTTGAGCTGCTTGACAACGGTTTCGAGATCGAGTTAGAGGCTGAGGACCCTGATATGGAGGTTACTACAAAAGCCAGGGCCGTTGATCCTCCGGTGCTTGTCGATGGAGAAGTGCGTAAGGCCTCAGAGTTCTCAGAAGAGCTGGAGGAAAGGATCGAGGAACACATGGAGTTCGTGAAGTCAGGCTACAGCGTAAATATCAAAGAGAGATGAGTCCCTAGACTCATCAAACACTCCCAGTCGCTGTATCTGCAACTGGTCTAGAATCCACCGGCCATTCCGGGGATGTTACCCATTTCATTTCTTGCTTCGTCGCTCATATCTTCTGGCGTCCAGCGTGGTTCAAAGGTCAGTTCCACGTTGACTTTGTTGATATCTGTCAGGCCTCCGACTTCCTGTCGGACCATTTCGTCGAATACGCTGTGGAGCGGGCATCCGGGAGTTGTCAGCGTCATAAGGATCTCTACGGAGTCGTCTTCGATATCTATCTCCCTTATAAGGCCTAAATCTACTATGTTTATGTCGAGTTCCGGGTCGATCACTTCCTTGAGCTGTTCCTCGACTTCTTCTTTGGTAGGCATATCATGAGATTTGTGGCCAAGTTATTTCAAATCTAGAGAACCCAGACCACGAGGATGACATAGAATATGGCCAGTGTTAGAGGTATCAGCCGGAGAAGGATGTTGATGCTGGTCATCAGCGAGGAGTAGTCCTTCTGCAGAAGTCTCATCCTTTCAGCTTTGCCGTGTGAAAGGCCTATCGAGGCCTTTGAAATGTTCTGTGATGCTTTTTCTATGACTTTACGGACTTTCGGTTTCTCTACCTGTTTCTCTGTTGCCATTTCATGTATACTGCTGTGTGTGTCGGTGCTGAACAGCAGTACTTCGTCAAACTGGTCCTGGTATTCTTCTCTAAGTTCTCTAAGGTTCCTGGAGGATCCGTTTCCTTCTATTCCAAACAGCAGTGTTTTCTGGCCGTCTACTTCCTCTATCAGGCTGAAGAGGGATGGTGCGTTCAGTTCTACCTCGTAGCCTGCCCGGTACTCATGCTGTTCCAGGCCTTCAAGTTCTTCGATGAACTCATGCATTCTTTCCCGCATTTTGTCGGCCATGGAGGTTCCATAGTACATCAGAGGTCTTTCGCCTTTGTGCGGGTTGTGGTTGTGCATGTCGATGATCGTTGTGTTCTCGAGGTCTATTATCTCCTTGAATACTGCCATTTCGTAGTCGTCGAACCGGTGTACATCCATGAAGACAATCTTCTGGTCTCCGAAAGTTCTGCCGTAGAACGTGGCGTTTTCGAACTCTTTCTTGTGAAGTTTTGAGGCCTTTCCCGTGGTCTCTGGTTTCTCCATTGCGTCTACGAGCTTTGCCGTGTCTCTCGGATCTGCTGGATCAGCCTGGTGCGTCGATGGCACGTGGAAGAAGAAACCGTCTTCTTCATCGTTTAATGCGTCGATCATATGCGTCGTGACTTTTCCGCCTCCGAAGCCTTCAAGAGGACCTGGATGCACCCACGGGATTGAAACGTTAAGCGCTGAATCCTGTTTCTCAAGTCTGAAGGCCTGTACATCAGGCCTTGTCGGGTAGCCAAGATCCAGTGCTTCCTGGCGTTTCTGGAGTAGAGCTGATGCCATGCCTGTTATTGTGAAGTTGGATACGTTGCTGCCCATCAGGTAGTCGAACATGAGCAGGACTATGAGCAGTATGAATCCCATTACGAAGAGGAATCCGAAGTTCATGAGGTAGAGGACCAGGGGGATCTGCATGTATCTTCCGAGGAAGAAGTGGAAAGAGGCCAGTATCAGCAGTGGCTGGATCAGGCTTATCAGCGATACTTTCTTCATCTGGTCTGTTCCTACCGACAGGAGGAGTACGAAGAAGTTCGACAGGTAGATCGTTATGAGGCCTAGCCAGATGATGTTCCAGGTTGTTACCAGGCTTCCCGACAGCGTTAAGACCAGGCTGTAGATAAACAGCATCAGCTGATTGCTCATCGCCAGGAAGTAGCCCCAGCTCCTTGGATAATCCGGAAGGACATAGTAATAGGCCTCTCCAGAAGCCACAGCCGGGAAAATGTAGACAAAGAACGCTATGAAAGGCACTGCCCACAGGCTGAATGACCGGTTACCTATAAGATCGAATGCGAGAAATGTTAAAGAAGAATAGAGCACTCCCAGGCCTATTACAGCAGCTAATATAGTTCTGAAATCGGGTATATGGAATATTACTTTCTTGAAGATGTCAACGTTGTCTGAACCCAAGTTACATCACCTCTCGATACAGTTCAATCAGTTTATCTATACTTTTCTCCATTGAGAAACGCTCCACTTCCTTCCGGGTACTGTAATCTTTCTCCAGCACTTTTTCAAGTTTCGCCTCAAAGTCCTCACGGTCTCCAGGCCTGAAACATTCGCCATTGCCGTTTATCGTGCCGTCAAACGGATGAACATCTGGCGCAAGCACGGGAGTTCCACAGGCGGAGGCCTCCAGCGTCGTAAGGCTTAGAGTGTCGGACTCGGAGCAGGTGGCGAAGACATCTATACCTGAGTAGAACTCGGGAAGCTTCTCACGCGGCAGGAAATCCCTGAAAACCACGTTTTCCGACGCCTTCTGCTTCAGTCTTTCCTCGTCCCTGCCCTCACCTACTATGATCAACGTGCCTTCAAGTCCCTCGAAGAACTCTATCAACTGATCTATCTTCTTCTCCTCGCTGAGCCTTCCAGAGTATCCGAGGACAGGTCTTTCCACGTCCATTTCATCCACAAACGATTCCCCAGTTTCATGGAAGTAGTCCATGTCTATCCCGACAGGTAGCTCTGTGAACTCTATATCCCTCGGGATCTCAGCCGTGTTTGACGTTACTGCATCAAAGCTGTTCAGAAACTTGTTATCGATCCATCGGTAAGCACGGTTCACAGCAGTCGAGATAAAATCAGGCCTGACAACCTGCGGAATATACTCCTCAAGTGGCGTATGGAAGGTGTAGACCGAAGCTATATCTTTTTTCCTAGCGTAGTACCTGCCTAAAAGGCCTATAGGCCCTGGAGAATGGCAGTGTACAACGTCAAGGTCCGGAAGAGATCCGGTTCCCAACGGAAGGCCTATGTAATGCTTGTACCACGGATTTTTAACGGATCTCAAGGCTATCTCGTACTCACCCGGTTCATGGTCGGAGCCAGGATAGATAACGTATACTTCGTGGCCTCTGGCCTCCAGCTTCTGTTTCCACGTCTTGACCGTGTATACCTGCCCGTCCTTTCTCGGGAAGTAGCTGTCGGCGAAGAAACCTATCTTAAGTCCTTTTCCCTGTGCAGAGGCTTCGTTTCCTTTCCCGTCTTCCGTTTTCAGTTTGCTCACCTTTAAGAGAATAACGCGTTTTCAGCCGTCCAGAAGGACGTCCACGAACTCTGGCGCTCCGTTTTCGTAATCAGGGCTTTCTGAGGCCACATTGGTGAAGTACTCTGCTTTCTCCACCACCTCATCTACTGAAGTGGCTTTTGTGATTCCTTCGAGGCCTTTTTCTTCTACCCTGTCTCCAAGCGCCTTCTGGAAAGGGAGAAATGGGTATATTATACATGGTGTTCCTGCCACGACCGTGTCCGCAATAGATGAGAATCCTGTGCAGATAACTACATCTGCTTTTTCAGTATAGGGCGTCATTGCAGGTTTGGTTTCCCATTTATCGTCTCCTACCTGTCTCACGTCGAGGCCTTTCTCCTCAAGTTTCTCATTTATCTTATCGAAGTTTTCCCCGTGTGTGCCCGGATTTATGAGAACGTCGTATTCCTCTATGCTTTCATCGCTTTCTCCTTCCTGTGCGAGCGGTCCTACACGTGTTATTCCCTTTGGATCAGGATCTTCTTTCCAGAGAGAGGTTACGATTATCTG
>JBDGSM010000043.1:0-2360 GCA_042217545.1 Candidatus Nanohalobium sp. | reverse complement strand
GTTCTTGGGTAGGCCTGATCCAAAGCACTGTAGCTTTATGTTAGAAGGTTTTGAGTAGGGAGCTTCCCGGCTCACAGCGTCCCAGTAACTTGAGGCCTCTACTTCCTCGTCGAGTATGGAATGGATCTGTTCTGAGGCCTTGTTTTCATCGGTAGAGCTGGAGCTGAGAAGATCTTCAAGTTCAAACGCTTCGAACTGTGGAAACTGGTAGTCCTATCGTAACCACTTCAGTAAAGCCTTGAGGCCTGAGCTTTAAAGAGTTTTCCTCTGTAGAGTGTGGCTTTTTCAGTGTGTATTTTAGGATGAAACGATTACCGAAAACTTTATATGTTGTGATGAGTAAATAACAACATAAGATGTCTGTTTCTCAAAATCTGAAGGAGGGGAGAGAAGAAGTAAGTGATGAAGGCCTGGTTGAGATAGTTGATGAGGCTCTGGAGAACCAGGACTCTCTGGCCAGGGAGGTTGATGAGCCTACACTGAAACATGGAACGGATACTGCTAATTATGAAGGTATACTAGATGAAGGCCTTGTTCCAGGTGAGGAAAACTCCTCTGAGACAGGAGAGTCCGGTCAGGGCGGTGAAGTTGCTCTCTCGACTTCTCTACCTGTCGCCCTGAGATATGCTGAACTGACCGAGGCTGCAAAGTTCTTAACAGAGGCTCCTGAATTTTCAAGCCCGGAAGAAGGCTATGGATCTGTTCAATCCCCGATGATTGTTGAGATGCCTGCCAGTTCTGTCGAACAGGCCAGTATAGACTCCAGGAATGAATCAGCCGTCAATTCAGTGCTTGGAACTGATCTCAATCCGTATCAGTCAACAGCTCTGGCAAACTATCTTCAGGAGGATAATTCGGAGAGTTTTCCCTTTTTCGGCGGTTCTGAAGTTATTGAAAGAGCTGTCGACGGAGATGAAAGAGCCAGAGAAGTAGTCCTCTCGATGGTTGGAGATGGCTATGGAGAAGTTTCAGCACTGATCGATGAAGGTGTATTCGGAGAGATATCACACAATGAAGTGGAAGGCGACTTTCTACAGGAGGTCAACACTCCTGAGGCCCCAGTGAATGAAGATGCTGTAATATATGTGCCCAGAAACCAGGTTGAGGCCTACAGACAGAGAGCGGATGAATTGGGCTTTGAGGGAGAGGTATACAGTATAGAAGCTAGAGCAGTAGTTCACGAAGAACGGATGAAGGATGTTTACGAGGATAATGGTACATTGAACTTTGTTCATCCGGCAGATGGAGGATTCGCTGTAAACGTACTCGATACTGATGGAACAGTACCTTACGATGAGTCAAGTGACGTAGTGGATATCTCCAGACTGCGTGGAGAACCACTTTACGACGGAGAATCCAAGTTATAGGCCTTTCAAACCTTTAATGAAGTGCTCACTAAATCTCAAATACCAAATAAGGCTGATTTTAATCGGCTTAATTTTGTTCAGACTTATTTAGATATTACTAGACCTGAAAAAACTATCTTTACTCTCTGTAGATTTGCATAGGAAGCCGCAAAACAGGGCAAAAGAATATATTTGTTGTTGTATAAAGGTAGTTACATGAACTGGGATAATCAGGTCCACGGGCCGACATACCCTGTGGGTAACACTCATCTGCCGTACTTCGAGGACGTGACCGATTACTTCGAGGAGGAAGGCCTCGAGCCGGAGGACTCGCACATAGTCACTGTAGGCTCCGACCTTATCGGCTGGTGGATGAAGGATGAGTACCCAGAAGCCGAGGTCACGACTGTAGAGGTCAATCCTAGAACGTCTTACCTCCAGAACTTCGCGGGCGATTACCTTTCAAGGCCTGATGCAGGGAAAAGTACCGATGAACTGAAGGAGCTTATCGGTATAGACGATCCCACAACAGGAATACCGAACTTTGTAGAGGAAGACGTTACTCCGTTGGAGGTACTGGATGAACATACAGAGTACGTCCGCAGGCCTGGAACCGTTTTCGATCAAGTGCCTGACTTCTCACAGGTAGGCTTTGCTTTCAGAGATTTCTACCCCGGAATAATCGATGAGATAGGGTTCAATACTCAGAGGCCCGACAACCATGTGATAGGAGATTTCAGGCAGGTGGACATCGACGATGCAGATGCAGTATTCACGAACAACGTAGTTGATACCATGGGGAGGGACGAACTCTACACAGGTCTCGACGATGTCACAGGGGATCAGTCCTACGTCGAGGTCGTGTCCGAACCTGGCTCCCACGATGCCGACGATCTGAAAGGCGGCTTCCCGGATCTTGAGGCTGAGATCAACCCTGACGTAGATTTCTGGTGGAAGCCTTCTCCCTTAGAACAGAAAGAAGAGGATGGATATAGGCCTACCGTTGTGCTTTAC
>JBDGSM010000042.1:11825-26034 GCA_042217545.1 Candidatus Nanohalobium sp. | reverse complement strand
TGCTGGCTTCCACTTCCGCCCTGAAGGTGTCTCTTCACGGCTTCTGCGATCGCGTCAGGGATGGAGTGGATCTGCTGTCCGTTGTCCCAGCTGATCTGCGGCGACCTGATGTCGTCGAGCTGGTTGATCAGTTCTTCTGCGTCTGCACCGCTTCTCAACGCTAGACTGGAGACTCTTCCCAGGGCCTCTGTGAAGGATTGTGTGTATCCGCCTGACTTACCTACGCGGGCGAATACTTCGAACGGTCCGTTGTTCTCTGCGTCGTTGATGGTGACGAAAAGGTCTCCGTAGGCGGTTTCGATCTCCTGCGTGGTTCCCTTTACGACGTTAGGCCTTTCTTCGACTCCGTGACTTTTGCTCATCTCTGTGTGTTCCTCTGGCTTGTCTGTGTCGGCCTGGATTCCTTCCTGTGTGACTTCCTGGTCGAGGCCTTCTGTTTCTTCCTGCACCTCCATCTCTGTCTGTGCTGTGACTTCCTGGAACTCGTTGCTTGTCAGCAGGGATTCTGCTCCGCCGAACTCTTCAATGACTTCGGAGAGCATGTCGACCTTGTCCATGTCGGTCAAGGTATTTTCCTGATTAGTCTGCATGACTTGAGTGTCTCTGGTGCCATCTCTGTAAACTGTCATTCCCTTGACATCTTTGTCGTAGGCCCGCATGTACGCTTCCCTCACATCTTCCTTGGTTGCCTCGTTCGGGAAGTTGATGGTCTTGGAGATCCCTGAGTGGTTGTGAGTCTGGAAAGCAGCCTGTACATCGACGTGCTCCTTTGGTGCTACCTGTTCAGTCGTGGCAAATATCTTCTTGACCTCAGGCGGTAGAACATCGTCCGGGATGCTTTCTACTCCCTCCCATTCGTTGTTCTCCATCTTCTCCTGAGCAGCCTGTTTGACCTCTTCCACATCGACGTCGTTCGCTTCCAGGGCCTTGATGAAGTAGTCGTCGAACTCGACGAGCATGTCCTCTCCCTGGATATCCTTCGCGACGTTCTTGAAGTACGCCAGGCTGTAGATCGGCTCGCATCCACCAGAGGTGTTCCCGATCATGCTGGTGGTTCCGGTCGGCGCGATCGTTGTTGTGTTGTGGTTCCTCATCGCGAGTCCGTCCTCGTACTCTTCTGGGTCAAGGCCTCCTGTGTACTGTCTGAACCATTCCCTGTGTTCGGTGGGGTTCGCCCATTTGGAGTCATCCCAGTCAGGGAACTTTCCTCTTTCATCCGCAAGCCGGTTGGATTCCTCGATGCTGAACCGTGTGATGAGTCTCTGGATTTCTTTTGCTGCTGCGACTGATTCGTCGCTTCCGTAGCGGATGCCTAACTGGATCAGCATCTGCGCGAATCCCATGAGTCCGAGGCCTACCTTTCTCAAGGAGGAGATCTTGTCCTCGATTTCTTCCAGCGGGAAGTCGCTCATCGTAACTACATTGTCCAGGAACCTGAAGCTGGTCTTTGCAACGTACTCGAATTCTTCCATGTCAAGTGCTTCCTGGAGGTATTCCTGCATTGCAGCGTTCAGATCTGACTGATCGCTGAAGTCGTATCGCTCCTTGTTTTCTTCTTTCCATTCCGCGAATGAGAGTGCGGCGCCGTCTCCCTGATCCTCTACCATGAGGGACAGGTTGATGTGTCCCAGGTTACAGGCCTCGTAGTTCTCCAACGGTTGTTCTCCGCAGTTGTGGACTACTAAGCCGTTTGCTATGAAGCTGTGAGTGTCTGGCTCTGTCAGGTCGTAGACATCTTCATGTCCGTCTTTCTCCAGGTTTTCAACGGTTGCCATGAACTTCTCTGTGTAAGGCCCTCTTGTGTAGTTGGAGAGTTTTTCTTCCAGCTTCTTTTCCTTGTCTTCTCTGAGGAACCCTATTTTTTCCTGGAATGTCTTCAGGCTTCCTTTACTGATCATCAGGTCGTGCTGTGCCTTGGTATCGTACTCTTTCTTTCCTCCTTTGCCATCCGGAAGTTCTCTTCTTCCTTTCTCTCTTCTCTCTGTGTAGACTTTGCTGTAGATTCCGAAGTTGAGCAGCAGTTGCTGTGCCTCCTTGAGTAGTTCTTCATCGCTGCTGGAGAGCCTTACAGACACTCCTTTTTCAACGTTGCCCTGTACGGAGCCGTCGGCTGTGAACAGGCCCTGCAGGAATCCTCTGGCTAACTCTTTGCTGGATCTGAATACCTTCTCTGGAACCTGCAGCTTTTCTTCATCCAGGCTGTATTCCGAGGCCAGTTCGTAGAGTCTTTGTGATCTAACTCTTTCCTCTTTTGCTTCTGCTTTCTGTCTATGACCTTCCCTTCTCTGTACTTGCTGGACGCCTATTTCGTAGTCTGCGTTTCCTTCCGGAGTTCTTACTACCTCGTTGGCGTATCCTGCGAACTCCTCTGAGATCTCGGTGTCCTGATCGTAGAAATGCAGGACAGCTCTTTTCTCACTGTCTTTCATCTGGCCGTCTCCGACAAGCCATCCAAGAACTCTACCTTCCTTTTCAGTTCCTCCGTGGCCAAAGGAGCCTTCACGGTCAAGAATATGTACCTGGTCGTCTTCTTCCAGGTTCTGTGCTTCTTTCCAGCCATTTCCAGTCATTACCTGGTGATCTGCCGTGAGTCTCAGTTCGAAGCCTTCAACAGTCTCTAGCTTGTAGACATCCTTTGTTCCTGTCTTGTATACGCTGGAGGCTTCCTTAACTTTTTCATCACTTCTTCTGCTGTCGACAACCACATCTGTAGCTATCTTCTGTTTATTCAGCTCTTCTGCAGTGAAAACCCCTTGGCCAGTTGATATCAGTGTATCTCCTGTTACACATGGATTTGTGGCTTCCATTCTATGTTCAGGATGTTTCTCTACGTCAAACGAGTGCATCTTGTTGGCTTCGTCGTACATGTAGAGGCCTGGTTCGCCGTTTCTCCATGCACCATCGATAAGTGTTTCCCAGATGAATCTCGCGGGTAAAGTCATTTCTTCTCCTGGTTCCAGTTCGATTTCGTAGTCCTTGATTTCGTCGCCGAAGCTTGAGGCATGATCTCTCCAGAAGTTGTCGTCTCTTCCCTGGTCGGATCCTGCGGCTTCTGGATACCATTCCTCATCGCTGTTGTAGAACTCTGCCGTCTTCTGACTGACTTCGAACGGTTCTCCTGTGCGTGGGTTGATCAATGTGTATTCCTCGTCGTTTTTCACTGCTTCCATGAAGTCTTCGGTGATGCCTACGGAGATGTTGAAGTTGGAGAGGTTGCCTTCCTTTCTCTTTGCAACAATAAACCTGAGGATGTCGGGATGATCGACTTTCATTATACCCATCTGTGCTCCTCTTCTCTTTCCTCCCTGCTTGATGGTCCCACACATCGTGTCGAAGACCTGCTGGAAAGACATTGGTCCTGAGGCAATGCCTCCTGTGGACTTGACGATGTCTCCTTTAGGCCTCAGAAGGTGGAAAGGGTATCCCATGCCTCCACCGGACTGGAAGATCTTCGCAGCGTCGTGAACAGTATCAAAGATAGAGTCCATATCGTCTTCAGGATGGACAACAAAACAGGCACTTAGCTGCTGAAGTGAGGCTCCAGCGTTCATCAGTGTCGGGGAGTTCGGCATGAAGGCCTGATGCGTCATCAGGTCCTTGAACTCCTTCCAGGATTCCTCGTAATCTATATCATCAAAGTTTTTGTCGGGCTGCGCGACGTTTTTTGCGACGCGCTCGAACATTTCTTCTGGGGTCTCGGTGACGTTACCGTCTTCATCCTTGAGAAGGTAGCGTGACGGCAGGATACGCTCGTAAGCGTTCTCCGTCAAGCGTTCTTCGACGGTGTCTCCTTTGACCCTTTTAACGGGTAACTTGAATTCTGACTTCTGTTCTAGCTTGTTAGCCATGGTTTCAACCTAAAGTATGAGTTCTAGTTATCATTTTGCAGCGCTTTCACTTCCTTCTCAAACGACTCCACGTCATCAAAGGAGTCGTAAACGGAAGCGAACCGTATGTATGCGACCTTGTCGCGTTTCTTCAACTCTTCTTTCACAAACTCGCCGATCTCCGAGGCCTTAACGCATTTTTTACCGCGTATCCTGTCTTTCACGGCCTCAACTACTTCTTCGATCTGATCTTCATCCAGTGATGTCTTCTTCGCTGCCCTCTGGACGCCGTTACGGATCTTTTCCTCGCTGAACGTTTCGTCTTCGCCGTCCCGCTTCGTGACTTCTATCTCCATAGATTCCGCAGTTTCATACGTCGTGAAGCGGCGTCCGCAGTTCTTGCACTCTCTCCTGCGGCGAATCTTCTTCGAGGATTCCCTCGTGTCTACAACTTTCGTGTCCCCTTCATCACAGTAGATGCATTTCATAACGGCAGCGTTACCTCTAATTCAACTTAACTTTCTGTGTGGCGCATCACACATATGTTGTGGAGAACCAAGCCCTCCCCCCACACATATGGTGTTTTCGTATGCTGAAATTAGAGGCCTTTTCCTTAAATACCTATCCATGTTGACCCAGATTGAATATTCACTGTTAGGTAGCAAAAGAATGGTTTTGTTGTGTTGTATATCTTCCAGTAAATATGTATTTAGTTCTTGGCTGCGAGGCCTCCTATATGGCGGTAGGCCCGAATGCGCTGACGACGCACAGAGATACATCCTGCAGATTATGCAGAGAGCAAGGCCTTTCGAGGAATATGGCAAGATCGTGGATACAGGAGAAACATATGACGGAGAGCTGGAATGGAGCATAGGGAGCGTCTTCGACGACGGGAACCTGGAAAGCTTCAAAGAGGAAGATGAAGAAGAGTACGGAGAAGCCGTTGAAGCGTTCAAGAACCTTGACGAGATATACGATGCACTGAAGACAACGAACTCCGGAGGGAACAGCTACAGCAAACTTGAAGGCCTGAAAGCCTTCTCCAACCATTACGACACGGATATGCCTACAGATAACAGGAGTACAAGAAACAACTGGATACATGATTACCGGGACGCAGGCCTTCTCGAATTAAGTTTGTCGAAAGAGGGCAATTCTCCCCTCAAGAAGGTGAGATAACGGATCTTGGACAGGAGTTCATAAGGAGCAGCGAAGCCATCGAAACAGTTTTCTCGGGCCTGGAGATAGATGCAGGAGATTTCTACCGCAGTCTTTTCACGTAGGACTACGGTAACAGCAGTCTAAGAGCGGAGAGAAGATAAAGGCCTTCTTCCTGTACGGTTCTGGTATGAGCCCCACGGAGATCAGCGAGGAACTTGATGTTCCCGAGAGCACTGTGAGGGGCCTGGCGACAGGCTTGAGAGATGAAGGCCTTCTTACCGACAACTACATGTTCACGAAGACCGGAAGAGATGTTGCCCAGCATGTGCTGACCCAGGTCGATCTCGCGGAACCCGATGTCTTTGAGGAGGGAACTGTCGAAACAGAGCTGGGACAGGACGAGGACGAGTTCTTTGACGATGACGGTATGCTGGACATCTAAAAATGTTATTGCAGAGTAGCAAATAACTGTTGGTTTATTAAGTTTTCGACGATAAGATTTATCCCATGTCGGCATCTAAACCTTTGGAACTTGAAGCCCGTGCAGAGAACGGCTCAGGCGATATAGAGGTTGTCACGGCGGAGATGGAGAACGTACTCGCAGTCCTGGGGAGTGAATGGGGTGCGAAGGATGAGCTGGTTGACAATTATGCTGTAGATAACGCGCTAGATCCTGATGCTATGGCTGAGGCCTACGGGGGAGATGGTGCTGTCTCTGTTGAGGGATACGATGAGCAGGAAGATGGAGATCTTTCCTACGAGTTCGACGTTGATGACGTACTTGAGGACGACGGTAGCCTGACTCCTGCAGAAAAACTCTAGCGTGTTCTATCTTTTTTTCTTTTCTCATAGAGTTCAATCAAGCTATTTTTCAAGCTTTACCCCGAACTGTGAAACATATGACAGAGAAAATCGTACCTGACACCTCTATCATTATCGACGGAAAGCTTTCAGATCTGATCGAGAGAGGTGAGTTGAGAGCAGATATAATAATACCTGAGTTCGTTGTCGACGAGCTGGAGAATCAGGCCAATGAAGGTAAAGAGACCGGTTACAAAGGCATCGAGGAGATCAAAAAGATCAGGATGCTGGCAGATAGGGAAGACCTTGAAATCAGCTTCAGAGGCAGGAAACCGACTACTGAGGAGATAGAGCTATCACATAATGGAAGGATAGACGCACTGATTCGTGACATGGCTGAGGAGATCGGAGCCACGCTTTACACCGCAGATGGAGTACAGGCAAAGGTCGCCCGGGCTAAAGGCATAGAATGTAAACAGTACGAGAAGGAGAAGAACGTGGAGTTTCCTCTGGAAGAATACTTCGACGATGAGACAATGAGCGTACACCTGAAAGAAGGTGCGAACCCTAAGGCGAAGAGAGGCCTTCCAGGAGAGTTTGAACTTGAGGAAATAGATAATAAACAGCTTTCACGTGGAAAGATGTACTCATTGATCAATGAGACCGTGGAAGCAGCCGAAATGAGCGACGAAGGCCTGGTCGAGATGGAGAAGGAAGGCGCAACAGTCATCCAGCTTGGAAGGTACAGGATAGCGATGACAAGGCCTCCGTTCTCCGAGGCAGCGGAGATTACAGCTGTGAGGCCTGTTGCCAAGGTGTCCCTGGATGATTATGCGATGAGCGATGAACTTCTTACAAGACTCAAGACCGAGGCAGAGGGAATCCTTGTCGCCGGTGCACCAGGACACGGTAAGTCTACTTTTTCCCAGGCTCTTGCGGAGTACTACAGCGAGAACGGGGAGGTCGTGAAGACTATGGAGAAGCCCCGGGACCTGGATGTAGGCCCTGATGTCACGCAGTACACAGGCCTTGAGGATTCGATGGAGGATACAGGTGACTTCCTCCTGCTCGCAAGGCCTGATTACACAGTCTTCGATGAAGTAAGGAAGACTGATGATTTCGAGGTCTTCTCCGACATGCGTATGGCTGGTGTTGGAATGATCGGAGTTGTCCATGCTTCAGAGGCTGTTGATGCAGTTCAGCGTTTGATCGGGAGGGTGGAGCTTGGTATGATCCCCGAGGTCTGTGATACTGTAGTATTTATCAAGGATGCACAGATTGAGGAGGTCTACAAGCTGGAGCTCGTTGTCAAGGTTCCTGAAGGCATGACAGAGGAGGACCTGGCACGACCTGTTATCCAGATCTCCAGGTTCGAAGACGACGCACCAGTCTACGAGATCTACACGTACGGAGAGGAGACAGTAGTCGTTCCAGTCTCGGAGGCCTCGAAGGAGTCTGGTGCACAGAGACTTGCCAAGGAACAGTTGATGCATCTTATCGGCAACAGGGTAAACAGTCCCGAGATCGAGTTTATCTCGGACAATCATATCCGCCTCATGGTCTCGGAGGACGAAGTTTCCCATGTTATAGGTAAAGGTGGAGAAAATATCGACCGCCTGGAGGACGAGTTAGGCCTTGACATCACTGTCGAGCCGAAGAACACTGCTACTACCAAGTCCGAGGTTTCCTATGATGTAGAGGAGCGGGGTAACTCCGTCCTGATACATGCCGGTGAGAACATGTCCGGTACAGAGGTAGATATTTACGATGGAGACGAGTTCCTTTTCACAGCTACTGTAGGGAAAAACGGAGATATCTCGTTGACAAAGCAGTCCGAGCTCGCGAACCGCGTGATCGGTGCCTCGGAGTCCGGCAAGCTGAAGGTCAGGGCATAGCTAATTAACCAAGGCCTGACAATCCTCTCCTGTGAGACAGGTACAGGTCACCGTCCCGAAGGAGTTCAACGAGGAGGTTGACAAGGTCCTCGACAAGTACAGCAACGATATAACCTCCAGCGAGGCTGAGAAGCAGGGAGACGAGGTGCTTGAGTTCACAGCGACTGTGGACGCGGACGATATAGACGATCTCACGGAAGAGCTGAAGGACACGGAGATCGAGTCCGGAGACCTTTCTATAAGGATACTTGAACAGGAAAGCCTGATACAGAAAGGGCAGAAGACGAGAGGTAGCGCTTCCCTCCTGTCACAGAAAGAGATCTACAGCAAGGCCCAGGGATTCTCGGGCTTCTCCAAGGCTCAGTGGGCCTTAGTCGCGCTCTCATCCGCTATCGCGTCCTACGGCCTCATACTGAACAATCTCATCGTGGTCATAGGGGCGATGATGCTTGCACCTCTTCTCTCGCCTTTCGTATCAGGAGCTATCTCTCTCGCGATAGGCGACAGCTCATTGATGAAGGAAAGCCTCGTTTCAGGCCTCCTAAGCTTCCTGATGGCGATAGCCATCTCCTACATCGCAGTCCTGCCGTTCCCTGTCACGATGACTCCAGCTCTACAGATCATCGTCTCCTTCGGAATGCCCGTAGTCCTACTGTCTTTCCTCGTTGGAGCAGCTGCAGCCTTCACCTTCGCGACAGGCTTCAGAGACCAGATAGCTGGGGTAGCAGTTGCGATAGCTCTTGTACCGCCTCTGGCAGGAGCAGGGATAGGCCTCAAGATAGGAAACCTGACTTACGCCCTTCACGCCGCTTCGATAGCAGCTATCAATATCCTTGCTGTTCTTCTTTCGGGTTATGTCTCTTTCAAGATCATAGGCCTCTCGCCGACGACTTACTACAAGAAGCAGAAGGCTGAGAAGTTGAGGAAGGTTATACCTGCTGCGATGATCGTCCTGGGCCTCATACTTGTGCCTATAGGTTACGACAACCTCCATCATTACCAGGGTTACAGCAGTGAGAAACATATCGAGATGCAGGCTCAGAACTTCTTCGGAAAAGATCTTATCTCCATCCACTTCCGCAACAACCAGATTACTGTGCTTGTAACCGGGAACTACAGTGGTCAGAAGTTCAGGTCCATGGTCGGCAGCGATGCTGACGTGAGGGTGGTGGAGATCAAGGAGACTGGGTAATTATTTAAGAAGGGCTCGGTAATTTCGTTTTATGGCTATCAGTTTAACCCTGTTATCGATTAATACGTCGCTGACGCTGAGTATAGGTCTTATCAGCTTCTTCATAGTCTGGAATGCGTCTCAGAAGATCGAGACGGACGTACTTAAGGAGTTCTCACATCGATTGATGCTTGTTATAGGCGTACTGATAATATACATCGCTTACTGGGGACTTTACAATGCGGCATTCCGAAAGATATCCTTCGCAAGGTATCCGCTGTATCTTGCGTTGATCTTTGTCTTCCTCTACCTTATGTGGAGCGTTATGTCATTCAAGAAGATATCGGAGAAGTACGGAATGACAGATGAAGATAAAATAGAGAAAATGGAAAAACAGGAGATTGGCGCTTAACGCCTGTGCTCCTTGCGTTTCTCTTTCTTCTTCCTGACCTGGGTGTTCAACTCTTCCAGTGCTGAGTCTACTACTTCAAGCAGGTCCCAGGCCTCTTCGTTAACTGTGAACTGGCCGAGATCAGAGAAAAGCTTCAGTGTAACTTCGTACCTGTGCTCTTTACCGTCCTTTTCGGCTTTCTTAACATGGAGGTTGATCTCTTCGGGATTGTCCAACTTACGTCCCAGGGAGCCCTGGATCTGGGTCTTGATCTTTTCGTGAACTGCTGCTTTCTCCTCTGGAACGTCAAGGCCTACAAGATTGACAAGAACTGCATTACCCATTTCAAGGTTTGTTAACTCACGGATGAAGTCCTTGACCGTTATGACGGCTTCAGGGTACTTGTCATCCACGATGATAACTTCGTGGCTTTCCCTGTCGTTCATCAGTTCTACGGCTTCTTTACCTGAGAAATGGCCTTCATGTGTTGTGGGAGTCCGGTTCATGATCTCGGAAACTCTTATCTTTGAGAGTCCCTGTTTCTCGTTCCCGCCAGCGATCTGTGTGTCCTCAAGCGAGTCTCCTGAGGTCCCGCCTGGCGCCTGACCTTCGCGGGTGATCAATGTTCTCAGGACATCCGTGCTCCTTAGAACACCGACAAGGTTGCCGTTCTCGTCCAGTATCGGGACACGGGAGATATTATTGTCGAGCATCTGGTGCCTGACCTTCTCTATGGAGTCATCCTCGAATGCGTGGATAACTTCGTAGGTCGCCAGATCTCTTGTAGAAACGTTATCTATCTCCTCCGCTTCAAGAAGTGCCGAGCGGAACTGTTCGTCGCTCACGACTCCTTTCAGCTTCTTACCTTCCTTAGCTACGAGCAGCTTCCTGCCCGAGTTAATCCTTAAATCCGCCAGCTCGATAAGGTTGTCGCTGGACTCGAACTCGGGAGGAGTATGCATAACTTTCTCCAGCTTCGTCTTCTTGGGATTGAACTGGATGTACCTGATGAGGTCCCTGTAACTGATAGCGCCTTCAAGACGGTTCTTCTCATCTACAACAGCTACAGCCCTGAGATTGTTCTCCTCCATCCTGTCACGGATCTGGGAGATTGATTTATCGCTGCTAACCGTGAAAAGTTCTTCCTCCATCACCTCTACCGCGGATATATCACGTGCTCTGCTCATCTCAAACACCACTTAATCGACAAGGAACTTATCGGATTTCTCGTCCATATCCAGGAAGTTTGTAGCGGATTCACGCAGCTCTTTCGCACTGCTTCTACCAAAGCTCATGACCTCTACACGGCAACCCATCGCCCTCAGATGGTCGACAAGAACAGCAAAGTCCCCGTCACCAGTCACAAGAACGATTGTGTCAAGCTTTTTGGCCTGCTGGATCATATCGACTGCCATGCCGAGATCCCAGTCACCTTTCTTCTCACCGCCATAGAACTCCTTCAACTCCTTAATCTTGACCTCGTAACCAATCTTACGAAGCGCTTCAAAGAAATTGTTCTCATCCGGAGTATCCGCCTGAATAACGTACGCAGAGGCCCTGATAAGGTCCCTGTTCATCACTGCGGAATCAAGAAGCTTCTCGAAATCCACTTTAGAATTGTAAAGATTTTTAGCACTGTAGTACATATTTTGGACGTCGACAAAAACACCGACGCGCTGATCTCTGTGAATATTGGACATCTTTTCTATAACCTCAAAAATTTTCGTTGTGAAATGGAAGTTTTCTTCCAAAAAAGAAACAGTGTACGAGCCTTAAAAACACAAAGGATAAACGCCTAAAAAAGAAAAATCAGGAAGGTACAAGGCCTCCTTACTCGATCAGCTTCCGAAGCTCCTCGATATTCTCACGGTATCCCCGGTCATCTTCAACCGGCGTCTCCAGGATCATCGGCTTGTCCTCCAGGTTCTCCGAGTTAACCACGTTCCTGAAGCCTTCAAGGCCTATATTTCCCTGACCGATATGCTCGTGGTTATCCCTTTCGCTGCCTTTCTCATCCTTTGAATCGTTCAGATGCAGGACATCAACGTTCTCAAGGCCCAGATCCTCTTCAATCTCCTGCAGAAAATCTTCAAATCCTTCATCGTCCCTCAGCTCGTAGCCTGCGGCGTGAGCGTGGCATGTATCTATACATACACCGATCTTTCCGTTGTCCGTGTCACAGGCCTCCATCATCTCCCGGAGCTCTCCCATGGATTTGCCGAGCGTAGTCCCTTTACCTGCGGTGTTCTCAAGCAAAATTTTAACACCTTCCGGTATATCAAGCTCGTCAAGGCCTTCACTGATCCTTTCAATACCGTTCTCTCTACCTGAGCCGGTGTGAGCGCCAGGATGGAAGACGACGTATTCGACACCAAGTTTTTTCGCTGCTTCAAGCTCGGACTGAAGGCATTTCAGAGATTTTTCAAATAGATCGTCTTTAGGGGTTGCCAGGTTGACCAGGTAAGTGGAGTGGATTACGTACGGGTTCTGATCCTTCTGATCCCGCAGCTCCTGGAATCTTTCTCCATCCTCATCTTCATATTCCGAGACTGCCCAGGTCCTTGGAGAGCCCGCGAAGATCTGTCCGCAGTTACCCCCAGCATCTTCCTGTCTCTCCACTGCTTTTTCAACTCCTCCAGAAATAGAAACGTGTGCTCCAATCCTGTGATTCATAAAACGGAAGTCAGGCCTCGAAGCTCTAAAAGCTTCCTGTTACCCCGGGCCTTATCTACTGGGTTTCCTCTTTGTTTTCCTCTTCACTGCTCTTTCTACCTGATGCATGGTCAAGGCCTGGCCGGGTGATAAGATATATATTGAACGTGAAGTAGAGTACCCCGAAAAGCATGAGTACGTGGCTCATCAATGCGATAGCTACGTAGCTTTCCTGGCCTGTAAACTTGCCTATATTCTTCAGTGTCATACCGAACGAAAGTATAAGTGCTGAGACAGAGATCACAAGGAAGCTCCTGCTTGTCTTCCTCTTCAGGAAAAAACGGGCTAACGCGTACTCCTGTTTCTCCTTCAGGTTCTGAACGATTCCGTAACTGTAGTAAGCAGTCGCCGAGAAAAGAATTATACCTGCTAAGGCCTGTACCGCCTGATAGTTCTGCACTATATAGCCTAACGGGCTGTTCAGAACCGTCTCCACCACCTTGTGAACAGCGAAGCCAGAAAAACTCCGTATAATGAAATTATATAGTTGTTAAAGCTTTCCAGTAACGGGATATTTGCTACTGCGCCTATCCAGTAGATTACAAAAGCAGCGACCATGACCATATTGGCAAGGAAGAAGACACGGAAATCCATAACTGACTCCTCCTGGTTCAGATGGAACCTGTGGAGAGCTGTCTCCTCATCCGTACTGAGTTCGAAGATAATCGCGGACGCGACCACGGCAAGCACCACAGAGATAACACCTGTAAGTATACTGTAGGTCATGTCAAAGATGGACAGGAACATCTATACCAACAAATAACCCTTCTTAGTTAAAAAAGCAACATTAAACTCTCAAACATTCCGATGAAAACAGTCTCCCTGGCACCTTCAAACACCGAGATAATCTACCGTCTGGACCTTGAAAGACATCTTGTGGCAACTACAGGCCTCTGCAATCACCCTGAGGAAGCCAGGAAAAAGAAGTCAGTAGGCGGCTGGACATCAGGCATAGACTTCCAGAGGATCAGGAATATCGACCCCGACCTCATCCTGACAAGTGACAGCCTCCAGGAACCAATAAAGAAGGAGCTTGAAGGCCTCGAAGTACTGCACGTTGCTCCGCAGACCGTGGAAGAAATCTACAGCAGCATAGAAAAGATTGGCAGAAGGTTCGACGCCGAAAAGAAGGCCAATTCACTCGTGAAAGAGATGAAAGAAGGCCTGTCAGGAATAGATGTCTCCGGCGCACCCAGGATCTACTGCGAGGAATGGAATAACCCTGTAATGGCATCAGGCAACTGGATACCAGGCCTTGTAGAAAGGATAGGAGGAAAATATTTTCTCGAGGAAGGTGAACGTAGCAGAGAGTTTGAACTGGAGAAACTGAAAGGTTTTGATCCTGAGTACATCTTCATCAACGTCTGCGGCGCAGGAAAAAATGTAGACACGGAAAAAGTCCTTTCAAGACCTGGATGGCAGGATATAACAGCTGTGGAGAACGGAGATGTTTACGTGATCGATGATGCATTGCTGAACAGGCCTGGACCCAGACTGGTTGAAGGTGCAGAAGAGATGATGGGTAAGATCTCCTAGGCCTTGTCTCTGACTATCTTCCTTACTTCTTCAAGGCTTTCAGCGTTGAAAGTTGTTTTTTCGAAAGTCTCTCCTGACCTGTTGATGTAGATGGAGTCGATTCCCGCGTTCTCCGCCGCTCCTACATCTGTTTTTGAGTCACCGACCATAACAGCGTTTTCAGAGTTCATGGCGTTCATTGCCTCCTGAAGCATATCCGGGTTGGGCTTCATGTTTTCGACGTAGGTTTCTATATCATTGAGGCTAGGTGCTTTCCAGAACTCGAACTCGGTGTCAAGGCCCATATGTCTGACGATCCGATCCGTGGCCTCTCCATAAGCGTTACTGACCAGGGCCTTCGGCACGTCAAGATTTTCCAGGAGTTTCCTGGCATCTGGATAGAGGCCTAGATCTCCTTTCTTCACCAGATCTATCTTTGTCTGCTCTGCATGTTTTTCCCAGGTCTTCAGGTCCTCTACATCTATTTCATGTCTTTCTAGGAAATGTTTCATGGCTTCAGCAGATTTCTCTGCCTCGAAGAGCGCTCTCAGTTCAAAGAGATCGTTGTTATAGCCCAGTTCACGGGCTTTCTCCTTCCTGGCGTTGTCTGCCCAGTCGAATCCGTGGGTCAAGCAGAGCTCCGTCAAAGTCAAAGATCATGGCGTCATACTTCATGGTCTCACATGTCGTGGTCGACGAAAGGTTCGCCTCTGAGATCTGTTAATAGGTTGACGGC
>JBDGSM010000042.1:7376-11725 GCA_042217545.1 Candidatus Nanohalobium sp. | reverse complement strand
ACATGTCGTGGTCGACGAAAGGTTCGCCTCTGAGATCTGTTAATAGGTTGACGGCAGCCTTCGCTCCATCACCGATGCAGACAGAGGTCTGGTGCTCCCAGCTGTTCGCAAGGCCTGCGGCGTAAACGTTCTCCGCCGCTTTATTCGATTCGTCGGTAACAATGTGTTTTTCCATCATGTTTGCGCCTTCTACGCCGTCCTCGAACTCGACTTCCTCTATCTCTATGTAGTCAAGTATGCCGGCGGACGCGATTATGACGTACTCGGACCTGTACTCTTCCTCGTCAGTTACAATTTTGAGGCCTTCGCCTGTTCTTTCGAGCTTCTCCACAGTTTCTTCCTTCTTCTCTGCTCCGAACTCGCCCAGCTTCTCCTCTCCACTGTTCAGAAGTTCGTGACCTGATACCGAGTCATGGCCGATCAGGTTCTGGATATTTGAAGTGTTCTCAACCAGCGACTGGCCGTTGTCAAGTACAAGCGTGTCTTCTCCCGCTTTTGCTGTGAATACTGCTGCCTGGAGGCCTGCGATTCCTCCGCCGATAACTGTTACGGTTCTCATATAATGGGATGCAACGGTAATTTAGAAAAACTTGAGGGGTCCATGACCTGCGGAGACTTTTTTATCTTCTGAGACCCCAGCAAAGCACGGGAGGCGTCATAGATGCCTGAAGAAGATCATGATATCGTCGTTGTCGGAGGAGGAACCTCAGGAACTTTTGCAGCCGGAGCAGCAGCCGATAAAGGCCTCGATGTGGCAGTACTGGAGAGAAAACCTGAAGAGGAAGCAGGACATATCGCCTGCGGTGATGCGATACATGATCCGACCAATGAGGAAGAGTTTTCCGGACCTTTCGACATGGAATCCGTGGCGGAGAGAGCGCAGTCCGACAACAATATCAGGAGAGGCCTCTATCTTGACGAGGAACTCGGTGTTGAAAGGGAGATAGATTTTGCTGACAACCCTGGAAACGTCGTGGATCGCTGGGCCTGGGGCAGAGCTCTTCTGGATGAAGCAGAGGATGCAGGTGCAGAGATACATTACGATACCGTGGTCAACGACGTACTCCAGGACGGTAAAGTAGAGGGCGTTGAAGCTGTCAGGGATGGAGAACCAGTTAGCTACAACGCAGACCTTGTTATAGATGCTACAGGGGCGCTTTCCGATGTCCAGGACTGGATAAACTTTGAAGACCTGGAAGGAGATACAGCATTCGATACTAACGTTAACTACCGGCAGTTTGGCTCGGCTTACAGAGAGATAATAGAGCTTCAGAAACCTCTCAGCGAGTTCGAAGGCGTTGAGGACTACAGCGATGCACTTGTGGTCAAGCCTACCAAGGAGTACGGCTACCTATGGTACTTCCCGAGAAGTGAGACCGAGATCAATGTAGGCCTTGGATTCCAGATGAACCAGGAGCCTATGAAGCTTGTAGAGGTGCTGAGAGAGGATATACAGGACAGGCCCGAGTATCAGGGTGCGGAAGTGAAGGACAAACTTGGTGCGGCCCTTGGACTGAGAAGGCCTCTTGACTCAGCTGTCGCTCCAGGCTTTATCACCGTAGGTGACGCTGCCGGAATGGTCAGTCCAACCACAGGCAAAGGAATAACCGGTGCCGCGATCTCCGGCTGGTCAGCTGGAGAGGTAGGCGGCGAAGCAGTACTTGATGGGGACGTTTCCGAGGAAAACATGTGGGATCACAACCATTACATCTTCTCCAAACACGGGGAAGGAGCTAAACTTGCCAAGCAGGATGTCTACAATATTACAGGAAGTGCCTACGAGATGGATGAGCTCCGCGGAGGAATTGCAACACTGCCGATCGATCCGCTTATGGATGCTGTCTCGGGGAGCTCAGGTGACTACAGCTGGAGAGACCTGGCATCTGTCCTGGGAGGCCTTGGCGCCAGGAACTTCCAGCAATGGAGAAAGGGAACTTTCGACGATCTGGACACAACACAGAGAAGGACTCTGGAAGTTCTCAGGGAGGTCTACGAAGTGACAGGACCCGCTGAAGAACTCAGACAGCATTACGAGGCCTATCCCGAGGACCGTGAGGATTTCGAGGCCTGGAAACAGAGAAGAGATAATATAGACCAGGAAATCGTCGATCTAACTGGAGCAGATCCAAAGTACTGATTTAGAGAAGTGTCATGCCGACGAAGAGTAGTGCTGTAAAGCTCAGGGCGCCGGTAAACGAGTAAAGATGTATCTGGAGGGCTTTCAACCTGTCCTGTTTTCTGGCGGTATCGTCCTCGACATCATGTCTTTCATCGCCTTTCTCCGAGACATCGTATATGCCCTGGGAGGCAAATCCCGCACAGAAGCTTAAATAGCCCTGTAAAATTCCTTCAAACCCGGTCATGGCTGCGATGAATGCGAAGATGAGGCCTATCGGCGAGACCAGTCCTGCGAGTATTGTGGCTCCGAGCGCGATGAATACTGCCATGCTGCCAAGGCCTAATCCGTACCGTTTCCTCTTCTCCGCCTTTCCTATGTTGCATACTCCGGGCTGGTACTCGCTCATGTAAAGACCTTCCTTCCTGGAGCTTATATCCTCCGGGGTTATTATAAAAGGCGTTCGATAACTGTACCACGTGCTTCCACTCAGTTACATCTCCTAGATACTGATGGGGATTATAAGCTGGGCGTGCGCCCGGAGAAGCTGGCATTCCTACAAGAAAGAAGAGGTAGCAACTCTTGAGGATTTCTCAATGTTCTTTTTCCATTTCGGACTTTTCTTCATTATCATGGATCTTCCAGGCCTTCTATCCTTTCACCTCTCCGCTTACCAGCTGGGAGCGTTCTACATCTTCGGACATATGTTCCTCTATGCCAGTTTCGCCTACTATTCCAGGATACCTACCCGGATACTGAAGCCAGAGTGGACGACAAGAGCTCTGGCCTCAGCCAGAAGTACTTTCCTCAGGTATAACCGCTCTACACATCATAAGCCCTGTAGGCCCTATGATCGGCATACTTGCAGTTCTGAACTGGATACTTGGAGGAACAGCACTCTTCGTCTGGAGAGCAAGAAAAAAGGAGGGTAGAGATAGGACAAAGTTCCTATTACTGGCGATAAGCTTCGTATTCCTCTTGATTGCAGGGCCTATGCATGACAACACCTCTTCAGTACAGATGCTAGTAGGAGCTGATGTCGCAACACTCCTTGGAGTAGTACTGATGATGGCAGGAGTCTTCTACGACCGCGATGCACCAAAAGATGTGCCGGACTATGAGGAAGCGTTCAAAGCCATAATAAGAAAGAACCATGAGATCACGGGAGAAGTAGCCTACTCTAGGGCCTCAGATGTAGACTGTGTGGAGATAGATGGCAGAGATATCGAATTGAAGACTGATATAGGTGCAGAAGAAATCCTGAAGCTTGTGGAATCATACAGGGAGATCCAGGGATCCTCGGCTAACGGTATTGCGCGTCAGGCCCTGAAAGGTATCGTTGAATCCCATCACTACACGGAGCTTCCACCGGAACTGCTACCATTCAGAGTGAAGGAGAAACAGTTCCTGGACCTGTAAAGGAAAAAAGAACAGGGAGAAAGTTTTTCCCTACTCGAACTTTTCGGCTATATCCCGGTAACGTTCTCCGACGTCGCTCCAGTCGATAAGCTCGAAGAAACCGTCGATAAACTCTCCTCTCTCTGGGCCGTAGTCATGGTAGTAACTGTGCTCCCAGACATCCACAGCAAGGATGGGATGAGCACCCCAGACAGCGCCATCGTCATGCTTATCCACCGCAACGTTGTGAAGCTCGTTGCTGTACGGAACGTAGACCAGCAAGGCCCAGCCAGAAGCGGACTTCGCCGCTTCCACGAACTCCTGCTTCCAGTTCTCATAGGAACCGAAGTCCTCCTCGATACGTTCAAGAAGCTCGTCCTCAGGCCTTCCACCGCCGTTCGGACTCATGTTGTTCCAGAAGATCTCGTGCAATATGTTGCCGCAGAAGTTGTGCGTGAAACTGTTCAGGAGACTGCCTGTATCGGAGAAATCTCCCTCCTCCCTCTGCTCTTCAAGGCCTTCCTCCGCGGAGTTCCAGCCATTGACGTAGCCCTGGTGGTGCGTATCATGGTGCCACTCCATCACCTTCCTGGAGATATGAGGGGTTAACGCGTCGTAGTCGTAGGGTAGTTCAACAAGTCCGTGATCTGTCATAGAATTTAACTCACCTAACTTCCTGATGAGGCCTCTACGGATAAATGAATTATCGTGAACTACAGGTAACCTCGAAGTCAAAAGGAAAAGAAAAATGGGGGGGAAGTATTCGTAAGCTTGAGGACTCTACTGAGTCGTGTTACCGGCAGCCTGGTTTCCAGTGCTCTGTCTCTGGGCCTGT
>JBDGSM010000042.1:0-7276 GCA_042217545.1 Candidatus Nanohalobium sp. | reverse complement strand
CTCTGTCTCTGGGCCTGTAGCTGAGCTCTCAGCTTGTCAAACTTGGTTCCCTTGAGGAATAGAATCTTTCCATCAGGGCTGACATAGAGCTGAAGCTGTCTTGCAACCGTCCTGTTACCAAAGCTCATAGGCCTTGTAGCGTTCACCTGGTAGACACCGTTGCTGCGGGTCACCGAAGTGACGTTAAGCTGCGCGCCAGGAAGGCTTTCGATGCTCTGCCTGACATTCCCTGGATTCGCTGTGAAGCTTGAAGCCCCCAGGTTTCCAGAGTTAGCTAGGTAAAGGCCTAGTGCCAGTCCCAGGGCGACTCCGATCAAGACGCCGCCTACGACCAGTGATTCACGGCTGAATCCTCCAAGAAGGCCTCCTTCTGTCTCTTCCTCGATCTCTCTAACAACTTCTTCCTCCTCGCCGGTTTCAGCTTCTTCAGTCCCAGATTCTTCTTCAGCTGTCTCTTCCTCTGCGCTGTCTTCCTGGGCATCTGCTTCGTCCCCGTGCTTCTGACTCTCGTGAATGTGGAGTCCTCTTTCAGTATCAAACTCCTCTCCACAGATATCGCACGTTGGCATAGAAAGGAAACAGTCGAGAATCCTTTTAAAACTAAAATTTTTCCCCGTAAAAAGGCCTCATTGCCGCAAATCACGTTTCCGGTGAAAGGGGAAAGATAAAAAAACCCGGTTGGAAGAACAAACCAGAACCCTGGGATAGACCATGTCAAAAGACGAAGACTTCAAGCCTGAGGAAGAAGATATAGGCCTCATCGGCGAGATAACCGACATGAACCGGGAAGGCCTTGAAAAACTCGCTGGAGAGGAGAAAAGCGAGGAATACAGATCCAGCAACAGGTATATCCGAAAGCTGAAGAAGATATACAGGAAATACGTCAAGAAGCCGGACGCTGAGACGCAGACGATCCAGGCCTAGAAGTTTCAGATCTTTTTCTCGATACGTGAAAGAAATTTCTCTAACTCATCTACACCTGTATCTCCGACCGCCAGCTCCTGAAGTATAGTCACCAGTTCCTCATTCAGCTCAGGTATCACCGCTTCAGGCCTTCCAAGAACATCTACCTGGTACTTCACCAGGAACATCGTACCTGCGAGATACGCGGTCCTCTTGTTCCCGTCGCCGAAAACCTGATTCTCCGCCAGATCCTTCATGATGAAAGCTGCAAGATGGATCAGATCGCTGTTCTTCCTGCACTCGTACCGAAGCCTGGTATCGACAAGGCTCTCCAGGACACCACGGTTCCTGACACGGAAGTAATCCTCCTCACGGGAGACCTCAAAGCTTTCAAACCTCTGCTGGAGGCCTGAAATCATCTCCCGCGTCGGCTTGCTATCCACCTCCGTCTTCCTGAAAAGGCCCTCAGGATCCGTCACCAGATGATTAGCAGTCAAAACCTGGTTCACATCAACCATCTCCTCGATCCTGGAGCACTCCACCTCGATACCCATGAAGAAAAACTCGGACCTCGAAACCTTAAAGGGTGCCGGAACTTCCGGAAGAAGCCCTGAAACCGGTTAAAAACATGCCGGGAAAGAAAGAGTATATGAAAGCCAGAACTGAAAAACCGGAGAGAAAAGGCCTCAAAGCCATTCTATCCGCTCTGCCTAAGCTTGAGGAAGGTCTCACACAGGTCGACTACACAGGGGATAGGCCTGTCTTCCAGTTGCTGGTAGCTTCAAACACTGAAGGAAACTGCGTCTGGATCGACTCGGAGAACCATTCAAGCACTTACGCTCTCAGCGACACAGGTAGCTCGGAGATACTGGAGAAAGTCAGGATCGGAAGAGCATTCACACCGTTCCAGCACCACCAGCTCTGCACAGGCCTTGAAAACTATATCGACGATAAGACGGAGATCGTGGCATTGCCCGCAGCGAACGGACTGTACGAGGACGGCCAGATAAACAGTGAAGAAGCAGAGGAACTGCTTGAAGAATCCCTTGAAAACGTGAGAGAAATCGCATCCAGGAAAGGCCTGAAAGTCCTGATCTCGAACTCGAGAAACGTGGAGGGAAAACTTGAATACCTGACAGGCCTCTACACAGAAAACAATCTGTCGATCAACGAGACAGTGGAGGGCCTGCGCTTTGAATCCCAGGGCTTTTCCACGATGGCCTACCCGGGAAAAGGAGCGGTCCAGACCACGATACCGCTCTGGCTCAAGCTGAGAGGTGAGAAACATGGGAAGAACAAACTCAACATACAGAAAGCATCTCGATAACTTCCTGAAATCATTCAAACCATTGAGAAAGGCCTTGAGGGCTGAAAACAGGAAGTACTTCGATCGACTGGAGGAAGATGCCCACAGCTTTGCCCACGCCGCAAGTTATCTGAACCACTCCAACCCAAGGCTTCCAGGCCTATTCTCCATGATACTGGGCAACAGGAGAAAGATAGAGAAGCTTGAGAAAAGAATTGAAGACCTGGAGAACTGAAAAACGTTCCTACTTATCATCTTCAGCGCCTTTTTCATCCTGGTCGCCGGTGTCAATGTCCTCGAAATCTTTTTCTTCATCCCGCAGACCTTTTCCCTCCTGCACTTTCTCCTCCCTCAGATACGGAAAGTCCTTGTGAGGCTGTGTTGAGAGATACAGCGTTATGAAGAAGATCATGTACGCGATGAAGAACGTTGCCAGGCCTAAGACGATCGCACCTGCAAGGAACGGACTTCCAACCCTGGAACCGATAATAGATACAAGGCCTGAGAAGCCGAACACCAGTATCGAAACCAGCAGGATCTTCAGGGCCTTCTCTATCTCACTCTTCAGGAGAAACATCTCGATAGTGGTCTTCTTGTCGTCTTCAAGCCTCCTGTAGAACATGTAGTTCAGGTAAGTGGTCATTCCAAAGGTCAAGGTGCCGATCAACGACAGAAAGGTCACGGTCGAGTCACTCATGCGTACCTGAACACCCACGAAGCCACTACATCAACGATCAAGAGGGCTGAAGTCATGATCGCGATGTAAGAAATATTTAGAAGCCTACTGGAGTTTAAAGCATTTCCAAGCGCCAGAACCGCCAGGAACAAAGTAATATTTGCATTAGCATACAGTATATACCTGAAATCGATCACAGTCTTATCCGGATGTAGCTTGAACTTGGCCATGATAGTCTTGGGATTCTCATCGATCTCGGAGTAAAACGCAAGACACAGAACCCCGAACATAGACCCCAGGATGCTTACACCAAGCAGGAACACAGTGCCCGGAAGCAAAAACTGCATACAAAAAACTTCCTGCCGGCGATTAATATAACCTTTCAAAAAACCTCACGGAACTCATGGAACCCCGCCCCAGACCCAGATAAAGGCCCGTTACAAGGCCTGAACCATGACTTACAAAGTCGACTTCATCAACGGAAAAACCATAACCTGGAGAATGGAAAACGGGGAGAAAATACCTGAAAAAGACCTGGAGTACATGCCTCACTTTTACATATCCGGCACCAGAAGAGATCTCAGAGAACTCAGGCCATGGCTCCATGACCTGCCTGGTGTAACTGCCTCGAGATTCGAGAACTGGAAGACCTCGCTTTCCTCAAAACAGGAGGAAAGAGTCCTCAGAGTCGATACCTTGCAGGGAAAAGTTATGGAGACCGTGAACAGGACGAAGAAAAAATTTCCCAGGAGCAGGTACAGGTTCTACAACGTGGATCTAACGCCACAGTTCCGGTACTGTCTCCAGGAAAAAATTGATCCGACACAGGAAGAACTGGAGAAACTGAAACTGGGGCTTCACAGGAAACAGCTCGCACAAAAGAATCTTGCAGGCCTCAGAGTCGACGGGGAAAAATTCACCAGGGAAGGAGAAGCACTGGAGGCACTGGCGCGGAAGCTTTCCAGGGACCCGGGCATACTCCAGGTGAACCGGGGCCAGCTACTCCCGCTTCTGGAGGAAAAACTTGCGGAAAACGGTTTCAAGGCCTCGCTGGGGAAGATGGATGAAGTCCAGCAGCTGGCCGGCGGAAACACAGTCTCAAGTTATGGAAAGACCGTGCATTCGAACGCCCGCTACAACGTACCAGGTAGGGTCGTGATCGATGAAAGCAACTCATTCCTCCTCTCAGAGGCAACCATGGAAGGCCTCTGGGACCTCGTCCATCGAAGTTACAAACCCATGCAGGAGTTAGCATGGGGAAGTATCGGGAACCTGCTGACAGCCATCGAGATCAGGAAGGCCTACCACAGGGAAAACACGTTGACACCATGGAAGAACTGGGAGCCAGAGAAACCGAAGAAAGCTTCTACCATGCATAAAGCGGACAGAGGCGGATTCATCTTCTCGCCGGAGCCAGGCGTTTATGAAGATGTGTGCGAGGTGGATTTCGCCTCGCTCTACCCGAACATCATGATAACCCGGAAGATCAGCCCGGAGACAGTAGCATGCTCGTGCTGCGACAACAGTGAAGTACCAGGCCTCGATTTCTCCATCTGCAAGGAACAGGAAGGATTTATCTCAGAAGTGCTGAGGCCTCTCGTCAACGACAGGGCAAGTTACAAGGAAAAAGTGAAGGAAGCAAGAGGCCAGAGAAGGAGAGACCTGCAGGGCAGTATCGACGCTATAAAATGGCTGCTCGTCTCCTGCTTCGGATACATGGGACACGCACACGCCTCTTATGGAGCTATAAAATGCCACCAGGCGATCAACGCCTACGACCGGAAGATCATGCTACAGGCGAAGGAAAAACTGGAAAAATCTGGATACGAGATAAAACACGGCATCGTCGACAGCCTCTGGGTCTCAGAAAGAGAAGACGCGGAGGACATCCACAGGATCTGTAAAGAGATCTCCGAAGAAGTAGGGATCGACCTGGAGTTCGAACACGACTTCGAATGGGTCGCATTCCTGCCCAGAAGCAACTCACAGGCAAAAGTAGGCACACTCAACCGCTACTTCGGCAAAAAGAGAAACGGAGGCTTCAAGACCGCAGGCATAGAAACAGAACAGAGCAGCAAACCAGAGTTCATTCAAGACGCGCAGATGCAGATGATAAAGGCATTCGACCCGGAAAAAAGCGTGGAGGACGTCATCGAAGTCCTGGAACAGAACATATCCGAACTCGAAGAAGGGGAAGTCGAAGCCAAAGAACTCGTGGTGGAGAAGACTGCATCAAAAACAGTTGAGGCCTACAAAGTCGAGAACAGAACCGTCGCCGCACTGAAAAGGAACAGGAAACACGGTATCGAGGTCAGGCCCGGCCAGAAAGTAAGATACGTCGTCAGAGACGATGAGAAAAGCTCCCTGGAACGTGTAAGGCTGGACTTCGAGGCCTCAACCTACGACACGGAGTTCTACGTGACTGAGCTTGTCAGGGCCTGTGAAAGCATTCTCTCACCCTTAGGCCTTGACCGCAGAGATATCAGGGATCGAATTGAAGGAAGGCAGTCATCACTTGTCGATGCCTGAAAAACTAATTTTCATGGAATATTGGCGTCGTATTATAAAGCTTCCCGTGAAACCCTTTCATGTAAGGAGGTGTTTTATTTTGAAAGGTACAGTAAAGTTCTTCCACGATCAGAAGAATTACGGCTTCATCGAGACAGATGAGATGGATGATGACGTATTCTTCCACAAAGACGATCAGGACGGAGACATCAACGTCGAAGAAGGCGACGAAGTCGAGTTCGAACAGGAAGAAGGCGACAGAGGCCCAAAGGCCGTAGACATGGTAGAAGTCTAAAAAATTTCTTCTGACTGGGAGACCAGTCCCAACAATCTTTTTCTTCTATTTAACTTGTTATCAACTTTCCGGAACTCCGTATAAAGAAAAACTGAAATAGGAAACGTATTCACTGCTCGAGATATTCTACAGGATCGTCATTGAACGCCAGGTCCTGACGCTCGCCTTCCTGCCAGGTAATCGTAAACTGACTTCCCCGGCCCCTATCATCTTCAAGCTCGTAGGTAACAACCTGTTGAGTAGGATCAGAAGATCCTCTCTTCCTGTCAGTCACTCCACGAACAGTCAAATCATAATCCTCGAAATCACCAGGAAGATAAGTACCTACAATATCCTCAATCTCCTCTCTGGAACCATACTGAACCGTCTGCTGCATAGACATATCTACAAAATCACTGAAACTTACCATGGACAGAAAACTTTAAACAAGAAAGACTCAAGGCAGATATAATCCAGAAAGACAAGAGAAAATGGGGGCACAGGGATTTGAACCCTGATCGTCGGATATCTCCAATAGCCGCCAATAAATAGGCGCATATCCGTTTGTTTTTAATCATCAAGAGGAGGCCTCCGAAGGGGCTGTCCTCTCTCATAACTCCAGGAATTGGTTACGCTCGATTCTACGAAGATTGCTCAGCAATCTTCTGATCTAGAAGGCCTCGAAAGGCCTTCGGGGACGCAATGAGGCATGCAAGGCATCCCTCTCAGAACTGAGCGTAACCAGTTGCTGGAGTCCGATATGATCCCAGGTTACACCATGCCCCCGGTGTAAAAGGGTTAGTAGAGTCAATTCTTTAAAATACAACCGGGCGGAGGACGTTCGCTACAAAACCTTTGAGGCCTAACTTTTTCACGTGATAAAGGAGAAGGACGGCATCCACTTCAACGGTGGAGAAGTAGTGGCGGACAGCAGGAAGGCCTCCGGCGACGTAAACGTGGTGACACACGCGCATTTCGACCACATGCACCAGGACTCGAGCAACGAGGTCGTCTGCAGCAGGGAGACCGGCAAGTTGTTCCAGGCCCGTCTGGACGAAGAGTTCAACTACCGTACAAGCGAGGAAGGCCTTGAACTACTGAACTCGGGACATATACTCGGCTCTTCCGCTGTAAAGTTCGAGATGAACGGTGAAACTGTCCTGTACACCGGCGATGCCTCGATGAGGGATCGTGCTTACCTGGATGGTTTCAGGCCTCCCAAAGCTGACGTTCTCGTGATGGAGACGACTTATGGGATACCGAGTTACAGGTTTCCGCCGCAGGAACAGGTCGAGGCAAATATAAGGGCCTGGATCGAGGAGAACTCTGATTCGCCGTTGATCCTGTTCGGTTACTCCCTGGGTAAGGCGCAGAAGATCCAGCATATAGTCGAAAGCTTTTCTGACAGGCCTCTGATCGCTCATGGATCTGTGAAGAAGATGAACGACGTGGTTGAACAGGTCTCGGACCTGAATTTTTCTGCGAGGCCTTATACTGATAACAGGCAGGTACTGGAGGAGAACGGTATACTGGTCGCTCCTTCGAAGTCTTCCAGGGCTGACTGGGTTGAAAAAGTTGTTGATGAGTACGGTGCTCTGAAGGCAGGTTT
>JBDGSM010000041.1:0-7687 GCA_042217545.1 Candidatus Nanohalobium sp. | reverse complement strand
GACGATGATAGCTGGTATGAACTAAGCGACGACACGAAATACTGGCTGAAGGTTATAGGAGGCGGCATTACAGTTACAGGCCTGGCGCTTGCAGGATCCGGTTATGCAGGATTGAAATACGCGGAGAACTTCGAGTTCGGTGATTATATACCTGGTCAAGCTATAGACTCTGATACTTACAGCGAACTTACCGAGTTCACAATAGAAAATTCTGACGAAGTCTTTGAAGGAATGCAGTACGCACAGGAAATTACCGAGGCTCTTGTATAATTACCACGGATCGTGTTCGTAGCCGTGATCCTCTGCTCTTTCAATCATCTCTTCTTCGTCCGCTTCTGATACAGGTGCTTTCTGCCAGTCCTCGAAGTCCTCGTTCATATCCTTGACTGCTTTGGCTTCCTCCTCGCTCATGATGGAGACGTTGGCGGTTTCGTCGTTGTAGATCTCGATTATCCAGTGGTTGTCTTCCTCCCCCATTCTTTGAACCTCGTACAATCAACTGTTTGAGGATTGTCTTTTTAATGGGTAACCTTTGGAACAGTTGCCAGTAAAAATAGGTTTAACAATAGACTCCCAAACGCTACCTGAGATATGTCTGTAGAGCTTTCACGTCCGGAGACAACCTTTCCCTACCAGGAAGAAGTAGAGGAGCTTGTCCAGGAAATGAACTGGGCAGAAACAAGGGTAGAACCCATAAAAACCAGAAAATACAGGGAACGGCATCTGAACTATGGATGGAAGGCAGTTCTCTACGAGAACGACGAAAACCTTTTCAGAAAAGCACAAGAGAAATTTCTTTCACTTCTAGACAATACCGACTACAGGGTGGAGAAACCAGACTATGTATGGAAACTTGAAGCACCCAACGGCCAGATCTACAGGGAAAAAGGAATTAATATCAAGCCGGAAACCTTCGAAGAAGAAATAAACAGATTCCTGGAAGACTGAAAGCTCTTCTTACATCTCTTCCAGCGACTCGATACCCAGCAGCTCAAGACCCTGATCCGAAACCTTCACGAACTCCTCGACCAGCTTCAGACGCCGCTTCTCCACATCTTCCTCGACACCAATCACCTGACAGCTGTGGTAGAAACTGTTGAACTCCTCACAAAGTTCGGAAAGATAGTTCGCGATCTTCGCCGGCTCACGCTGATCAGCAGCACGCTCAACAGCCTCGGGGAACTCGGAAAGCTTCTGAACAAGCCTGTACTCCTCCTCGCCGAGTTCGCCGACAAGTTCACCTTCTCTATCAGCCTCACGTAGAATGCTCTTAGCACGTACATTCGTGTACTGCAGGTAAGGCCCTGAATCACCTTCAAAGTCCAGAACCTCATCCCAGTCAAACTCGATATCCTTCGGACGTGACACAGAAAGGTTCGCATACTTTATCGCGCCGAGGCCTACAGCCTCCGCATTTGAAACATCGCGTGACTCGACTTCAGCCGCTTTATCCCGGGCCTTGTCCATCATCTCGCTCAGCCGGATGATATTGCCTTTGCTGCTCGACATCGATCCTTCCTGGAGATGTAACATGCCGTAGGAGATGTGCTCGTTGCGTATATCTGTGTAGCCGAACTCTTTCGCTATCTCAAACAGCTGCTGGAAATGCAGGTCCTGTTCAGACGCTACAACGTACATGTTCAGGTCGAATCCCTCCTGTTCACGCTTCCGGATGTTCGCCACGTCACGTGAGATATACAGTGTGGATCCATCGTCACGCTTCACAACGGTGTTCGGATACTTATCGCCCTCGAAATCCACATAGACTGATCCATCGTCGTCTTGCTTGAAGATGCCTTTCTCCAGGCCTTCTTCAATTATTTCGCTCGCGTCCTCGGCTACAACAGACTCTCCCGTCACGCGGTCAAACTTGATACCCATCCTCTCGTACTCTTTCTCGTTGTGCTCGATAGTCGCCTCCCGGAACATCTTCCACAGCTCTACAGCCTCCTCATCGCCGTCTTCGATCTTCTTGCTCCATTCACGCGCCTTCTCCTGATCTTCCTCGTTGGCTTCGTCGTGCAGCTTGACGTAGAGGTGATACATGTGCTCCATAGGGTTTTCGTCGAACTCCTCCTGTGAGCCCCATTTCTTGAAGGCGTAGATCACCTGGCCGTGCTTCGTACCCCAGTCACCGATGTAGTTCTCCGAGGTCACGTCGTAGTCCAGGAAACGGAAGATCCGCTGCAACGAGTCGCCCAGACAGTTGTTCCGGACATGCCCGATATGCATAGGCTTCGCCAGGTTCGGAGCCGAAAATTCAACTAAAACTTTCTCATCGCCTGCTGCAAGACCGAAGCGTTCCTCTTCAAAGGTATTGAAGACAGTCTCAGCGAACTCCTCCTTGACAAGATGAAAGTTCAGGTAGCCCGGACCGGCCACATCGACAGAGCTCACGAAATCAAGGCCTTCAAGCTCTTCCGAGACTTCCTCGGCTAGTTTCCGCGGGTTCTCACCCAGCTCGCTTGCAGCCTTCATCACGGGATATGCGAAGTCTCCGTGCTCAGGCTCAGGCCTCTCGATGTCCTGAACTGAGACTTCTACACCGAGTTTTTCCGAAAGTTCCTCCGCCAGCTGCTTTTTGATCTGCTTCATAACTTTCTATTCCCGTGAAGTTTCAAAACTGTTGCCGAGCAGCGAGGCCTTGACCTCATGGAAACTTTCCTTCTCATCTTGCCAGAAGCTTTCAAGGCCTTCATACCCCTGATTCCGCGGCTGCTTCAACTCCTGATTTTTCACGTACTCCTCGTTCTCCTTAACCTCGTGATGGGCCTCACGGAACGCAGCTCCGTTCTCCGCCATCTGGTTCGCCGTGTACGCGGCAAAGACCTCGTCCTTCAACTCGAAATTCTCCGAAACCCCGAGGCCTGAAACCAGATTCTTAAGGATCTCAAAGGTCTCGATCACGCTTTCGACAGTTTCAAACAGGTGCTTCTTTGTCAGCTGCGTATCACGGTTGTAACCGGAAGGCAGCTTCGAGATCACGCCAAACAAGGCCTGCTGGTGCGCATTGACTTCCTCGCTTTTCCCACGCGCAATCTCAAGTATATCCGGGTTTTCCTTCTGCGGCATGATGCTTGAACCTGTGGTGAATTCTTCAGGGATCTGGAAGATCTCCTGGTCCTCGCTGAAGTTGATGATATCCTCGCTCATCTTTCCTATGTCCATCATCACCTGGTTCAAAATCTGTAGAAGCATCAGCTCCGGTTTCCCACGGTTAACGCAGTAAAGACTGTTTTCCTGCACCGAGGAAAATCCCAGGAGCTCCGCAGTATACTCGCGGTCGATATCCAGCGAAGTACCGTAGCCGGCCGCTGCTCCCAGCGGATTCTGATCTAATATCTCATAAGTCGATTTCAACAGCTTCAGGTCGTCAACCAGCGAGTCGGCGAAGCTCGAGGCCCATAAACCGGTTGAGGACGGCATCGCCTGCTGCTGATGCGTGTAACCTGGGATCAGGGTATTTTCCTCTTCCCCAAATTTTTCCAGAGCCTTCACAAGTTCAAGGCCTTTCTCCGCGACCTCTATACTCGCATCCTTCATGAAAAGACGTGTATCGAGCACTACCTGGTCGTTGCGGGAGCGTCCTGTATGCATCTTCTTGCCGGCGCTGGTCTCGGCCGTGACTTTTTCTTCAACAAATGTATGGACGTCTTCAGCCTCAACTTCTGGTTTTTTCTCGTAAATTTTCTTCAGGACCTTCTCTACTTCTTCCAGTTCCTCTTTCTCGAGGTATCCCTGCTTTTCCAGCATCCTCACGTGCGCCAGGTTTCCCAGGATATCGTAAGGCAGGAGTTTCTGCTCCAGCTCTTTTTCTTCTTCCGTGTACTGCTGTGTGAGGGAAGAAGAGGAAGGATCCGGGCCCCATAATGTCATTCTAGGCCGCCTTCATTTTCTTTTTTGATCTCGTTGCTGAGTTTGGTCTGAAGACTGTGGAGCTGGATGAATCCCGGGCTTGCCTCCTGGTTAAAGGTCTCTCCTTCCTCGTAGCTCGCCAGATCGTGATCGTACAGAGCTTTTTCTGATTCACGGCCGGTTATCTGTACAGAGCCTTTGTACAACTTCAGCTCGACTGTCCCCGAGACGTTTTTGTTCATCGATTCGATAAATTCATCTAGGTGATCCATCACCGGGTCAAACCATAATCCGTTGTAGGCGTACTCGGCCCATTTCTGATCCACTGAGGCCTTGAAATGGTTCTCGTGCCTGGTCGAGACAAACTTCTCCAGCTCCTTGTGTGCCTCGATCAGCGTTATTGCTGCGGGACATTCGTAGACTTCGCGCGATTTCAGGCCTACGACACGGTCCTCCATCATGTCTATGATCCCGACACCGTGCTTCCCGGCCAGAGAGTTCAGCTCTTCAATAAGTTCGTGAAGCGGAAGTTTCTCGCCGTTCAAGGCCTTGGGAACACCTGTCTCGAATTCAACTTCTACGTATTCCGGTTCTTCTGGCGCGTTCTCGGGATAAGTCACGAATTCGAACACGTCTTCCGGCGGCTCGGTATCCGGATCTTCCAGGGGTCCGCACTCCGAGCTCTTACCCCACAGGTTCTCATCTGTCGAGTAAGGAGAGTCCTCCGAGGCCTCAACAGGGATGTCATGCTTTTTCGCGTACTCCAGCTCTTTGTCACGGGTCATGCTCCATTCACGCACAGGAGCCAGAAGCTTGATGTCGGGATCAAGCGAGAGAATCCCTGATTCGAAACGAACCTGGTCGTTGCCTTTACCGGTCGCTCCGTGTGCTATAGCGTCGGCTTCGACTTCTTCAGCTATCTCCACTGCTTTCTCACATACCAGGTACCGGGCGATCGCGGTTGAAAGCGGGTACTCGCCCTGGTACATGCCGTTCGCCTTGATCCCTTTCGAGATGAAGTTTTCGGCGAACTCTTCCTTGGCGTCAACTACAAAGGCTTCTTCAGCACCGATCTCCAGGGCTTTTTCCTTCGTGGCTTCGAGATCCACCCCGGGCTGGCCCAGATCCAATGTGAGAGTTACTACCTCGGCCTTGTATTCCTCCTGGATGTATTTTACCATGCAGGAAGTATCTAATCCGCCTGAGTAGAGAAGAACGACTGTGTCGATGTTAGAGGGTTTTGCAAGATAGTCGATAGAGTCTTTCGTATCCACCTTTAATTCCAAGTTGCATTGTGATTCACGTGAGCAATTGTTCCCGGGCGACTGTTTAAACCCTGAACCGGACAGATGTGACAAAGGATACAAAAATGTTCCACATGAAACAATGGGGTATGTCGTCCGCGGCAAAAGTCGAACTCTACATCAGCAAGAGGCCTTACCTGAAGGAGGCATTGGCTGAGGGAATCGTGAATTACAGTGCTCTGGCCCGAAAAATATGTGAAGAGGAAGGCCTTGAGTCGTTTGATGCTGTGAAGATGGCGGTCTCACGTTACGAGGATCATATCTCAAGTCAGCGGGAGGAGAGGAGGAGCAAGGTGGAGGAAGTGCTTGGTGAGACATCGATGAAGGTCAGGCCTGGCGTGGGAGTTGTGAAGCAGGAGGTGGAGGACAGTATAGTTTCCTCGGAGACTGCCAGCGGCTGCACTTCAGTGGTCGGTGAAGGTGATAAGGCCCTGATATCGCTGGAGAGTCCTGAAGTCCTTGAGAGTACGCCGGGCGTCGTCGAGTTCATCCTTTCATCGCTTGCGGCGGAGGGCATCAACGTCGATCAGCTGATCTCCTGCAGAGAGGACACTCATCTGGTGGTGGAGGACGATGAGGCCTCTGAAGCCATGGAGGTCCTGAGGGAGCGTCTCAGCTGATCTTCCTCAGGACAAGATCTATCATGAACTCCGTCTCCTTGTAGTCCGTGTCGTGTGCGGTGTTGTACTCGTCTATCCTGGTTGTGTTCGAGTTGACCGGCTCGGCACACCGTCCCTCGATGCCGTAAACTCTGTAGGCTCCCTTATCTCTCAGCAGGTCAGCTACCTGCCTCTCCTTCTCGCTGTCGATCACGCCCCCTGTGAAGTCCAGTACCCGCCACCCGTTCCTCAGTCTTTCCACGGTGGTATTGTCATCGACTGGTGATTCTGCGTTGAGGCCTGCGTAGTCCAGTGGAACCCAGGAATCAGATTCTACCATGCAGTTTATGTTCTTTGCAGCTCTCTGGTAGGGGTTCGGGCTTTCATAACCTTTGTTAAGTGAGGCCTGGAATCCCAGGAGCAGGTTCGCCGCTATAAAGATGTAGATAAGTTTTTGATGGTCTACCTCGTTCCAGGCCTTTGCTGCGAAGTATGCGACCGGCAGGGTCAGCTGGAAGAGGTATCTGAGATGTGTTATCTGGCTTGCGAAGTAGACGAAAGCTGTTCCCGCTGCTATATAGATCATGGCCCATGAAGTCCTGTCTTCCAGAACTGAGGCCTTTAGCCTGGATCTTACGTCCTCTCTGTAGGCTAGGAGGAGAACTGTCAGAGAGGGAAGGGTTATTTCCAGGAAGTGGATCAACTGGGGCGGCGTAGTCAGTTTGCCGAGCAGGAGGTTCAAGGTAACAAAGCTTACTGGAGACGCCAGTGGATCACCTACGACCATGTAGCTGTAGATCATCCAGGGGACAAACACTGAGCCAAAGAGAAGGCCTGTCTTCACTATCTTCCTGGCATCCTTCTGGAGCAGGATCAGGGGAAGCATTAGGCCTTGCGTCCAGCGGGTCAGTACTGAAAGGCCCAGCCAGATGCCTGTTCTGGGCTTCTCAAGGTCGGCGAGGAATAGCATCAGTAAGGCAAGCGCAAGCAGCTCAGTACCTTCTCTTGTAGCGAAGGATATGAAGGCTGGCGCGGATACGAAAACAGTCATTGCGAGTGTATCAAGGCCTTCAGCATCCGAGAGCTTTTTCACTGCGTACAGGAAGACTGCTGACGAAAACAGGATGTAGACGTAGCCTGTAACCGTCCTGGAGAACACGAACTGCAGCAGACCCATCAAAAAAGGTGCGAGCGGAGGCCTCAGCCATTCCATGAAAAAGCCAGAATGGAAGAGGTACTCCCCGTTCATCAGGTAGACCAGGAAGTCCCAGTTCCAGCCCTGCGTATGCTGGAACAGCAGGATCCCGGTGAAAAGCAGCCAGTAAGCTGTTAAGGCCTTGTTTCTGGCGGTGAACTGTTTCAGGGCCTCGAACTTTTCTCCGAGTCTGTGCTTCATTTTTTCACGCTCTCCAGCAGCTTTTTCAGTATCTTCCGGGCATTTCCCACTGTCCTCCTGTTTCTGTCCAGTGAAGGCGCGACCTCCACGATATCTCCGTGATCCGGGTTCACTGATTCGATTACCTCCAGGACCTGCTCAGAGCTCAGGGATCCATCCCTGTAGCCAGTTCCAGGAGCTTCCTCCGCCGTGAGGGCATCGATGTCAACGCTCAGATAGGTCGGGTCTTCGAACCGTTCCTTTTCCAGAGCTTCGGATAATAATACATCTCCGGAGCGGTATATCCTGAATTCGTGGTCCTTCAGGAAATCCTTCTCGTCGTGATCTACCTCGGTAATCCCGATGAAAACGATATCATCTTCGGAGAAACCATAGTTCAGCAGTTCCCGGACAACCACGTCGTGGGATACATGTCCGTCAACAGGCCTTTTCAGGTCCAGATGTGCGTCCAGCCACACCAGCTTCAGATCAGGAAACCTCTGTTTCAAGGCCTTCAGCACCGGGAAACTTATGGAGTGATCTCCGCCTACAGA
>JBDGSM010000040.1:0-8483 GCA_042217545.1 Candidatus Nanohalobium sp. | reverse complement strand
TGGTCCACCCGGGATTCGAACCCGGGACCACCGCCTATCTTCGGATGAAGTAGTAGGCGACCGGCACAGGCCTTTTTTCAGGCAAGTGCTTTTCTGTGCTGGTGTCCGTATAAGGACGGCGCTCTAACCCCTGAGCTAGTGGACCACAAACTCACGTAGAGAGCCCGAAATTCTTTGGAGTTTCTGATTGCCAGAAACTCCTGAGGAGTTTCGAGCTTGATCATCTGAATGCATGGTTCAGTTGAACCATGCCTTGCGTGCCGACCTGAGCGTAACCAGTTGGTCTAAGGCGCTAGGCCTTTTCATCCTACGTTAATTGGGTTTGAAGGTGTATTTTGAAAAAGGCTTTCTTTTCAGTTGCGGAGGTTGTGAGGCTTTACTGGTGTTATGTCGAGTTCCTGGAGTTTCTGGTTGAGGTGCTTGTTTAGTTTTTGTATGTCCTGGGGTTTGTGGCTGTCTGTTCCGACTGTGAATTCGACTCCTTTTTCGATTAGGATTTCCCGGAATTCTTTTGTTGGGTGTAGTTCTTCTAGGCCTCTGAGTGCTCTTCCTGCGTTGATTTCGGGGATTGTTCTGGAGTCTTTGAAGGCCTCTGCTATTTTTTCGTAGTTTTCAGTGTCTGCGTAGCCCTGTAGTGCGGGGTTTCTTTTGTATACGTCGATGTGGGAGACTATGTCGAACTGTTCGGTGCGTATCATTTTCTCCAGTTTTTTGAAGTATTTCTGGACGAGTTTTCGTTTTGTTTTCTTCGTCTTGTTTTTGAAGTGGCTTTTTACGTGGACGTTGACGTTGTCGAGGTAGTGTATGCTTCCGAGGGAGTAGTCGAACTCTGCTTTTTCCAGGAAGGCCTTTATTCGTTTTCCGTCTTGCGGTTCGTAGTCCATTTCCACCGCGTCATAAATTTTGATGTCGTATTCTTCCCTGATTTTCTGGATTGCTTTTCTTCTGCGTTTGTATGTCTGGTCGAGGTTGAATCCATTCCTGTACTTGGTCTGTTTCATCGTTTCGCGGTTTGATACGTTGCAGTGGTCTGCAAAACCTATTTCGTTGAGGCCTTGCTGTTGTGCAGCGCGGGTCATCAGGTACATGAGGCTGCCGTCGCTGTATGTTGTGTGGGTGTGGAGATCGAACCGCATTATGTTAGGTAAGTTCTGTAACCCTTTTAAGCTTTCCAAGGCCTTTCTTTTGTATAAACGAACGGAGGCTCAATTAAATTATGCAGATGACTAATCAGCAACAGCAGCAGTACGACCGTGGAGCGACGATTTTCTCTCCTGATGGACGTCTGTTCCAGGTCGAGTACGCTAAAGAAGCAGTTAAAAAAGGTGCTACAGCTCTCGGCATTGTCTACGAGGACGGTGTCGTGTTAGCGGCGACGAGGAATATCCCTGATCTTCAGGTCAGGAATCCTGAGAAAGTGTTCAAGATCGACGAGCATATCGGGGTCGCGACCTCAGGCCTCGTAGCCGACGGAAGAACGCTCGTGGAAGAGGCGAGGAACGAGGCGCAGAAGCATGTGATGACTTACGATGAGGACATCCCGACTTCTGTGCTTGCGAAATTTATCGCCGACCGTTGCCAGCAGTTCACGCAGTACGGAGGTGTAAGGCCTTACGGTCTTTCCACGATCTCCGGCGGTGTGAAGGACGGTGAGACCAAGGTTTACCATACTGATCCTTCCGGTACGCTTTCCGAGTGGAACGCTATCGCGATCGGTAAGGGCGGTGAAGACGCGGATGAGTACCTTGAGGAGAACTGGAGCGAGGATCTTTCCGTGGAAGAGGCCATGGAGCTTGCTGTGAGGGCTTTGAAGGAAGGTGAGGACGATATCGAGACGGAGAACGTTGAGATGTCGACCGTCGACGAGGAATCGCTTTTCCAGCGTGTAACTCCCGAGGAACTGGAAGAGCTTGACGTCGACCTATAGGAAAGGCCTTTTTCTTTCCAAAGCTTTCATATTTCTCTACTTTTATTTCATTAATTAATGATTGAAGACGCTTTCGTGACTCTAGGCCTTTTGTTCACGGCCTACCTTGTCTGGGAGTTCCAGGAGGGTTGGGTCGGGAACGAGTACCGGTCCACTACTTTCCTGAAGCTGAACAAGGAGAAGACCACGCTGGTCTTCGGCCTTGCATTCCTGGGCTCGCTAGCGGTCTTCACGGGAACAGTCCTGACAGGCCTTGGAAAACAGGTTTTGAGAGGTTACGCCTTTGACACTGCGTTGCTGCTTTACATGCTGTTTTTCTTCCTGTTGAACGGGCTGGCCGGAGGTGGAAGGCCTTGGCGACGATGATCGGGGCGTACATGACCCTCCCTCTTATCCTGCTTTCAGGTCTTTTCATACTTCAGATAGTGCGGGAGAAGCAGAAGAGTTACGCACGTCTCAGCTTCAAGGCCCTTGATGTCCGGGTTTCTTTCCAGATGATAATGCTAGGCTTCGTAGTCCTTGCTTTTTCCAGGGTGCCGGATTTCCTGGGGCTTCCGCATCTGAACTACCTGGTCTCTCTGGCCGCGGGAATCACGGCCACAGTCCTGATGACAGGTGCATTCCTGATACTGGACGCTGTTGTCTACGGACCGGAGAACCCGCTTTATTACCGGTTGCCGAGCAATTACTTCGGTGGCGAGGACAGGTATATACATCGGGACTAGGAAAACAGGTTTAAAGAAAAAGGCCTCCTATTTGGTTATGGATACTTCTGATGCGATCAAGGTCCGGTACCAGGGATACGAGATACTTGTAGAGCCGGAGTTGGCCAAGGAGGCGAAGCTTGAAGCCAAGGATCATGATATTCAGAGACTTCTCTTCGTCCAGGAAGTGTTTGAAGACGCCGGAGAGGGAAAACGTGCTTCTGCGGAGGATCTTGAAGAGGATTTCGGTACACGGCAGATCATGAAGGCCGCAGAGGAGATCTTCGAGAAAGGAGACATGCAGTTGACCACCGAGCAGAAGAAGCAGATGCGCGAGGAGAAGCATAAGCAGATCGTAAGCATGATCGCCAGAAGAGCACAGGACCCGAAGACAGGGAACCCACACCCACCACAGAGAGTTGAGAACGCTCTTGAGGAAGCAGGCTTCAACGCCGACGCCATGAAGGACGTTGAGGAGCAGTTCGACGAGGCCATCGACGCGATAAGGCCTATAATCCCTGTCTCACTTGACGAGAAGCAGGTCGCTATAAAGATACCGAACGACAAGGCGGGGAAGGCCTATGATACTATACAGCAGACCGCTGAAGTCCTGGAGGAGCAGTGGGGCAACGAGTACTTCTTCGCGAAGATCAAGGTCCCCGCTGGAGTCCTTACAGAACTGATGGAGAAGATCCAGGAGATAACCGGCGGCGAGTCAGAGGTTACCGAGGCCTAGAAGATTTTTTCTGGGAACAAAGAAAATCTCAGATTTTCGAGTGCTGTATCTGCAGTGGGCGTTGAGGCGAATATAAAAAGTTTTCGTCCGGTTTACTGTATACAAAGAACTATTTTCTAGTTTGAACGAAGTTTGAGGTAATACAATTTATGTCACGTGTGAAAGAAGAAGATGACCTTGTAACTCCAGGAGATGTAATAAGCGATGCAGATGCTTTGTCTGCGACTTCTGGTGCTTACGAAGAAAATAATAAAATCTATTCAGAGTACCTGGGCACTGTCCATTACCATGGACAGGAAGTCGAGGTAAGGCCTATGTCCGGCCGTTACATGCCTAGCGAGGGCGATACGATTATCGGCGAGATCACGAGGGTCAGTTACTCTCGCTGGAGCGTCGAGTTCAACTCCGCTTACGAGGGAAGTTTGAACATCGCCGACGCTACGGACGAGTACGTCGATCTTGACGAGGACGATCTAACTGATTTCTACGAAGTTGGAGATGCTGTCGTCATCAAGGTCAAGTCAGTCACAGAAGGTATGGATGTCGATCTTACGATGACCGACAAGAGATGCAGGAAGCTTGAAGGCGGAAGGATTATCGAGATCGCGCCTTCGAAGGTTCCCCGTGTAATCGGTAAGAAGGGAACAATGGTCAAGCAGATCAACGAGAAGACCAGCTGCAACATCATCGTTGGACAGAACGGACAGGCCTGGATTTCAGGCGATAAAGCCAATCTTGCAGCGAGAGCTGTCAAGAAAGTCGAGCGCGAGGCCCATACAGAAGGCCTTACCGAGAAGATGGCTGAATGGCTTGACGCAGAACTCGAAAAGATCGAGGGTGATGAATAAATGACAAGTTCAGATAAAGATATCGAATGGTTTGACGACGAAGGAAAACGTGTAGACGGAAGAGAGAAGAACGAACTGAGAGAGATCAGCATGGAAGTTGACGTGCTGAATGAAGCGGATGGTTCCGCGATGGTCGAATGCGGCAACACGAGGGTTGTTGCTTCAGTCTTCGGACCTCAGGAGCTACACCCTAAGCACCTTCAGGAATCCGACAGAGCAGTTATCAAGATGCGTTACAACATGGCGCCTTTCTCCGTGGACGACCGCATGAGTCCAGGCCCTAACAGGAGGGCGAAGGAGATAGGCCTTGTAGCAAAGAAGGCTCTTGAACCAGCTATCGAGCTGGAGCGTTTTCCTACCGCTGGAATCGACATCTCAATGGAGGTAGTCGAATCCGACGGAGGAACAAGAGTTACAGGCATCACGGCAGCTGCTCTCGCACTTGCTGACGCCGGCATCCCTATGAAGGGAATGGTTTCAGCCTGTGCAGCAGGAGTTGTCGATGATACGCCTGTCCTCGACGTCAACGGTAAAGAGGACAAGGAAGGAAATGCAGACATCCCGATCGCTTTGATCAACTACAGCGAGGATGGAGAAAGCAGGGGAGACGAGATCACCCTTCTCCAGATGGACGGAGACCTAACCCAGGAACAGGTAGAGGACTGCGTCGAACTCGCAAAGGACGGATGTATGCAGCTCCACGAGATGCAGCAGGAAGCAATGCTTGAAAAATACGAAGCACTCAGAGGAGGTGACGAATAATGTTCGAAAATCAAAGATTTTCTGGACATGCAGAAATCACCGGAGGTGATTTCGAATGAAACTCAACCAGAAAACAATCCGCGAAATGGCGGAAGGAGGAGAAAGACTAGACGGCAGAGACTTTGACAGTTTCAGAGATATCGAAGTCGAGACCGGTTACATCCATGAAACATCTGAAGGTTCCGCACTCGTCCAGATTGGAGATACAAAGGTCCTTGTAGGCCTCTCCATCGAGATCGAGGAGCCTTACAGCGACAGGCCTGAGAAGGGAACGATCGTTACGAACGCAGAGCTCGCACCTATGGCAAAGCGTGAGTACGAGTCAGGCCCTCCACAGGAAGCAGGCGTAGAGCTTGCAAGAGTTGTTGACAGAGGCATCAGGGAAGCGGAAGCTATCGACCTGAACGATCTCTGTATGGAACCGGGAGAGAAGGTTTACACTGTCTTCATCGACATCCACGTTCTCAACGACGACGGTAACCTGATCGATGCTTCAAGTCTTGCCGCTATGGCAGCACTGAAGTCCGGTTACCTGCCTGCCTACGATGAGGAAGCAGGAGAACTGAACAGGGATGAGAAGTGGAAGGACATCGAACTCCAGTGCGAACCGATCACTGTCACAGGACGGAAGATCGGTAGCACTCTTCTCTGGGACACAACCGGTGAAGAGGAGAAAGCTCTCGACGCACGCCTGACAGTTTCCAAGAAGAAGGATGGAAACGTTGTCGCGATGCAGAAGGGAGAATCTGAGCCTTTCACAAGCGACGAGCTTTCCCAGATCATGACGGAAGCGGACGAGAAGATCGAAAAACTCCGTGAAATCGTCGAAGAGGAGGTAGGGGAATAAAAAATCTTCCCCTCCATATTCCTCTTACAAACAATCTAAACAGGTGAATAAAAAATGCCACGTAGCAACAAGTCAGCGAAAAGATTCGGCTCCAGGTACGGAAGCAGGATCAGAAAGAACGTAGACGAAGCAGAAGACACTGAAGATGTAGAATGCCCGGAATGCGGATCAGGAAAAGTAGAGAGAAACGCAGCAGGAATCTGGGAATGCAGAAAATGCGGACAGAAGACCGCAGGCGGAGCCTACGACATGGACACAGGCGCAAAGGAACAGATGAAAAAAGCCCTTGAACTCGGCGAGGAAGAGCTCGAAGAGCTTGAAGAAGCCAAAGAAGAGATCGAGGCCTAGAAAACATGAGTTACGTATGCGTCAACTGCGAGGAAGTAGTGGAGATCGACCCTGTAGAGGAGAAAGTTATCTGTCCTAAATGCAGTCACAGAGTCCTCCTCAAGACGAGGCCTGACGACCCCGACACCGTAGAAGCAGTATGAACACGGCGGTAGAGATAGAAGCTGAAAGGTCTCAAGAACTGATCGAAATTTTGAGGCCTTCACTGAGTTCGGACGACACAGTTCAGTACGAATTCGAGGCCATGAAGGACAAAGTCAGGATCGAGGTCGTTACTGAAGGCCTTGGCCCATTGAGAGGGTGTACGGATACAGTCTTCAGGTTGACGACTTTGGCACGTAAACTATACTAGAGGTGAATAATTTATGTCAGAAGAAGAGCAGCAGGATGCGCAGCAGCTTATGATGCAGATGCAGCAAAACCAGCAGCAGATGCAGGAGATCGCCCAGCAGAAGGAGCAGACAGAGACAGAGCTCCAGGGCATCAAGAAAGCATTGAATGAGCTGGATAAGACTGAGGGCGACGAAGTCTTCAGGCAGGTAGGCGAGATCATGGTTGCACGTGAAAGAGAAGAACTCGAGGACGAACTTGAGGAGAGAAAGGAAGACCTGAATGTAAGAATGGAAGGCCTTGAGAAGAAGGAAGGACAGCTTGAAGACAAGATAAAAGAAAGCCAGAGCCAGTTCTCCCAGAGCATGGAGTAAAAGGTGAATGCTCCATGAGTTCAGTACCTTCAGTAGTTCAGAGAATGCGTGATCAGGCAGAGAAAGACGCAGTGCCGTCCAACGTCTCCGAGATGCTTGAGGAAGCAGCTCAGGAACTTGAAGACGATGACAAGGATCTTTCTATCCGTGTTAACTCGGCTTCCTCCATCCTGGACAAGATAAGCAACGATCCTAACATCAGGCAGCACACCAGGACAGAGATCTGGAACCTGGCGTCCAAAGTTGAAAGCCTGGACTGATCACCTCAACATTTTCCCTCCCGTTCATTTCTACATCCCCCTATCTTACTCCTTTCCCGACCTGCCCTGCGGTAAGCTATAAAAAAATCAGTTGGTGCTTATTAACTAAGAGGTAATCAAATCTATGGCACTGGGGTTTCTCAAGAAAGAAGGCGAAGATTCTGATGACGGCGAAGTAATAGAAGACGAATTAGTGGAACTTGACGCGGAAGTATCCGAACGAGAAAGAAAAGTAGTGGTCAGAGCAGAAACGCTGAAAGAATTCGACGACGTAGAAAACGTACAGAACCATCTCCGAAACGACCACATCGTCTGGGTGAACATCAAACCCCTGAAGAACAGGGACATGTCCAAACTCAAGAGAGCGGTCAAAAGACTGAAGAAAACAGTCAAAGCAGTCGACGGAGATATCGCAGGCGTCGACGAAGACTGGGTAGTCGTCACACCGGAATACGCAAGAATCGAGAGAACCAGCGACAAAGTCAACAGCAAGTAAAAAAACCTTCCAAGACCCCTTCAAGAGGCCTACATATCAATAATCTTCTTCAAGACTTTCAAGACGCTCCAGGACTTCCTGGGCACCGAACTCGATAAGCTCACTTACACAGCTCCGGCAGTAAACACTACCATCAAACTCGATAGCATTCTCAGGGATCTTCTCCTCCTCACCGAACTTCTCATCCGGATCCTTACCTCCAAAATTCAAGACCTCACCACAGTTCGAACACTTTACCTCGTAAACCATACACAGAAAATTCCCCGGAGAGAAACTTAACTCTAACCCCTAAAAACGGTCAGAGCACAGAAAAACAAATATGGGAAAAGGCCTTACACCGCTACTCCTGCTAACACTCCTTGCCTCGGCATGCACCACAACAGGAATCCAGAGAAAACACACCGGACAGACCACGCAGACAAAAATTACGCATGTAACCGACGGCGACACAGTAGACATCAAAACAGGAAAAGGTACCGACACCGTCAGACTTCTCGGCGTCGACACACCTGAAGTATACGGGAAAAACACGCCCGGAGAATTCGAAAAAATCCCGGACAACCAGGAGGGAAAAAACTGCCTCAGAAAATGGGGTCACAGAGCCTCAAACTTCGCCAAGAAAAAACTGTCAAACGCCAGGATAAACTTCACCACCGACCCCAGGAGCGACGTAAGAGGCGCCTACGGAAGACTGCTCGGCTACATCATGAAAGACGGGAAAAACTTCAACTACCAGCTCGTCAAAAAAGGCCTCGCACGCGTCTACGACTCGGACTTCACCAAAAAACAGAAATTCCTGGAAGCAGAGCAGAAAGCACAGAACCAGCTGAAAGGGCTCTGGCACTGCAGAA
>JBDGSM010000004.1:0-2116 GCA_042217545.1 Candidatus Nanohalobium sp. | reverse complement strand
TCTTCTTCGATCTGTTCCTCGTCTGCGCCGATTACCTCGGTGTCGAGGTCCTCGTCAAGGCCTCTCTTGAACTCCTCCAGCGATTCGATGTCAAAGTAGTTCAGGAAGAAGTCTGTCATGGAGAGGATCGCGGTTCTCCCATCTTTCTCCTTTGAGAGGAAGCCCCGGTTGACTAGTTCTTTGATGTGCTGGTAGGCCCTGTTTCCACGTATTTCCACGATGTCGGTCTGCTCTACGGGCGCGTTGTATGCTATTATGGATAGTGTTCTGAGTTGGCCTTTGTTCAGATCCTGGTGTGGTGCGAGGTGCTGTACGTGTTCTATATGGCTGTTTTTGACCTTCATCTCGTATCCCTGGTTGGTTTCGATGACTTCCAGGCCTCTGTCATCGCTTTCCAGAGCTTCCTGGAACTCTTCTATGAGCATGTCGACGTAGCCCATGCTTCCGAGGTCCAGGACGTCTGCGATCTCCTTTTTCTGTATCGGTTCTTCGGCCAGGTAGAGCGCTGCTTCAAGTCGGGCCTTCTTTTCGTCTTCCATAACCTAGTTTTGTGTCCGGGTATTCAAAAATCTGCCAATCCTTTTTATCGAGGCCTTGAGGAACTTACTGTTATGAAGAAGTTGGGTGCTGTCGCAGTTTCCTAGTTTATAGTCCTTGTTTTGATTTCCTCGGGTTGTATGGGATTTAGCAGTTCAGGTTCTGGAAAGGCTCAGAGACTTGTTAAGGAGGGTAATGTACTGAACTATGTTTCAGGCCAGCAGGAGAAAAGTCTTGTCTTCTTTAACGAGACGGATTCAGCGATCCACGCTACAGGAAAGTCGAACGGCAACCAGTCCGTGAAGATCTATAAGGACAGCTGGGATGTTCAGGGTGCCCGGGATTTCATGTTCTTCATGAAGCATCTTCTAAGTCCTCTGGACAGCAGCAAGCTTTCAGCTTTGATGGAGGAGGGGAAAAGTTTCTCAGGCAATCTAAGCCAGACAGAAGTAACTCTCAGACGTTCCAAGAAGTTTGAATGGAATGGATACGAGGCCTACAACGTCACGGTTGAAGGCGGAAACGAGACCATTGGACTTACTGTTCACGCCCGCAGGCCTTACGTTCTACTGCGGCTGGATTCAGGCAGCTTGAGTGTCAGGCTGGTATCAGTGAACAGCACTGAGAACCCTGAGAGTTATTTACAGAGTGCCTCATCAGCGGGCAAGAAGTAAAATAGAAAGATTCTAGTTGACGGCGTAGTTTTCGTCTTCTATCTCTTCAGGCCTTATCTCGAGTTCGCCCATGAACTCTTCCTGGATCAGCTCCACTTTTTCATCGTTTTCCAGATAGAGTATGTGTTTGAACTTCTCTATCTTCTCCTCCTTGTCGTTCTGCTCCAGTATGTCATCGAAGTTGACTTTTTTCTTTGTATCTGTGGATACTATGTTCTTTATAGAACCTAGGAGGCGATCAAGCTTGTCGTTGATGTCTTCTTCCGTCATATCGAACTGCTGATCCATCTCCATCCGTCTCTCCTGCCGTTGCTCCCGTTTCTTGTTCACCTTAACCGCGTCCCTGAGAGCGTCCTTAAGTTCGTTTATCTGCATACGTCTCTTCGGCTTCTGTTTCACAGGCATATCCAGGTCAGGCCCTATCTTCAGTTCGGTGGTATCCTCTTCCCAGTCATCTTCCACCATCTCGTCTTCAAAGTCCATGGGATCCTCCTGCTGTTCCTGTTCGTCTTCCTCCATGTAAAGTGCCTGAGCTTTCATCCTCAGCAGAGCGGCACATACGCGTATCGCCCTTGCTGGAATAGAAAGATCGTACTCCTGTAGCTCGGAAAGATAACTCCTGTACCTATCCGCCAGGAGCGCTATATCAATCTCCTGAGGAGGCATATCGGAAGTCAGAAAATCCAGGGTCTGCTCCCACGGCTGCTCCGCCAAGGCCTCAATATCGTGTTCTTCCATGAATCATTCACTGAATCTCCCCCGTAATTAGCCCCTCAAACAATTTTTTAGGCAGAAGAGGCTTTTAACCTTGGGGTTTTTCGCGTTCAGCATCAAAAAAACTGAGCTGATTTTAACTTTATGGGTGAGAAGTCCCCTTCCTTAATTTCTGAGGGAAATTTAGGTAG
>JBDGSM010000039.1:0-3621 GCA_042217545.1 Candidatus Nanohalobium sp. | reverse complement strand
CCAGTAGAAAAACTATTAGAAACACTACCCTCGTTGTACCCGATTAAACCACCAACATTGGTGGAGCCGGTGATATCGACGTTTACCACACCAATATTTTTCACAACACTAGAAGAACCCATGTACCCAATCAAACCCACGTGGTCACTAGAGCCTTCATTAATCGTTAAACCAGAAACGGTATGGCCCTGACCATCCAGCACACCGGTAAACTGATTACCAGAGTCGCCGACACTGCTGAAACCACTGTAACTGGAGCAGTCAACATCACTCACCAGTTCGTAGTTGGCGGAGAGATTATTCTGCATATCCTGAAGTTGTTGACACGTGGAGATCTGGTATGGTTTTGAGGAGGAGCCGTCTCCGCCAGCGAACGCTGTGGAAAAGGATGTTAGAAGTACTGCCGTTGCGAAAAGTACGATTATTTTTCTCTTTGTGTTCATCTGTTGCCACCCCGGTAGAGGAGGGCTCCTGCGATTATCAGGACGATTACCACTGCTCCCGCTATAGGGACCATTGGAAGGCCTCCATTGTTATTATTTTCCTCCTTGTTTTTGTTTTCTGGTCCTGAGGCCTTTATCTGGAAGCTTGACTGTGTCCCATGGTTTACAAGAAGTTTGTAATTTCCTTTGGAGATGTTGCTGTAACTCACTTGTTTGCATCCGTTTATGCTTGTATCTCTGATCTTTGACTGCATCTGGTCGCCTGTGAGAATGGCCTTTACGTCGTCACGTGCCGGGGTGCCTGCGTCTGTACGGGCGCACAGGTTGACGTTGAGGCCTTTTCCTGTGAACTCGTAATTTTTCAGGGTTATCTTGTCTGCTTCTTTCCTGAACTTGCTGTAGTCCACGACGTACGAGTACTGGTCGTATGTTTCTCCGTTTGATGAGAGCTGGCCTGTCACCCTGAACTTGTTTAATTCGGCGGTTACTGTCTTGTTGAAGTAGAGCTGTTGAAGCACGTTGTTGTTCGAAAGTTCTTCGATGTTCTTAGTCATATCCAGCACTGTCTTTCCGTCTATGGTCTTTACAGTAACCGAGGCCTTGACGTTTTTCGCTGCAGGATCCGTGTAGTGGTCGGGTGAGGCTCCGGCGATCAGGCCTACCGATAGGAAGCCCCCTCTTGATATGTAAGGCCGGTTTACCGACATCTTTCTGATCCTTGCCGTGTTACCTTCTCTTATTATCCTGTTCCTGTAGATGGACTCTGTTCTTCCGTTAGAAGTTACCATGATCTTTACTGCGTAAGCACTTGGCTTTGAAGGTGTTTTCACGGATACAGGTACTGTCTTCCCTGAACTTGAGACTGTTACATCCTTGGTTACTGTATCTATCTGGTTGTTGCAGGATGTGTCGTCCCATTCACATACCTTGAGCTTTACCTGCGCGTTCCTTGTCGAGGAGCCGTGGTTCTGGATAACCACTGAGCCTGAGACATGATCCATAGAATCTGTTGCGAGCACGCCTACAGGCCCTGTAAGTGAAGGCCATTTTGTGCTGCTGAGAGAGTTGGGATTCCAGTCACCTATCTCTTTTTTCGACCCTGTCAGGACTGTCCCGGTCCTTGAGATTTCAAGGCCTGGATAGTTACCTGATCCGTCTACAGTGAACTTGGCCGTTGTAGGGCTTGAGAATATGAAAGGCCTTCCACTTACAGGAGTCCTGTTGGTCTTGAAGTATGCGTTTACCATGTAGTCCCCGGATTTGAGGTCTGATGGAAGTGTATACGTATAGCTCAGGTCTCTGTAACCGTTTTCTTTCAGGTTGACCGGCCCTATCTTCTCCTCATGTATTATGTTGTTCTTGTTGGACTGCTGGGAGGGGTAGTAATAGTTCGAGCCCTTCACAACGTCCACAACTATGTAGCCATCGACTATGGGTCTTTTCCCTGCGTTAGAAGCTGTTATACTTGCCTGTAGCTGGTTTCCTGCCTGCAGGTTTTGGCTTTTCTGCAGCTTTACCTGTATGTCCCCCTTGTAGCTGGAGGAGTAGGCTGATCCAGATGCGGTTATAGAAATTATCAGGGCGATAGCGATTATGCTTTTCCGGACGTCCATATTATGCACTGTGTACTCTTAGGGGAACGCCTCCATATAAAATCAGGGGCCCTATTTCCTTCAAACCTGGAGGTCGCGCCGTTTAATTATCGGGCGTTGAAGAAACCCTGTTGGCTTCGGGATGTGCTCTTGACTTTAATAGATTACAAAATCCCAGTGTGGCAAATACCAGAGAGGCCTTTTACAGGCTAGCCCCTCACCTTGTGGATGTAAGCGTAGATGAGAACGGTGAAAGAGCCTTCGCTAATCGAAGGTTTGTCTTTATCGATACCAATGTCTGGGCCAGGATTATTGATAGTATGGAGAGGTGGCAGGCCCTGTCATCGAGGGACAGATGGAGAAGTTCGGGAGAGAAGCAGGTAAGAACATCGGGAAGAAGATGTCGGAGGAGTTCGATGAAGTATCGACTGGAGAGATCCTAGGCCTTCTCGTCAAGTCACATTTCAGCATCAGTGATTTGAAAGCGATAAAGCCTACTCACAACAAGTCCCAGGTACAGAAGATAATGGGTTACGGAAGGTTCGTAGGCTGGTTCGGCGAATGCAAGCTGCTTGAATACGAGGAAGGAGAGAAGATGACGTTCAAGGCCTCAAACACTTTTGAATCCCACAGCTACGGCATGGCGGGTATGAAGGCATGTTCTTTCCTGGGTGGTACACTCGCAGGTATTCTGGAGTTCTTCTGGGATGGAGAGGTCGAGATGGAGGAAACCCAGTGCGCGTCCGAGTCCGAGGCCATTGAGGCCTGCGTCTTCGAGGTGAAGGCGGTTGAATCCTGAAGACGTTAACAGGCAGAAGGAAGATTTTTTCTGGATGAAGATGGCTGGTGAAAAATTCGAGGGAGATGGTCGAAGCGGCCAGAAACCCACGCGACCAACTGATACCGATCCTGTTGCTAGATGCAGGAGCCCTCACAAAGGAAGTCAGGAAAGTCAAACTCGGCGACATAGAGAAGCATTCCGAGTACTGGGAAGTCACCTTCATGGACTCCAAGAACGGGAAAGACGACCGACCGCTACAACTCACCCACTGCATACAACAGCTCAGAAACTGGCTCGAAAACCATCCCTGCCAGGAAGACCCAGAAGCACCACTGCTGGTCAACCTCAGCAACAAGGGAGAAGGCAACCGGGGAAACAAACTCTCGGCCAAGAACCTCAACGAAATCCTCAAACGCCTAGGAAAACGAGCAGACCTGCAGGGGATCGACCCCAATACGCTTTCGGTCTACGACTTCCGCCACAGCTCAGCCACCTTCAGAGGAACGGAGAAGAACTGGGGAATCCAGAGAATGCTGTTCTGGTACGCCTGGAAGAAACCTGACCGGGCCAAGACCTACTGCCACGAAAACGAGAAAAGGATGCGGAAAGCCATCCTGGCAGACAAAGGCATCACACCAGAAGACCAAGAAAACAGCACAATGCAGTTGAAAACCTGTCCACGCTGCGAGAAAGAGAGATCAACGGATGCCGATTACTGTCCCAGATGCTCCCTGCCTCTAGACACAGAAAAAGCCATGAAAGACTCCAAACTCAAACAGGCAGGACAGTTCCTAGTCGAAATGAA
>JBDGSM010000038.1:0-5393 GCA_042217545.1 Candidatus Nanohalobium sp. | reverse complement strand
ACATATCCATCTTACTTTCTATCCAGATCAGTTATTTAAGATTCGCAACACGAACACGGAACTACAGTGAAACTATCCAGCCAGGCCCTACAGGTACTCAAACTTCTGAGAGAGGAAGGCCCTCTGACAGTAACGGATTTCGAGGAGAAAGGCCTTGACCAGTCGATGGTGAACAGAGCAGCGCTGGAGCTCCAGGAAAAAGGCCTCATCGACCTGGAGGAGGACGAGGAACTGGAGTACAGGCTTACGGAGAAAGGCCTTGACGTTAAAGAGGAAGGTTCGCCGGAGTACAGGCTTCTGCAGAGAGTCTCTGAGGATTCTGTAGAGATCTCGGAACTGGATGACATTCCGAAGGATATCGCGATCGGGAAGGCCAGGGAGAGAGGCTGGATCGAGATCAGGGATGGAGAAGTCTACATCACCTCTGAAGGAGAGGAAGTTGACGAAGACCCGGTCAAAAAGAAGCTGGAGAAAGAAGAGTTCACGGAGAAACAGGGGGACAGAGGCCTTGTAGAACTCGAGTCCACGACAGAGAGAAGGCTTTCACTTACAAGCGAGGGAGAAGGCCTTGACTTGGAAGATGTCGAACTTGATTTCAACGTTGAGGCTCGTACAGCTACTCCGAGGACAGGTAAGAAACATTACTACAAGAACATCCTTCAGTACGCGCGTCAGACCTGGCTTGAGATGGGCTTCCAGGAAATGGAAGGTGACTATGTTGTTCCAAGCTTCCTGAACTTCGACGCGCTTTACACGCCGCAGGACCACCCTGCGAGAGAGCTACACGACACTTTCTTCGTTGAGAACCCGGAAACATCTGATCTGTCCGAGTACGGCGACAAGGTCGAACATGTGAAGGAGACTCACGAGAACGGCTGGGACACGGGAAGCCGGGGTTACGGAGGAGACTGGAGCAGGGAGGAATCGGAGAAAAACGTTCTCAGAACACATACTACAGCGATCTCCGCAAGAACGCTACACGAGATCGATATCAATGAGGAAGAACTACCGAAGAAGCTCTTCATAGTAGGCAGAAACTTCAGGAACGAAACCGTCGACCGTACACATCTAGCTGAGTTCTACCAGACCGACGGCATCGTAGTCGGGAAAGACCTCAACTTCGCGAACCTGAAAGGCTATATATCCGAGTTCTTCGAGAAGATGGGCTACGACAAATTCAGATTAATCCCAAGCTACTACCCGTACACGGAAATGAGCGTAGAGGTCCAGGTATGGGACGAGGAAGACGAGGAATGGCTCGGCATGGGAGGCGCAGGAATGTTCCGACCTGAAGTCGTCAAACCCATGCTCGGCTTCGAAGCCAAAGTCCTCGCCTGGGGCCTCGGAGTAGGAAGAATAGCATCAATGGCTGCTGGCTTGACAGACATCAGAGAACTGTACAGGAACGACATCGAAATCATAAACGACACACCGGTCTGGAGACCGGACTGGAACACAGAAAGAGGTGAAAAATAGAGTGGCAACTTTAGAGATAGACAAAAGAGAGTTCGACGAACTACTTGGAAAAAGCCTGGATAGGGAAAAACTGATAGAAGAGGCCTCGTTCCTGGGAGCTCACTGGCACAGCATCGACGGAAACGTATGCGAAGTCGAAACATACCCGAACAGGCCAGACCTACTCAGCGTAGAAGGCCTCGCACGCGCTTATCGTGGCTTCTTCGACATAGAAACAGGAAGAAAAGAATATGAAGTAAAAGACGGCGACATAACTGTAGAAGTTGATGAAAGCGTCGAAGATGTAAGGCCTTTCATCGGTGGAGCAGTTGTCAGAGGCCTCGATCTCTCTAAAAAGAAGATCAATGGTTTGATTCAGCTGCAGGAGAAGATGCACGAAACGATGGGGAGAAGAAGGGACAAGCTTGCTATAGGCCTTCACGATCTCTCCACTGTCGACGCTCCGTTTACCTACAAAGCGGTGGAGCCGGAGAAAGTAAGTTTCACGCCGCTGGAGTATGACAGGGATATGCAGCTCGGCGAGATCCTGGAAGAGCATGATAAAGGCCAGGACTACGCCTGGATCCTGGAAGACGAGGAGAGGTATCCGATAATCGAGGACTCGGAGGGAAAGGTCCTCTCGTTCCCGCCGATAATCAACAACCAGTTGACAGAGGTTGACTCAGGCACTCAGGACATATTCATCGACGTCACAGGGAAGAATAAGGCCACAGTACTGAAGGCCCTGAACATTCTAACAACTGCTCTGGAGGAGAGAGGCGGGGAGATCGAATCCGTCACTGTTGATGGAGAGGAGATGCCTGATCTCTCACCTGAAAGCTTTACACTGGATCCTGACTACTTCAGAGATGTCTCAGGCCTTGACCTGGAGCGTAGTGAGATCGTGGAGAGGCTGGAGATGATGAAGTACGGCGCAAAGGTCGGGAAGAGCATCCAGGTCGAGGTTCCGTGCTACAGGAATGACGTGATGCACCAGTACGACCTGATAGAGGATATAATCATAGCTCACAGGTACACCAACATCGATCCAGAGCTGCCGGACGTCGACCAGATAGGAGCGCAGCGTGAGATAGAGGATACGGCAGGAGTAGTACGTGACGTGATGAGCGAGGCAGGGGCCATGGAGGCTTTAACATATATCCACAACAGCAGGGAAGCGCTCACGGAGAAGATGGAGAAAGAGACGGGGAACTTTGTCAAGGTCGACAACCCGCTTTCCGAGGAGTACTCGGCGTTGAGAGACATGATAACCCCATCGCTTCTTGAAGTGCTGAAGCAGAACAAGCACAGGAAGTATCCTCAGGAGTTCTTCGAGACAGGAACGGTCACGGAGCTGGATGATTCTGCGACAGGAGCTTCAAACAGGAAGAAAGTTGCGTACGTCAAATCTGGCAGCGTCGCCGACTTCACGGATGCGAGGGAAAAGCTCCAGGTACTTGAACGCGACCTGGGCCTGGAGATAGAGGTCGAGGAAGATGAAAGGCCTTTCTTCCAGAGTTCACGGGCCGGAAAAGTTGTTGTAGATGGAGAGGAAGTCGGTTTCATCGGCCAGTTCTCGGAGAAAGTTCTAGGGAACTGGGAGCTGGATCATCCGACCGCAGGCTTCGAACTGGACCTTGAGAAGGTTCAGGAAAAACTGAAGAAATAAGATCTGACCTCTCAGCACTCAATTATCGAAAATCACAGGTTTTCTTGATCACACGAATCTATGATTTGTCGAGTCCCGCAGGGTTCATCATCAAGGCCGTCACCATCCTTTTTCTCAGTTTTCTTCCTTGATCTCGTCCTCGCTCGGTATGATAAGCCAGGCGATGACATAGAACAATGGAGAAAGGCCTGAGAATATCAGCAGTACTGCGAGCAGCCTCACTAGTGAGGGGTCCAGGTCGAAGTGTTCTGCTATTCCTCCGCAGACGCCTCCAAGTATTCTGTCGTCTTCGGATCTGTAGAGTCTTTCAGTCATGCAGAAAGCTGTGGGTGCAAAGGTTTAATTTGTGGCGGGAAGCTGTTCGATGAGAAACGAAAGAAAAAATACTTGAAAAGGACAGAAAAGCTGTGAGGCCCTCTAAGGCCTCCTTTTATCTGGTTTCCTCTTCATGTGCCGTCTTGTAGTCGTGGAGCTCGTCTTCGCTGAACCAGATCTCGATCTCTCTTTCCTGCTCGCCAGGTTCGGAGGCGTGGACAAGGTTCTTGTAAAGCCTGCCCGCATCGTCGGCGTAGTCCATCGACATGTGCCCGTACTGGCCTCTGATGGTCGAAGGATCTGCATCTTTGGCTGAAGTATCGCCCACGATCTTTCTCACGTTTTCAGCTGCGTGTACGCCTTCGAGCACCATGCCCACCACAGGTCCTTGCTTCATGTACTCTGCTAGGCCTTCGTAGAAAGGCTTGTCAACGTGCTCTTCGTAATGTTTCTCAAGTAGCTGGTCCGTGGCCTGCACCATTTTCATTCCACAGATCTTGAAACCTGCTTCCTCGAATCTTTCAGTAATCTTTCCTACAAGACCTCTCTTCACTGCATCGGGCTTTATGGCCACGAAAGTTCTCTCAACATGTTCAGAATCTTCTCCTGTCATAGTTTTATTCCTCTTAAAGAAAGGTTTCAGACGCAAGATTTATGAAAAACTCGGCTGCTCAAGTTTTCGCCTACTTCAGAGGCCTGTAGAAAGTCTGTTCACATGGGAGGAGCTGTATGTTGTCGTTCTTCCCCCACTGCGCTGCTGTCTTGTTCTTGTATGTGACCTTTGAAGTCCACTCCATTCCATGCACATCCTTGTTACAGGTTTCGTAGGCACGGATCATAAGCTCTGACTCAACCCGCCTGTAGTAGTTCGGAGTGCCGGGCTTAGCCTTCTTGTAATCATCGTAGTTATACGTAGTGTGCGCACGCTTCTGGATACCGAGGCAGAAACCAACGTTGATGCCTACGCACTCGCTGTGCACCTCGACCAGTCCTACATTCACCGGTTTATCTGGAGAGGTGTAGTTGCTTACAGCGACTGTTGCACCGACCAGTAGAAGGGTCACGCAGAGGTAGAAAAGATCCTTCTTCAGGCCTTCAGGCTGCTGAAATGGAAGTTTTTCCCAGGTATCCATGTAAACCGGTTGAGGCCTTCAGCTTCTTAAATCCACCGCGGAGGATGAATCTGGAATTTATCAATATAGGAGAATCAGTCATATGTAGAGATGCAGCTTGGCACGATTGAAGGAGACGTAGACACCTCGTCGTTCGAGTTCCGGGCGACAGAAGAGGTCAGAAAGTTCGACTTCGTATCCGTCAAAAGCAACGAGAAATGGATACTGGCACAGGTAGAAGAAGTAACGAAACATCCCGATGGAGAAACCATAGCAAATGCCAACATAATAGGTTACAGGGATAAAGGCCTTACGAAAGCGCCGAGAAGAGTTATAGAACCGGATTCGATCGTCTACCAGGCAGACCAGGAGCTGATCTCCGAGACACTGGGCCTAAAGGACAAAGGCCTCCACATCGGAAACCTGGAAACCAATGAAGAAATAGATATTCATGTAAACGCCGAGCGGTTCTACAAGCATTTCGCAGTCCTGGCACAGACCGGAGCAGGAAAATGTGTTACTCCTCAGACAGACGTTTTGATGTCTGATGGTAGCACGGTTCCGATAGAAGAAGTTTTCGAAGGTTCAGATCAGGTCATAAGGGAGAACGATCAGGAAGAACTGCGGCTTTTGAACGATTGCTCAGTGAAGGCCTTGGATGATGATTATAGCTTTACTGATGCGGATGCGATTTATGCTTACAGGAAGGAAGCTGATAAAGTTCTGAAGGTCAAGACCGCTTCCGGTAGGGAGATAGAGGTGACTCCGGAGCATCCTCTGATGGTTGCGGAGGAAGAGTACAGTTTCGTTGATTCTGAAGAGGTTGAAGAAGGCCAGCACAT
>JBDGSM010000037.1:4184-6565 GCA_042217545.1 Candidatus Nanohalobium sp. | reverse complement strand
AGATCTGTTCTGGCGTCAGGAACAAATTTTTTCCCGTAGATAGAGTTGTTCATCTCGATGAAGCTCCGTGCGCCGATGAAAGACTCGCGGATAACAGTTCCAGACTTTACATTGGATTCCTCGGCCAGGCAGAAATTCTCCAAGTGCGTGTAAGGATCGACTATACATTTCTCGAAGGTGAGGCCCTCATCCACGGTCGCCTCCCTGACCTGGTTCTCCCTGCCGATTGTAGCATGGCTTAAAACAGTGTTAGGACCTATTACAGTGTCTTCCCCGATGTAAACTCGGCCTTCGATAACTGTTCCTGGTTTGATTTCCGCACCATCTTCTACTATTGCTTTACCGGTGATCTCCGCGTTTTCTGATACATTTGCATCTTCCGAGATCTCTGTTTCCTCTATCTCGAACTCTCTTTTAATCTTGTCTGCTTCACAGAGTTTTTCCGGCGAGTTTATATCGATCCAGTGGTCCTCAACCAGCTCATACTTTACTTCCTCCTCTTCGGCCAGCGATTTCACTGCATCAGTCAGAGAGTCCTCTTCACCAAGGTTTTCAAGTTCCTGGAAGATCTCGGGTGTGAGAACGTAGATTCCGGTGTTAATAAGGTTGTTCTCCGGAGCCTCGGGCTTCTCACGGATATCCACCACATCATCGTTCGTGATGCTCAGGACTCCAAATTTCTCAGGCTTGGACTCATCAGTTCCCAGAAGCGTTACGATGCTCTCATCAGAGTCATGCTTCGACAGCAAGGCCTCAAGATCTCCTTCGGAGACCAGGACATCACCATTGACGACCAGAAAGTCGTCCTCTATAAAGTCGACCTCCCTGATCGCGGAAGCTGTTCCCGAGACCTCATCCTGGTGTACGATACTGACATCGGTCCTCTCACCGAACTCCTGCTCGAACTTCTCCTCAAGATAATTAGTCACGAGATAGATCTCGTCAACACCGTTATCCCTCAAGGCCTCGATATTATGCTTCACCAGGGCCTTGCCCATCACGGGCATCAATGCGGTCGGTTTTGACTCTGAGAACGGAAAAAGACTTTCCTTCTTCTTTGCACAAGGAATAACGGCTTTCATGTTTTTGCTACTACCCTGCTATAGTATCGCTTTCCTCAGGTTCAAGTATCTTTCTATCTTCAACGACCATCTCCTTCAGGCGCTCACGCGACTTCTCCAGCTCGTCGTATGCATCGCCGCTGCCAGACTCCTGGGCATCAAACAAGGCCTCCATAAACTCATCGACCAGATGCTGGCCTATCTCATCATTCTCAAGGCCTGCGGCGTTCAGCACGCCGCGTTCAAGCACCCTGTAAAGCTGATCATGCAGAAGATCGGGAATATCAATCTCTTCGCCTGTTTCAAGATCAAAAAGCCTGCCATGAAGCATATCGCCTGCCAGACTCCTGCTTCCCTGGGCTGTGAAGAATCTGCACTCCTCGTCCACGAAGGCCCTCCCGTCTACAGTAATATAACCTGAATCAAGGACTTTATGGCCTGTTGACTTCTTTATCCTTGAAGCTGCCTTCCGGGCATCCTCGCTGAATCCAAGCCAGGAACCATGAAGTGTGACCTCGGTTCCCGAGGACTTTAACAGGGCCTTGACTGTTCCATGTGCCGTATTCTTTCCTATATCTTCCGTGTATCCTCCTCTTATCGACATGAACCGGTCAGCGTTCAGGGTCTTCGGCATGAAGTAGGAAGTGCTTGTCGACTTGAGTTCCATTTCTTCAGTGCCGAGAAGATCGAATACAAAGGCCTCGTTCACCATCTTGTCGAGAACTGCCCCGCCCTTTACACCTGCTCTTTCGACAGGCTGCATCATCTTCTGGAGGCCTACCGTGCTCTGCCTGAATACATCCAGTCTTTCGATATCCTCCTCTTCAAGTATCTCTTCCGCCTTTTTTACCACGGCGCTCTCACGCTCTATGAAGTCTACCATATACATTACGTCGCGGTCACGGCTCATCTCCTTCTCGCTGAGATGCTCCTCTCTCGACATTGAGGGGGGTTTCTCCGCCAGATGGAAGAAACCGTTCTGTAAAGACCGGTGGATATGCCGTGAATGGGTTTCTGAAGGCCCTGCGTCGTAGATCATGACTCTGCCACGTTCCTGCTCCGCGGCCTTGTACATCTCTTCCACGTCCTGGAACGTCTCGACAAAGATATCGTTCGCCTCGGCGAACTTCTCCGCCTTCTCCAGGCGCTCAAAATCAGTGTCACATACGCCTTTCAGTTCGACATCGACCTTTCCGAAATGGCGGTGAAGCTCGACGATCTTCTCGAAACCGTTCCGCCCGAAGCTGCCAAGGCCTACCTGGTAAACTTTTACTGTCTCCACATCCACAGATTGGTTCTGGAGGGATTAAAACTTCCGGT
>JBDGSM010000037.1:0-4084 GCA_042217545.1 Candidatus Nanohalobium sp. | reverse complement strand
ATTTACAGAGAGCAGCCGAACCAGCCTTACACCCGGCAGAGCCAGAAAAAGAAGGACAATTACATCAAGGGAGCACCAGCTCCAAGAGTAACACAGTTCGACCAGGGTGCCAAAGGCAAAGAGTTCGAAGCCTCAGTAAAGCTCGTAGTCGAAGAAGACTGCGCAGTCAGATCAGAAGCTCTCGAAGCAGGACGTGTCGCAGCTAACTCCTACCTTTCAAAGGAGCTCGACCCAGAAGAGGACTACTTCCTCAAAATCCTGCCTTACCCACACCACGTTCTAAGATACCACCCACTAGCTGGTGTCGCACAGGCAGACCGATACTACGAAGGAATGCGTAAGCCATTCGGGCGACCTATCGGACGTGCAGCACTTATCGACGCACAGCAGAAAGTCTACAGGATCGATCTCGACGAAGGAGACATCCAGGTCGCAAGAAAAGCTCTGGAAAGAGCGACACACAAGATGCCTGTCAAATGCAGGGTTAAACTCGACCGCGAATAAACTTGTTACTTCTCGACAGGACAAGATTTTAATCGGTTCAAGGTCTAAAACTTCTACATGGTTCAGTGGCAGGGAGAGATCGACAGAGATCAGTCAGGCCTCAAAGCCGCCAGACTCGACTCCATAAACAACCTGGAAGTACCTAACTTCTTCACCATAACTAGGGATGAGGTAGAACAGTTCGTCTCAGGAAGAAAAGAACCGCAACAGATACTCAGTGCCACGATACCCTCGGACCTGATGCAGAAGATAAAAGACGCACAGGACGAAATAGGCATGAGCTCCGAAGTCAGAAACGCCTCAGGAAGAGCCAAAAACCTTGTAGGAGGACAACGCGACTCACAGCGCGTGTCAATAAGAATAAGCGATGAAGAAAAAGGTCTCCACGACTACGAACTTAACGTCGGAACCTCAAACCTTGAAAAAGCCCTGAAAAGCGTGATCGCATCATACTACAGCGCAGGAGGCCAGGAATACCCGGCAGTCATCGTCCAGAAAATGATGGAGCCTGGGGAAACAGGAACCGCAGTCCTGAACTTCACACAGGAATATTCGCTTTTTGAAGCAACTGAAGGTCTTGGAAACTCTCTGGAGGAAGGGATCACCACGCCTGACATATACCTTGTCAACGATAACGGCGTCCAGGCCAGGAAAATACCTGAAAAACAGGTGAAGATGAGCAGAAACCCTATGAACGGCCAGGACAGAAGAACAACAGTAACCCGGGACAGTGCGTCTTTCAAAGACAGCGAAGTCCGCAACTTCATCCAGAAGGTCAGGAGAGAAGGCCTCAGCGTAAAATTTGTACATAAACGTGGAACTTTCTACATCGTCGATGCCTTCAAGGCCGACCAGGTCTCACGTCAGAAATCTGTTGAAGGCCTCAGAGTTTCGCAGGGCGAGATAGAAGGTAGAGCAGGAGTTGAAGTCTCGCTCTCAGATCAGACTGTAGGCCCTAAAGATTTCAAGGACTCTCTGATAGCCAGGCGTGGAGGATACGTGTCTACTGACGCTCAGAGATCTCGTGCCGAGGGAAAACCTGCTATCTTCAGCTATTCAGGCGAGCTTGAAGAGGAACAAGATCTTTACATCCCTGAAAGAGGTGCAGAGATCCAGGAGCCAAGGAACAACAGTTCAAGAAGAGAATCAACTGAAGGCCTTTCCGGGTCCGTAACAGCTACTGAAGTAATACCTCTGGAAAGCGACAGAGTGAATATAAGCAGTCCTTTCTCCGGCTACAGGGTGAAAGGCCTCGAACTTGCCTCTGAGGAGATACTGCAGAGCTACAGGGATGTGATGGAGTTCTCCAGCGACCGTTTCGTACTTGATACAAGGGGGATGGAGGGAGAAGGTGTTCCCAACTCTCTGGACTATCTGGAGGCAGATCACAGCTATCTCGTTGTCAAAGGACCTGATAGAGAGCTTCTCGGCCAGGCTGTAAGGCAGAACGTATCAGTAATCGCCCCGGAAGAGTACGTCCCAAGGATCGAACAGGTCCTGGCGGAGGAGGAGAAGAAGTTGATCCTTGACCATGTTCGCTCGGACTAAAAAAGATTGCCTCGCAGAAATACTTCTATGACAGATCAAAAAGCCGAGCAGGAAGAGCGCGAACAGTACAACTACGAGACTTTTGAAGAAGTTCTCGAAGAGCTGAAAGACAATGAATACGGGAAAGTAGGCCTTCAGGGGCCTGATGGCATCAAAGACGAATTAATCGAGTTCGGCTCCCGGTTGAAAGACCAGGGGATAGAACCGGTGATGATCGGAGCCTCTTCGTTCGGGGCATGCGGTATCGCCAACGAGAAAGCCGAGAGGATGGGTGCAGACGCCCTGGTTCACTTGGGGCACACAAGATTCCTGCATCCGGAAGGAGCGGAGATGGACGACCTTGATGTCTACTACCTTCCATACAGAGAGGACAGGGACCTCATGGGCGTTCTTGAAGATGATTACGAGAAGATCGAGGAGGAGACTGTAGGCCTTGTCGGCGTGACACAGTACATGGACCGCGCGGAGAAAGCCCGTGAATTCCTGGAGGATAAAGGATACGAGGTTGTGGACGGCAAGACAGGCCTCCGTACGACCGAACCTGGCCAGGTCCTTGGATGTGACGCTGGAGCTGCACACAATATCTCTCACAAGGTCGACGCGTTCGTCTTCCTCGGTTCTGGCGAGTTCCACCCCTCCCAGGTGTCGGAGACAGGTAAGAAGGTCTACGTTGTCGATCCCTATGAGAGGCATATCTGGATCGAACCGCCTAACTCTCTGGACGACGAGATGCAGGCAGAGTACGCCCGTGTCATCAAGCATAAGGACAAGAAACGCTGGGGCGTCGTCACTTCCAGCAAGAAAGGCCAGAACTACATGAGGGCTGCCGAGATCGCAAAGGAAAAGCTGGAAAGGCACGGCAAAGAAGTCTTCCTCTTCGTGGAGGACCGTATCTTCGAGTCCGACTACAAGGGGTACGACATCGATATCTACGTCAACTGTGCCTGTCCAAGGATGACCAAGGACTGGCAGGACCTCGCACTCGTATCAACACAGGCCCTCGACGTACTCGACGAAGTCGAGATAGAACACGAACAGTAAAAATGTTCTTTACTCGCTGCGGTATCAGGGGCCTGAAGCACCGAAAACCTTTTATGTTGTTATGAGTAAGTAATAAACATGACTTCTGAAATTCTGTCATCTTTCACCGATGCTCTGGAGGACGATGAGAGTCTCCGTGAGTTCACGGAGAGGGAGGGGAAACGTGCTGGGGCCAACGCGGATGACATGTACACTGGCTTTCTGGATGGTGAGAGGTACTTCGTCAAGTCGGATCTACCGCGGGAGGAGAAAGCCGCCCATCTGTCCGCAGCTCCGCTCATGGATCAGTTCGATCACGCTCCTGATATCAGATACGACCCTGAATCGGAGGAGATCGCTGTTTCAAAGCTGGGGGACGATCCAAGATCTCCCAACTCCGCGGCGCTCTCGGATTCCAGCTACAGCAGGTTCGCACCGGTCGATGAAGAGGCCTTCTACGAGGTCGCCGCCGAGAGATGGGTCCTGGGGGACTCCAACGTGTACGACAACATACTTGTGGAATCAGTTAGTCCAGCCGATCTGAAACCGGGGAACGAAAGAGAGGTCTACCTCCACGACTTCGACCACGCAGGCAAAAGCTCCAGCAGGGGAAGAAAAAGTGACTTCAGGGACGCCTTCGACTACGTCGCGGACAAGCTCGGCATCGACTTCAGTATGCGACGCCTCCAGAACGAGGTAGGAGAACTCGCAAGAGAGATCGACGTAGAAACCTACAGAGACGACATAGAACAGCTTGAAGAAGGCCTCGAAGACGAGCTCTACCAGAAAGTAAACGAACACAGCGAGAGGATAGCTGGCAACGTGGAATACGCGAGAGAGGTCTTCTGAAGACCTTCTTTCACTCCCAGTAGCTTTTCTCCAGCAAGGCCTCTTTATCCTCGAACTCTCTTTTCTCCTTGATCATATCCTTGATCTCCTCCTGGCCTCTCGTGTATCCGATCATCACCGCACCCACGATCCGGTCGCCCTTGAAGTACAGCCTGCGGTAATG
>JBDGSM010000036.1:0-7069 GCA_042217545.1 Candidatus Nanohalobium sp. | reverse complement strand
ACAGTTACGACGCGGTCGAGTCAGCCCTGGAGATGGTGGAGGAACTGGACCGGGCCTCGCCCTAACCGTTCTTCGAGATAACTTCCCGGACCATCTCCCTGTAACCCATACAGTCGTGGGCGATATACTCGCTGATATCATCTTCCCTCACGACCATATCATGCTTTATACTGTCGACCAGAGCCCTGACGAGAGAAAAGTTCACGTCGGAAACATACTTGATCCAGTAAGAGGACAGCCTGGGAGTCAACACAGGGACAGTCAGTATAAAGGGCTTTCTGCCCGTCTCCTCGCCCAGAACCTCCAGAGCCTCTTTATAAGTTGAAACATCGGCGCCGCCGATCTCAAGATACTTGTTCCGTGTCTCCTCGTTCCTCATGACCTCCTTCAGGTAGAAGATCACATCATCAATATGAATCGGCTGCACCTCACTGTTCAGCCACTTCGGCGTCACCATAACCGGAAGCTTCTCAACCAGCTGATCCATTATCCTGAAAGAACTGCTTCCTTCCCCCATGATGATAGCTGAACCTATCTCCGTAAGATCCGGATCACCCGAATCCAGTATCTCACCAGTACGGGTACGACTCTCGAGATGATCCGAAAGCTCGCCCTCCGGTATCATACCTGTCAGATAGATAATCCTGTCCACACCATGCTCCTCACAGGCCCTCTGGAAGGCCTCAGCGCACTCCTTCTCCAGTTCGCTGAAGTCTCCGTCCTGCGACATGCTGTGGATCAGATAAAACGCCACGTCGACGCTCTCCAGCTCCGCTGCGTACTCCTCTTCATCCCTGATATCCGCCTCGATGGAGACATCCGCATGTTCACTCTTCCCTCTGTCGATACAGACAGTCCTGTGAGAACCACCAATAGACCGAAGCAGGTTGGAGCCAACGAAACCCGTTCCTCCAGCCACCGCTATTTCCATAGGTTAACTGATTCATCTCCTCTTAAATCTCCTGCGAAAAACAGTAAAAGATTACACTACACCATATACATCATGGATTACAGCGAGGCCTATCAGGCACTGGAGGAGTTCGTAAACAGCGAAAAATACCAGAGCTTCGAGGAAGAACTAGGAAGTGCAGATGTACATCCTGAAACAGAGGTCATCGGAGACAGAGCGATCTTCTACGTACAGATAGAGGATAACTCAGCCCTGAGCGACACCACATACGAAAGAAAAGTGCTGGCAGAATACAGAGACGGATCGATAGGTCCGATACCACTGACTGAAGAAGAACTGGAAGAAGGCCTGCAGGGACGAGGAGACGTTACAATCGATGAATCACTTCTCGAACCAAGAGATATCAACTTCCCAGAACAGAGAAAAGCCAGATAGAAAATTACTCCTCAACAGGATGAATACTAGATGACCTCCTGAAGTCATCGCCAGGGGGTCCAGCTCACCTGTCAACATACATCAGTTCATCACCAGGTCTCTCAACAGGCCTTCTCGGGAAAACCACGCCCTTCCTGATCTCCAGGTCCAGGTCAAAGGCGTCTGATACATACTCGGTTATCTGTCCTGTCTGCCGTACACAGAGACCGTTGTTCTCACCAGCAACAGTCACCTTCCCGCCATCCTCAAGGCCTCTCAGAACATCTATGAACTCTCCAGCTGAATCACGGGTAGGCCTGGCTCTTCCACCAACTGTCTGGAAGAAGTGATCAACACTCTCGACATCTTCGCCGAGGAATTCTCTCGAGTAACCTGTTCGGGCTTCCTCAAGCAACGCAACCGTCACGTCATCCTCTATCTTGCTCTCCAGCTCCCTGAAAAAATCAAGGCTGTAGCCGAAATGGTCCTCAGGTCTCAACCCCAGGTCCATGTACTCATCGTCCACCAGACAGTACCCAGGATGCGAGATCAGATACAGCTCGTCCTGAGAGGAACCTTCCATCACTGCATTATCGAAGTCGAAGCCGTCAAAGGCCTCGGATCTCTCCACGTACATCGCGGTTAACTATCTAGATGAAAAATATTTAACACTGGGAAAAAACTCCAGGTAGCATGGCGGACACGACTCGTTTCGAGGAAGCTTTCATCGATCACCCGGTGCTGAGAGACATTACACTCTTCCTGTTCCTGACCTTTGGATTCGGCATACCTTTCAAGATCCTTTTCGAGACGGCGATCGGAAAAACCGTTCTCAGTTTCCTCCAGGCCTTAATGGTCGGCCTGGCCTTTGCCGTACTCTGGATAACCGCCATGGAACTCTACGCCCGCTACAGGAACACCTCCATTCTGCGTTCCATAGGCGAAGACCCACTGGAGGAATAGACTAAAAGTTTGAACGGCACCCTTGACCGTGGAAGACAACAGAAAAATAACGGATGTCGAGGAAGTCGCCCGTCAGACACTGGAAAGCAACTGGGATAACGTCCTCAGAACCACTCCAAACACGATAGAACAGTTCGAGGAAGAATACCCTAAACTTTGCGAAGAGGTCAACCGCAGAGTCAAGGAAAAAGGCATCGAAAAACTCGGAAACGTATTCAGACCCGGAGTACCAGACTTCCTGGCCTTCAACGACAACGGAGAGTACACCTTCGTAGAGGTAAAAGGCGCCGGAGACGGCCTCAGACACAGCCAGCTGAAATGGCTCAAGGACTTCAGGAAGCTCAAATGCGAGATATGGTTCGCTGACAGCAACGAAGGCATCACGGAAAAGATGAAGAGCGACAAACTTGAGGCCTATACCCTCAGGAAACCAGAAACCACCAACACAGGAACAGCTGAAGTCAAGGCCTCAAACAGAGAAGGTTTCATGAACGTACAAATCCCGGAGACTCTGGCAGCGGTCATGAACCTGGAGGAAGGAGACCGGATATCGTGGGAAGTGAAAGACCGGAAAACCCTTGAACTGGACACGGACTGAGGACAACAGTAAGATTTTTACATCGCACTCAGGTACAGGAAATACGAGGTGGTGAAGTCGTGGAACCTGTCAACTACGACCTGACGCCTGAACAGATCAGAGAAATCGACCAGGAACTCCAGGAAAAAACAGGTATAGAGATAGATCACGAACCTTTCCTGACCGAACAGTTCCAGGGCCTCATGATGGAGGAAACCGAGGCCTGAACCGAGTTCACCAGATCTTTTTCAGAATTTCTTCTTGAACCATGGAAAACCTTTAAACCCTTCCAGGAGTAATTTGTTACTAGAAGGTGAAAACAATGAGTGCTGGAGTGGGGAGTACGGACCAGGTCAGTATGATGAGCGAACCGGAGGAGAGATGGGGGGATCCTGAAGGCCTGACCGGGGAGGAGTTCGAGGACGACCAGTACAGGGAAGTCTTCGATCAGATTGAAAGCTTGCTCCAGGATGCGACCGGAGAGGTGACCTTCCAGGGATCTGAGATGGATGCCGAGAAGGCCCTGGAGAAGTACAGAGAAGAGCTGGAGCCGGGCGAAGACGAGTTCCTGAAAGGAAGCCTCTCAAGCTACGAGACCGTGGATGGAAAGTTAAGGACGCTGGAAGTCGAGAAAGGAGAAATAGAGGGCTACAGGATTGTGAGCCAGGGTTATAGCCACAGGCCTGTCGTGACAACAGATCATCCTCCGGGTGAAGGCGAAAAACTCGGTTCGATCATCGAAGGGGATTCGGAACAGTACCTCATAACTTGGGAGGAATGATCTCTTCCTCCCTCTTTTTTCCCATGTCTAACAGTTTTACATCTTCCTCCAGCAATACCTCCCATATGAGATGTCCAGGCGAGATCAAAGAATTACTGAAGGTTCTCTACAACCTGTCAGGATCTGAGACACAGGTCATGTACTACCTCTGTGACAACGAGGCCCGGGCCAGCAAGATAGCAGAAGAACTCGGAAAGGACCGATCGACGATACAGAGATACCTTTCAAAACTCAGAAGCACAGGCCTCATCGAACGCGAGAGCGTTGTCCAGGACGGCAAAAGAGGAAGGTACTACGTCTATACCGTACCCGATAAAGAGGAGATGAAGGAGGAGGTAAGGCAGCGCATGTCGGAATGGGAGGAAGAGAAACTGGAAGTACTCGACGAACTCTGACAGAAAGACCAAGAGTTCATAAAAGTTCAACATCTATACACAAACTATGACTGACGACACCGAAGTTGAAGTTTTCACGACGCCGACATGTCCTTACTGCGCGAAGGTCAAACAGTGGCTCGACGAAAACGACTACGACTACACGGAACACAACGTCGCGCAGGACAAGGAGATGGCCAGAAAGATGATCAAGAGGACCGGTCAGAGAGGAGTCCCGCAGACCTTCGTAGGTGAGGAAGAGATAATCGGCTTCCAGCCCGACAAGATCGAACAGGCCATCAAACAGCAGGAGCAGAAGGCCTGAAGGCCTTCCCCCTGTTTCTCCATGATAGGTGAGCGAAATGGCTGATGTAACTATAGAGGTCTTCTTCTCGCAGACATGTCCTAACTGTCCAGCTCAGAAGGATCTTGCTAACGACTTCAGGGACAAAGAAGATGTCAAGGTGAAGATGACTGATGTTGCCCGTCAAAACAACAGAGCGGAAAACCACGGAGTCCGCGCTGTACCTACTACAGTGGTGGACGGACCCGCTATAGATCAGAAGACAGGCTTCAGGGGAGTTATGTCCCGCGAGAAACTCGAGACAGCTGTCGAAGTCGCCAGAGGAGATAAAGATCCGGACGCACTAGAAGGTTCCGGCCTCGTGGATAAGATAAAAAACATGTTCTAGCTCTTTCTCTCATCTTACTATGAGGAAGTTTCTGAAGGGAGAAGGCGAACCGGAACTTGTGGTGGTAGGTGCCATCCACGGCGACGAACCAGCAGGAAAAAACGCTATAGAGAGAGTCCTGAACGAGGATATCAAGTTCCAGAGGCCTGTCAAGTTCATCGTTGCTAACCAGGAAGCGCTTGAAAAAGAAGAGCGTTTCGTAGACCGCGACCTGAACGACAGCTTCCCGGGCGACCCTGACTCAAGCCAGCACGAGGAACGTCTGGCGGCAGAAATAACGGAGGAAGTGAAAGGCAAGACGGTTATCGACCTGCACTCCACGCGTTCCACCAGTGAACCGTTCGCCACGATGAAGGACACGGATGAAAAGACCGTGGAACTTCTGAAACACTCGGGAGTGGAGAGAGGTATCTGCTTCCCATCAAACTCCGGAGTCCTCATCGAACAGGCCTCAAACGGCCTGATAGTTGAAACCGGGGTGCAGGGAACGGAGAACGCAGAGAAAGACGCGTACAGAATACTGAAAAACTTCCTGGCCGCTGAACAAGTGATAGAGGAGAGCTACACGACATCAGAACCGGAACTGTACAGGTATATCGGTACTGTAGAAGGCGACTGGAGGTTTGAGGCAGAAAACTTCAGGAAAGTTGAAAAAGGAGAGACCTACGCCTCAAGAAAAAACGATGAACTGGTAGCCAGTGAATCATTCTACCCTGTACTGATGTCCACCGATGGCTATGAAGGAAAACTAGGGTACAAAGCCGAAAAAATACAGTAAATCTTTGAATTTTTCAGTTTCTTTCCTGGTAAAGGAAGAGTGCCAGTACCAGTGTGGATATGATTCCGAGTAAAGGTCTTAAGGGGTTGAAGTAGGTCATGATGGCTGAACTGGAGAATAGAGCAAGCAGTAAAGCGTTGCATATCGGGCATCCGAACGCCAGGAATCCAAGGACTCCTCCTACACCGGCAAATCTCTGTTGGCTTACCGTGCATTTTTCTTTTCCGAAGTAAAGGGCTGCAAGTATTGTGGTGGTTGCAAGGAAGAAGTAGTCGGGTAAAGTTATGGGAACTTTTCTGATGTAGACAGGGTTAGGTATCAAACCTGTTACAGCACCTGTAACAAGGAAGAAGATGGTGCCGGCGATTAAGGCCTCTGTAAGGTTGTAGCCGTCCACCAGGTCAAGTCTGTCCTTCAAAAAAACACCCTTTTTCCTATATTCTGCAGGCGTCAGGGTTTCCGTTCCTGACTATAAGTGCTGCAAGCAGAAGTATCCCGCCGGCCCTGAGAAGATTACCTCCGAACGGCATCGACGCAAGTACCCCTCCGAATCCTAGGAGGGAGAGAACTCCGACTCCGCATGAGGCACATCCACCTGCGAGGAAACCGGGCAGGCTTCCAAGTATGCTTGTGTTAAGACGGTTCATCCGTAGCTGTACAGCAGTGTTTGTCATCGTCACACCTACCAGAAATGAGAAAAGACCTGTCAGGGCCACTCCGGTATATCCCGAGTTGTAGAGTAGTGAGGAAAATCGTGTGGTGAATGCCACGCTCCAGAACTCAACTCCCGATGTAAGCATCTGTAGAGAATAACCTGGATTGGAAGAGAAAATGGTGAAGAGGAAGACGGCGGCCGAAGCCGCCAGGGTTCCTGCCACCCTTTTCTTGTTTGAGACCGAGCCCTTGACGCCCTGGGAAAAGCTGCGTTTCCAGGAACCGGGTTCAAAGCTGAACCAGGACTTCGGATCCAGTCTTATAGTCACTCCCACCGAGGATCACCTTTCTTTGATGGTCTGGATGGCCTGTTCAAACCTTGAAAGCGGCTGTGCTCCAGTGATTTTGATGAATCCTTTCTCACGGTTTCCGATGAAGAACGTCGGTGTTCCAATTCTTCCGACCTGTCTTGTCAAAGCGTTCTGATCTGCCTTAGCTTCCTCGGCGTTCGAAGACTCGTAACAGCTCATGATCGTTTCCGTGTCAAGGCCTAGATCATTGGAGATGTGCCTGAAAGTCTGCTTAGGTTTGTTCTGTCCTCCTTTCATCCACTGATCTCTCCGGTCGAACAGTTGACCTTGGTAATCCCAGTACTTGGATTCGTTCGCGTTTCCGTAGACACAGTTTGCGATCTTGTGCCCTTTGATTGAGTTAGGATGCAGTCTTGGTTGCGGCCAGTTCTTCTGGATGAACTCTACCTCTCCTGTGTCCACATACTTCTTGATGAGGTTGTCCTTTACGTTCCACTGGTCAGTAGGTATCCGAGAGGATGCATCGTAACCCGCCCATTCGGAGCAGAACGGACATCCGAACTCTGTGTATTCAACCACCTTGATAGGAGCGGAATCCTTTCCCATACTTGGCTC
>JBDGSM010000035.1:0-7479 GCA_042217545.1 Candidatus Nanohalobium sp. | reverse complement strand
AGCCCCGAGAGGGATTTGAACCCTCGACCTGCTCCTATCTTGCGTTTGACACGTTCTACGTGAGCCATTCATAGAATGGCTCTTTGCGTGCCAACCTGAGCGCCGCAGGCTTCACTTTTGAAGGCCTGCTTTCAGCATGCTTCCGCTGTGCGGAAGATGCGGTAACCAGTTGTTACAAGGGAGCTGCTCTAGCCAGGCTGAGCTATCGAGGCCTGTAGGTAAGTTTGGTGGTGGCGTTAACTGTTAAATATGGTGGGCTATAGGAAGGCCTTTGGTTTTGATTTTCTGAAGTTAGTTTTCTGTGGTAAAAGTAGGAACTCATTAGGAGCTGGGATCAACAAACCCCTGTGCTCCGAGAAAGCCTTGAAGGGCTTTCCTGAGTTGGTATTCCGGGAGTGCGCCTCACAAACGCCTCCCAGTAACCGTCTAGGGTTTGAGGCCTCAACTGTTATATACCAGCGTAAATTCTGGTCTTGAATGCAACTTTATCAGAAATAAGTGGTTATAGCCCAGCCAGCCGCCAAGCTTTTCTGGGCTACCGTACACATCTCAACCGTAAAGGTGTTGATGTAGGAAATGAAAAGGACTGTCAACTTTTTAACACGGAGGCCTCGGTCCTCTTTCCAGAAAGAGTTTTTCAAACCTTTTTGGCAAGTATAACTGTTTTCTGGTCGTCTTCCCTGTCTTCAGAAAATTTTGTTGCTTCTTCAAGTCCCTGCTTCTGGGCAAAGTTCTGTGAGGCCTTGTTTGCTGTAGATGTTACCCATACCAGGTTTTCGAGGCCTTCCTTATTCATTATTTTCTCTGTTTCCTCGAAAAGCCTCTGAGCGATTCCTTTTCCTCTAAATTCTTGTTTTACGATTCCGAGGGCTACTTCGATATGTGGCCAGTACTGCGGGATCTTCTCTTTCAGATCCTCATCATTTTCCTCGAGGAGGAAAAATCCCTTCAAAAGGCCTTTTTCATGGTAAAGAAGTACTTGATCTGTTCTCTCCTCGTAGAACTTTTCGACCGCATCTTCCAGGCCTAACTCTTCTTCTGCTACCCATTTGTTTGTCATCTCCTGGATAGATGGCGTGGTCTCCTCGTTGTTTTTCTCCATGACTTCGAGGATTTCATCTCTATAAGAGTTCCTGGTGCTAGAGAAGTGTTTAATCATAGACAGGATTTTCTGCTCCGGAGTTCAAAAAGTTTGCAGAGTAAAGTTTTGAATCTTGAACAACCTTTCTGGAAGTATGAAAGAAGACTTCCAAATCACTTCAAGTTTCGAACAACTTCAGGTTTTCGAGGCCTCAGGTAGGCGTTTATCCGTAGGTTTCAGGCCTTCCGGCGAGCTTCACGTCGGGAATCTGTTGACATTGGCTTATTCTTCTGTCATCGCTTCAAGGTTAGGCCTTGAATTAGATCTTTTCTGCTGTGATACGGACTGGTCGGCTCATATACACGAGAACCACAGGCCTGAAAACAGCGATGTTATGCGGCTTTTCTTCGAGAGGGACTGTCCATGTAACGAGCATGGTAACGTCGCGGAGCATCGTGTGGAGGAGATAAGGCCTTTCCTGGACGGCCTGGAAAATTTTACCGGTGAGGAAGTTGAGGCCGATTTTTTATCTGAGCTGGACTCTGAGGGCTACCGTGAGGCCTTGTCTAGCGTTCTTGAGAATATGGATGAGTTTGATGAGATCTTCGGCGGTGGTTTCAGGAGGCGTTATCGTAGCCCTGTCGTGAACGTCTGTGACAACTGTGGTTTCTCCCACGCTAAGGGGGCACCTTATAGCTCTGAGTCGGGAGAACTTGTCGCGAGTTGCCGGAATAAGGCCTGTGGTGAGGGTTTCTCGCGCGGCCAGCTTGATGGGAAAATAGGTGTGTATTATCTGGTGGATCCGGTGCGTGATCCTAGTAGAGATGTTTCTGTTCACGTGTTCGGCGGCGATTACAGGGATGCGGCGAAGGAGCAGAAGACGTCTAAGATCGTGAAAGTGGCGAAAATCACTAAGCTGGCTACCGGTGAGACACCTGCTTATTTTCTGGCGCCGATGATCGCTGATGAAGAAGGTAAGCCGTTGTCGAAGTCGAAGGGTACAGGCCTTACAGTTTCAGAAATAGATGATCTAGAAGAATACGGTGAGAGACTGGCTGAGAAAGTGGAGGAACTTCTTGATGAGGAAAGAAAACATGTTCAGCAGCAGGAAATTTTGTTCTGAGGCCTTTTTCTAGTCTGTCCCGTACTTGGGATCTTCGTATTTCTGTTCCGGTCCGTATGTCTCTGGTATCAGGTCGTGGAGCTTGACTGTTTCCGTCTCTCCGCCGTTGGCCATGACTATATCCATGTCGTTTTCCTCTCTGTGCTGTGCGAACTCGTTGAGGAGCTGCATGCACATGCCGCACGGTTTGAAGAAAGTGTCTTTTTCTGATGTTATGGCGACCGCGGTGAAGAACTGTTCTCCGTGTGCTACTGCGTTGTAGATCGCGCATCTTTCTGCGCAGGTTCCCATGCCTTCGTTCGCGGTCTTGACCACGCAGCCTCCGAAAACCTTTCCTTCTGGTGTCATGACTGCGGCCCCGACTTTTGTTCCTCTATCAGGCCTGTAGGAGTTCTGCATAGCTTCCTCCGCTTTCTCTACAAGTTTAGTGCGGTCGTCCTGGTTCATAGAAAACCTTTCTGTTTATGCGTCGACGTCGTCTGGCAGTTCTTCGTCGTCAGGGCCCTGTTCTCTTTCTTCTTTGTCTTTGATCCTGTAGACGTTTGTTGAACGTGTGCATTCAGGGCATTCGATCCACCATGGCCTTGATCCGAGTTCCACGTCGTGCTTTTCGAACTCTTCTCCGCAGTATGGACATTTCATGTCGAGGAAGAAGATTTCTTTGTCGTAACTGAACATCTTGATATGTCCGGTCTCCTCTCCTTCATCGTTCTCAAGCTTTCTGTTGGTTGCGTATTCGACGCGGTCGAAATCTACGTCCTTTTCCATAACTACCACTAAGTATAAGGGGGGTGAATTAGTTTTAAGTTTTTGATCTAATGCGGTTTTATAGTTCCTGAGAAGTTCCATCTATGTAAGCATCTCGCGGTAGGCAAGTTCAACTTCTTCCTCAGAGACCTCAATCTCCACTTCTTCGAGGCCTTCTATTTCTCCGACCGCTTTCTCCACGTCCAGGAACTCTACAGGTTCGTCCTGCTTCAGGTGTTTGATATCCGGGTTGTACTCCTTCAGTTTTCTCAGGTCCCATTCACGTCCCGAGTTCAGGACCACAAGGTTGTAGCCGTCCATCGTGGCTAGAAGGGCCTTTACAGCGTCCCTTCTTGATTCGATCCTGATGTAGGCCTGTTCCTGGACCGGTCTTCCCTTGAGGCCTTCCCGGGTTTCTCCTTCTGCCGTGTATTCTTTGATGCCGGGGATTTTTTCGAGGAACTCCGTGTCTTCTGCTTCTACTATTATTTCTCCGTCCTTGATTTCTGCGTTTCCTTCTCTTCTCTCGATCTCTTCTTTGAGGAGCTGGATTTTTTCCGTGGGTTTGACGTTTATCTCCATGTTTGTCTTTTTCCCGGTGAAACCTTTTATTTAGGGCCTGACCAATCTTATGTGATGGGCTTTTTCGATCGTGGAGATGGAAAAGACGATGATGAGAATACTGAAGAGGTAACTCTTTCGGTACCTGATGAAAACGGGGAAGCGGAAGCCGGGAACCTGAGGGATGAGGCCGAGGCACGTTTGACAGGCGGCGATTCCAGCGATTCTGGTTCTTCCGAGCAGGATACTTCGGGTATGCTGCCTGGAATGGGTTCAGGAAGCAGTTCCTCCTCCGGTAGCTCCAGATCTTCACGTTCAGGAAGCAGTAGTGGTGATGTAAGCCTTGAGGATATTCACAGGCAGAACAAGCAGATCAAAAGTATACTTAAGGACATCAGGTCCGAGTTGAAGGATGAAGGTGACATGAATGGGGTACTATGACAACGTGAAGGATTCTATAAGAGAGGAAAACAGCGATGAGGACTCAGAGGCCTCGGATTCCGGGGAAAGCAGTTCTCCAGGTAACGGTGGAAACTTTGATACTCTGAGGGAGGCCGCGCAGGACAATGATGTGGAGGAAGAGGAGGACGGCGATGATACGCCTATCGAGGTCCTGGAGGAAGACGGTTTGAGGCCTGAAGCACCTTCGAAGCAGCGGCAGCAGAGATCTGGAAAAAGCCAGAGAACCAGGCAGACCCGTGAAAGAGGCCAGCAGGTTTCAAGTCAGTCAAAGAACCAGGTAAATGATAGAAACGAGGTAGAGGCCTCTCAGAGCGGAAATGCTGGCGTTAATTCTTCTGAAGGTCTTTCCGGCGATACCTCTGGTTTAGAGGATAAACTGGATAGGATTATCGAGCAGAACGACCGTATGATTAAGATCCTGGAGAGCTTCGGTAACTAGGAAAGGCCTCGGACTTGGAGGCTTGCTTTTTACTTTATTACTTCTACGCTTATCCTCTGTCTTCCCTGCTCAGTTGTCTCAACTTCTTCTTTTAGCGTGATGTTGAGCTCCAGTCTTCTGTGGTCATCTTCCTGGAAGAAATCCATGTCGAGTTCCGCATCTTCTGTCGGTTCTATTTCCACTTCTTCTTTTCCCCTGAAACTGAGGCCTACTTTGCCTTCTCTGACTTTCTCGGAGAAGTTTTCCAGGAAATTGGCGAGTTCTTCATTGTCAAACCTGAAATCTAGGTCTACTTCCTTGCCGGACATAAAATACTTTGAGGGAGTAAAAAGTTTTATTTTTGGTGCCTGTTTTTCGTTACTCTCTCTTCATTAATCTCTTTGCGAGGAAGTGATCTTTCTCGTTGAGTTCCCTTACCGCCTCGGTTGAGAACAGGTATGCTGTACCTATCAGTAGCAGTCCTACGTAGGCCTGCATGACCTCAGGTGGGTGGTGGAAGTAGAAGACCGATATCACCATCATGAGGCCTGACACGAACAGTGTCATTGAAAGGCCCATTTCGGCTTCCGTGGATAGCTTAGGTAGACCGAATTTGTCCTTCTCTGGCTCTGAATTGTCGTCTTTGTCGCCTTCTTCGTCTTCTGGCATAACAAGTTATTCTCAGCGACCATTTAAATTTTATCTGTTTTTTCATTCGAGGTCTTCTATCTGGACTTCGGAGCTTCCAGGGTCGAACGCGGAGGGCAGGTGGATATGGTATACTCCTTCGGATTTCTCGATTACAAGTGGCATTTCCTCGAGGAGGCGTGAGACGTTGATGTTGTAGACTCCTTCCTCCTCTACGCTGATGGAGTCCAGGTCGAACTCCAGTCTGATGTTGCCTTTTTCCTCGCTTCCCTCGGCGATCATTGTTTCTATATCTGTCTTGACTTCAGCTCTCTCTTTCTCCAGTTCTTCCTCGCCCATGGACTCCTCTTTCTCGTACATGAAGAGGGATGATCCGCATTCACATCCATCTATCAGTTCGTCGGAGTCGTCCTCGTAGGTTCTTCCACAGTTCATGCAACGGTGTGGGATAAGAAGTTCACCTCAGTTACTTTCGTCTTCGAGTTTTGCGAGGAACGATACCGTGTCTTTCTCCTCTTTGATTTTCTCCATTACCCTGGAGTTACCTACGATTGTAAGGCCTCTCCTGTACTCCTGGTCAAGTAGTTTGTCGTAGAAAAGTCTTTTCGCCCTGTCAAGGCGTGATGTTCCTGCGTCAAGGCCCAGGAACTCTACTCCTGGGAAATCTTCGTCTACCTGTTCCATCGAGCTCTGGATCAACTGACTTTTCTCATCGGGTGTCCAGGCCTCTTCGAGGACGAGTACTGCGTTGTCCTGGACTTTTTCCAGGACCAGATCCAGCTTCTTGCTAAACTCCTGTTCTGTAAGCTTCTCTTTTGATAGAAACTCTATGGTAACTCCGTCCTCTGCCATTACGTTAACCTTTCTATTATTTCCTCATAAAGTTTGTCGATATTTTCTCCTTCTTTAGCGGAGATTTCAAGCACAGGATGCTGTGGGAACGCATCACGTACGCGCTCCGGTTCCGCGTCTTCCTTATCTATCTTGTTGGCCAGAATCAGTATTGGAATATCCTTTGCTTCCAGGTTCCCGATGATTGTAACGTTTACCTGCGTATAAGGATCCTTGGTGGAGTCAAAGATTACAAGCGTTGCATCGACATCATCCAAGTACTTGATAGCCTCAACAATTCCTTTAGTTGCTTCCTTTGCCCGGCCTTTTGCCTCTTCTTCTTCAAGGCCGTGTTCTGTGAAGTCCTTGAAGTCGACGTTGGTTGAGATCCCTGGCATGTCTAGAAGGTTGAGATCCAGTGTTCTGTCGTCTTTGGACTCTATCGTGACTTTTTCTTTCTTCTCTACCGCCCTGGTTTCGTGCGGCACTTCTGACACGTTGCTCATCTCTTCTCCTGTCAGGTCCTTTGATATCTGGTTAGCTAGAGTTGACTTACCGGCGTTAGGAGGACCGTAGATACCGATGCCTATATCCTCTTTTCCGGAACCGCTGAACAGGTTACTGATAAGCTTTTTGAGCCGATCTATCATTTTGACACCGCTCAATAATAAATCCGGAGACTAGATATAAAAACCATTTCATTCGGAGGCCTTTGACGAGGATGGCTTAAATAAAAAAAGCGGTGTAAGTGACAGTTATGAGAACTGAAAAAGGCGTAGTTATCGTAGCGTACAAAGAAGTGAGGCGGAACCAGCGCTACCTGGTGCTGAAACGGAAAAAGAACTGGGAGGGCTGGGAGATGCCTAAAGGCCACCTGGAGGACGATGACTACACCGGGAGTGTGAAGCTTGAGCTCGGTGAAGAAGCAGGTCTTGACGAGGAAGATATTGAAAGCATCGAGGAAATGGGGGAAACCCTTGAGTGGACGTACGAGGACGAAGATGGCGAGGAGGTTAAGCGAGAGTACAGGGCCTTCATCGTCAAAGTATCTGATTCAGGGTTCGTGGATGTGTCGGAGAACCCTCATGACGAGCATGAAACCGGTTTCTTCCTGGACTACGACGACGCAGCTTCGCTCCTGACCTATGAGAATCAGAAAGAGCTTCTGGATAAGGCCCGGGGAACCATAGAGTAACTGCCAGGATTAAAACCTTTGGGGACCTGAAACTTTTCTCGTGGCCATGAGCAAGCCAGAAAAACTTCTTGAAGTTTACCAGTTCGAGCAGTGCCCATACTGCTCAAAGGTGCGTAAAAAGCTTACAGAGATGCAGATAGACTTCATCGCCCGCCAGGTTGAACCCAACGGAGACAGGGCGAAACCGAAGGAGCTTACAGGAGAGACACAGGTACCGGTACTCGTCGACCCGAACACAGACACCACCATGAACGAGAGCGACGACATCATCGAATACCTGGAAGAAACATACAGCTAAAAAACCACGCTGAGGCCTGAGAAAAAGCCTCCATATTCTCCACCTATTCTAGAAACCTAAAAAATCTGCAGAAAACCTGAGTGAAGGCCCTTTTACAGAACTTTCTTGATTTTGT
>JBDGSM010000034.1:0-12167 GCA_042217545.1 Candidatus Nanohalobium sp. | reverse complement strand
CTGTAGCCGCATTCGTTGCACAGCCACTTGTTCTGGTTCGCGATGATGTCGCCTATCACGTTCGTATGGTCCGTATCGAACTCCACGTTTGTGGAGCCGCAGTTCGGACAGAACCTCTGGTTTTGTGTCAAACCAGAAAACCTCCGGTTTTCGGCTTAGGGCAGAATCTTACGTTTTCAGTCATCGGGTTTTTGAGGCCTCTAAACGGTAGTTGAGAACTGAAATGTTATGAGATAACTGGAGGGGGAAATGAAATAGGGAGGGAGGATATGTGGGAAAAGGTTTGTGAAGGCCTTAGCGTGCGCCTTCTGCTTCTCTTTCTCTTCTTTCCTTTTCTCTGACTGCTCTGATGTCGCTGTTGCCGTTGCTTGCTTCGATGATCTCATTGGCGATTGTCTGTGCCGCTGAGTCAGAGTCTGTGAGGCGCTTCTCGTATGCGCCCTGTGCGAGTAGTCTGAGTGCCAGGTCTACTCGTCTTTGAGGTGATACGATAACTGCTTTTCTTGCACGGACTCCTCCTCTCTGGTATGTGACTACTTCTTCAGTTGGTGAGGAGTTTTCGATAGCGTCAACGAGTACCTGTACAGGGTTTTCGCCGGTTTCTTCTTCGATTATTTCAAAGGCGTCTTCGATTACGTTCCAGAGTTTTTCACTGTCTCCAGCGTTGATTCCGGATGTGATGTAGTGCTTCTGTCCTCTGTGTCCTGCGACGTAGAGTCTGTTGAGAAGTCTTTCCACGATCGGGACGTCTGCCTTGTAGAACTGTTTCTCGACGTGTCTTCCCTTGGATCTTGGTGCCAGGATGTTCTCCAGGCTGATGTATCTTACAAGTCCGTCGTCGGAGACCTGGGCCTCTGATGCGTCCCAGCGTCCCATTGTGAGAAGTTCGTCTTCAAGGTCGAGCTTTGCTGCGTCTGTCATTATTCGAAAACACCTCGTGTTTTCTTTGAATCCATAAAATCTGCGATTTTAGTCATTTTATCACCTTGTTGGCTTCTGCTGTTCTCCTGCGACGAGCTCTTCCAGGCTTACTCCGTTGACTTTGATGACTTTGTAGCGTACCGTTGGGATGTCTCCCTTTGGTCCGGAGTCTGCTCCTCCGATACCTTCGATCAGTACTTCGTCGTGCTCGTCGATGTGATCGATCGCTCCGTCTCCTGGAACGAAAGCAGTTAGTTGTTTACCGTTTTTGAGGAGCTGTACACGTACACATTTTCTCAGTGCGGAGTTAGGCTGCTTAGCCTCGATAATACGTTTTTCAAGTACAATTCCACGACCCTGTGGAGATCCTTCTAGCGGGTCTGCCTTCTCCTTCAAATTAAGCATTCTTCGCTTGTAATCCTTGTCACTCCAGCGGTACTGCTGGCGTTTCTTCCTCATTTTACGTGCGTTGTACAGTCCCATACGTAACACAGAAATCGAAGTTAACCTTTTTATACCCACTTCCCCAACAAAGGTTGTTCGACCTAAACCGTCTACAGTACCTCGTACATGAGGAAGAACGCCAGTATGATCTCGGTCAACGCCACAAGATTTGACCACTGACTTGGGAAAGAGTTGAACGCAAATATCGATGACGAAACCAGAAGGCCTGTAATGATAATTGCTTTACTGTTGCCAGAGGCCTTTTCCTGTATAACCTGATGCTGCTGTTTCTTGTTTATGTTTTCAAGAGTCCTATTTATCTTGCTAGGTGCCTTGGAGATCAGTTCCTTGTTCTGAACTAGGTCAATCGCGAACGATTCCATGATATCTTTTGGCCCGTTATTTTTCAGCAGCATATCCTTCGCCATGTCCTGATATTCTTCCTGGATCTCGAACTCAGGATACACGTTCAGGCCTATGGATTCAAGTGTCAGAAGGGTCTTGCTTACAAGGACGAATGATGACGGCATGTGAACTCCTTTCTCCGAAGCACTTACTGTAATCTCAAGCATTGAGGAAGTGATGCTGTTCTGCTTCAAGGTGCTGTTCCTCAGCTCGAGCATCTTCTCCTCTATATCCTTTTTCAGGCCTTCAAGGTCGGCATCGTCTTCTATATAGGCCATGTCCTCGATCAGCGACATCGCCCCTTCAATATCCTCGTTCAAGGTATGCATCAGGATAAGGCCCATCTGATCCTTGGTCTTCGGCGTGATCTTGCCCATCATCCCGAAATCAAGGTAGACAAGGGTGTTGTCCTCCTGTATCAGGAAGTTCGATGGATGTGGATCTGCGTGGAAGAGACCGTCTCTGATAGTCTGTTTAAGGCCTGACCTGATACCGGTCTCAGCGATCTTCTCCCGATCCAGGTCCAACTTATCTATCTTCTCGTTGTTAGTAGATTTTGTGCCCTCTACAAACTCCATGACAAGAACTTTCTCAGTAGTGTTCTCAGGATAAACTTCGGGAACCTTCACGTCCTCCTCATCTTCAAGGTTCTTCTTGAAGGCCTGAGCATTCATAGCCTCCTCTGTCAAGTCAAGCTCATCCATAGTCCAGTCCGCGAACTCCTCCACAAGTTTACTGACCCGTATATCCCTTAATGTCTCAGAATGCTTCTCACCTTTCGCAGCCATATACCTCATCAAATCCAGATCCGTAGTAATCTGATCCTTGATGCCCGGCCTTCTAACCTTAACCGCAACCTTCTCACCGTCGATCCAGGCCTCATGAACCTGTGCTATGGAAGCAGCTGCAACCGGCTCCTCGTTAAACTCGTCAAAAACATCAAGTCCTATCTCCTCATCAACTATACTCTTCGATTCCTCGCCTGGAAAGGCCTTAACGTCGTCCTGCAACTTCTTCAACTCCTCAAGATAGTCTTCAGGTACGATATCAGGCCTCTGAGCCATTATCTGTCCGAACTTGACAAATGTAGGGCCTAACTCTTCAAGAAGTTCACGAAGTCTTTCAGGAGAAGGTTTCTCCTCTTTATGTCTGTATCTTAGAGGAAGATGCTTGGTGAGGCCTAGTTTCTTTACAAGATGTGAGGCCTCGTACTCTGATGAAGTTCTGACAATCTCTTCCAGCCTTTCTGCATCTGCTATATCCTGTTTGACAGGGTTGCGGTTCATCTCCTCAGTATAGACTGGGGGTAAATGACACAAAAAGGTGACACTGTGTCCGATCAGCAGCGAAAGGCCTTGAATTAACTCTACCTGTTAAAAGGATAGTTCTGTAGTTAGGCCTCTTATCCAAACTTTTTGCCTAGATGTGCTTTGATCCGCAGATAAATGTTCTCTATTCGACTGTTACGTCGTCGACGTTGTGTGTCCTTGCTAGGATGTCTCTGATGGCGTCGATCTTGCTGCCGTCTTTTCCGACTACTCGGCCTTTGTTGTCTCTTGGGACGCTGATTGTAACTGTTTTGCGTCCTCCTTCTTCCTTGATGTCTACTCCTCTGAGGTCGGTTGGGACAAGGTTGTTGATGAATGCTCCGAGGTTGTCGTTGTACTCGTAGATCTTGACATCCTTGCCTAGCTGGCTCTGTACCTTCTGGACGATTTTTCCTCCTTTTCCGATCGCCATTCCTGCCTTTCCTTCAGGTACGATGAAGTAGGCCTCGTTGTCCTTGATCAGGCAGTCTCTTGCCTCGACATCTGTGAGTGATTCGAACATGTTGATCATGCGGATCATTTCTGTGTCATAAGTTGCTGTTGCCATTTTATCACGTTAGAAACTGTATACGTTCAGTCTGTATACTTATACACGACCCAGATTTTATAAAGGGGTCGGTGTTGGAGGACAGGTTTTTACTCGTCCTCCGTGCCGAACTTTGGCTTCAGGTCGATAGCTCCTGTACCGACAGGAACAGGTTGACCTGTGACAATGTTTTCGACGACTCCTTCCAGAGGATCTTCCTCTCCTCTGAGGGTTCCTTCACGCAGGTGTTTCTTCGTCTCCTCGAATACGGAACGTGCGATCATCGATTCCTTGTTCCCGACGATTCCGTACCTCGTGGTTCCCTGGAGCTCGCCTTCCTTTGTCATCATATCTGAAAGGAGCATGATGTGACGGTCGTCTATTCCGATGCCCTGCTTCTGCAGTGTCTCGTTGATCTCATCTATGATTTTGCGTCTCAAGGCCTCGACTCCGAGAACACGTTTGATCTCGAAGAGGTGGTTGCTTGTGGTCCTTGTGTCGTCGACCTCTTCAAGCTTCAGAGTCTTCCTCAGGGCTGTGCCTGCGGTCTGGAGCTGCCAGTCATCGTCTTCTTCGTTAACTACAACCTGCTCTATTCCTTTCAGGCCTTTGATTCTTGCGTCCTCTGTATCGTTTTTCAGATCCTTCAAGTCTCTGAGGTCGTAGTCGTCCTCTGAGGATTCAAGGATTACTTTGTTGTCGTCGATAGTGACCTTTGCCTTCCTGACGTCGTCTTTGATCCTGGTCTTCACGTCTTCCATGTCTACATCGTAGTCGCTCAGCAGGTTCTCGTTCAGAACGTATTCAACGTTCAGCTGCATTATATCAATCGTATCCTGCTTTACAAGGTCTTCGAACTTGATCTCTCTGAGCTTTCTTGCTACCTTTTTTGCATCTTCCTCGTTGTTGTAGTCCTCTGCGAGGTAGACTTCCATGGACGGTGTATCAGGTTCTCTACGTGCGTCCACGATCTCGATCAGGCGTGGTAGTCCTGCTGTAAGGTCGACCTGTGCGCCTCCTGCCTGGTGGTACGTCTCCATAGTCAGCTGTGTAGCTGGTTCAGAGAGTGACTGCGCAGCAACGATGCCGATAGCTTCTCCAGGCTCGTACTGCATCTGCTCATACCGCTCATGGAGCTTTTCACGTGTTTCCTTGTCAAGGTCGAGGCCTTGATACTTTTCCGGAAGTTCTTCTGCTCTTTCCTTCCATGTAATCTGTTCGTTTGTCATCTCTTTGATCACCTCTAATTTGTACTGATGTTGGTTGATATGACGCCTCTATCCGATTTTTGAGGATCCATACCGTCTTCTCCTGCCCTGAACTGGATAATATCTCCCTGTGCGTTTCTGACGGTCTGGTCATATTCGACCTTCAGGTCCTGCAGTGCGTTCGATACACGTCTATACATGTATCCGGATGTCTTCGTGTTAAGAGACTTGTCCGCAAGAGCTTTTCTCTGTGCCATCTGATGGAAGAACATCTCCTGTGCGTCAAGGCCTTCCAGGATGCTGGAGGATACGAATCCTTTCGACTTCGCACTGAGCTCTCCTTTCTTGAAATGGGAGAGCGTGCGGTTCTTGTATCCTCTCTCGATTCTGGTGTCCCTGACCGAGTTCTGTCCAAGCATTCCGGCCATCGTGGTAACGTTCTGCATAGAACCTCTTGCTCCCGAGTCTGCCATGACGTAGGCAGAGGAGTCTTCGTCGAAGTACTGGTCGATAACGTCTCCGATATCCGTGTTCGCCTCGTTCAGGCGTTTGGAGACCTTGATCTCTCTTGTATCTTCTAGGGTCTGACCTGTGATGGCCTCCATCTTACCCTGTTCGTACTCCTGAAGCAGTTCCTCTGCATCGTCAAGAGCTTCATCGATAATTTCATGGATTTCATCGGTTGCTTCCTGAGGGACTTCGAGGTCGTCAAGGCCTATCGAGAATCCGCGGTGTGTCAGGAAGATAGCTCCTACACGTGAAACACGGTTTAGGAACTCTGCGACCTTATCACTTCCGTACTCTATGTCAAGCTGCTGGATGATCTCTCCACCGTAGTCTCCGAGAGCATCTTCATCCAGAACTCCCTTGACAAGCTTACCATCTTCGATAACCACTTCATCGGAATCTCCCTCGTTGATTGTCAGGGAGATGTCCTCGGGTATGAATAGCGATACAACGTCTCTACCTGAAACCTTTTCGCCTTCAGGAAGATCCTTCTCGTGCTCACCAGATTCGGCAAGCAGGTTAAAGGCCTTTTCACGGGAGATAGTCTTATCCTCCTGTGTCAACAGGTAGAGGCCTGATACGAAGTCCTGAAGCATTCCTACGATAGGTCCTCCCATCTTAGGGGATTTGACGTGCTCCTGGACCTTCATCAATTCCTCCGCTTCGGCTCTTGCTTCTTCTGTCTGTGGTACGTGCAGGTTCATCTCGTCTCCGTCGAAGTCCGCGTTGTAAGGTGCGCAGACGTTCAGGTTGAGCCTGAATGTTCTGTAAGGTAGTACTCTTACTTTGTGTGCCATGATCGACATTCTGTGCAGTGAAGGCTGCCTGTTGAACAGGACAGTGTCCTCGTCCATAAGGTGTCTTTCGACCTTCCAGCCTTCTCCAGGCTCGATTGCCTCCTTGATCTCTTCGATGTTTTCGTCAGTTAGTCTTCTTCTGCTTCCGTCCGGCTGGAACACGTAGTTTGCGCCCGGATGCGTGTCAGGACCGTTCTCGATCCATTCCATGGCCTGATCGTAGTTTCTTTCAGTAACTTTCTTCGGTATCGTAAGTTTCCTGGCGATCAGTCCTGGTACTCCGACCTCGTTGATCCCGATGTTGGGATCTGGCGTGATGACCGTACGAGCGGAGAAGTTAACACGTTTACCGATCAGGTTCTGCCTGAAACGGCCTTGCTTTCCCTGCACACGCTCAATAAGAGATTTCAGGCTTCTACCGGAACGATGTCTCGCCGGTGGAACGCTTGAAAGATCGTTGTAGAACAGGGTAGCAGTGTGGTACTGAAGAAGCTCCCACAGGTCGTCGATAATGAAATCAGGGGCCTCGATCTCGATATTGTTCTGGAGACGCTTGTTGATACGGATAACGTCTACCAGTTTGTGAGTGATGTCGTCCTCACTTCTCTCTCCGGTGTCGAGCGTGATCGAAGGCCTCATCGTTACAGGAGGTACGGGAATGTGTGTGAGTATAAGGTCTTCAGGCCTTCCGCCTTCCATACCTATCTTGGCTGCTATATCGTCCGGTATCTCCTTGAATCTTTCTCTTATCTCATCTGGCTTCAGCTCTTCGCCTCCTTCTCTGAAGCTGTAAGGCTTGTCAAGCTTGACGTCCTCCACCTCGTAGCCACATTCCGGGCACTCGCTCATCCTGTTTGATTTTCTGTAAGGCTTGTCCTCGTCCTTCATCAGAAGTGTCTGGCATTCCTTGCAGGAGAATCTGAGGAGGTCGCGCACCTTTTTGGCGTAGAGTACGTGGACGACGGGTTTGGAGAGTGTGATGATTCCGAAGTGTCCTTTGCATTCTCTGATTCTTCCGCCACATGTCTGGCATGTCATTCCTGGGTCGATGACTCCGAGCGCCGGGTCCATAACTCCGTCTTCGACAGGGTATCCGTCCGCGTCGTAGACTTCTGCCTTGTCGATCTCCTTGACAGCTATTTTCTGGAGTTTTTCCGAATTCATGATTCCGAAGTCGAGTTTATCTACGTTCTTCATTTTTTATTCACCTCTATTCCTCCTCAAGCTCGAGCTCCGTATCCATCATCATGGATTTTAGCTCGTTCATTAGCAGGAGGAACGCATGCGGTATCTCCGACTCTTCTACGCTCGAGGAGTCGCAGTTCGGACAGTAAGTCCTGTTTTCCTCTCTATCCTCCACGGCGATCTCGCCGCAGTTGTCACATACCTTGATCTCTGTACTGTCAGCTCCGAACCTTTCCTTAAGCAGGAGCGAGGCTCCGTGTCCCACGAAGACATCCTTTTCCATCTCTCCGAGGCGCAGGCCTCCTTCCTGGCTTCTTCCTTCTGTAGGCTGCTTTGTGAGCAGGGTGACAGGTCCTCTTGCTCTTGCGTGGACCTTGTCTCCAACCATGTGGCTTAGCTTCAGGTAGTATCCTGGGCCTATCATGATCTCTGCTTCCATTTCCTCGCCTGTCAGTCCGTTGTACATGGTCTCTTTTCCTGTCTGTTCGAATCCAAGTTCTTCCAGCTGCTCCTTCATCTTCTCCTTGGACTCGTTGTGGTAAGGAGTACCGTCCACAGGATCGCCTCTTAGAGCTCCAACCTTTCCGGCCATGAGCTCTATGATCTGCGACACTGTCATACGGGAAGGGATAGCGTGAGTCGAAAGGATCATGTCTGGAGTGATCCCCTGGCTCGTGAAAGGCATGTCCTGATCAGGAACAAACATTCCGACTGTTCCCTTCTGTCCGTGCCTTGTAGCGAACTTGTCACCAAGTTCAGGGACTCTGTACTCTCTCATCTTTACCTTGATCAGTTTGTCACCGTCTCCTGTCTCGGAAACGAGAACGGTGTCGACTTTACCCTGCTCTCCGTGTCTTACAGTCAGGGAGGTTTCCCTGCGGTCTGCAAGACCCATCTTTACCTCTTCTCCGCCTCCGGAGCCGAGGAACTTAGGAGGGCTGGTTTTACCGACAAGTACGTCATCCGACTCTACATTTGTCTCCGGGTTCGCGATACCGTCCTCGTCCAGGTGGTTGTAGGCCTCTTCTCTTCTATATCCTCTGACGTCCTTGTCAGGGACTTCTATTTCGTCTTTCTGGCCTCCCCAGAAACGCTGCGCCTCTGTCTGGTAAGTCCTCATGTAGGCGGAACGTCCAACACCTCTATGCATCGATGACTCGTTCATGATAATAGCGTCCTCGATGTTGTAGCCGTCGAAAGAGGCAAGGGCGATAACCATGTTCTGTCCGATAGGATGCTCGCCCAGAACAGTATCGAAAGTGTTTGTAGTAACTATAGGTTTCTGACCGTACGTCAGGATGTTCCCACGCGTGTCAAAGCGCTGGTGAAGCTCCCTGGAAGGCATTCCAAGGCCCTGACCGGACATCTTTGCACCGAAGTTAACACGGTCTCCTCTCGCGTGCTCAGGATAAACAACTATTGAAGCTGAAAGCCCGTTGATGATCTCCGGATCGATCTCCAGGTGAGTATGCTCGTCCGTGATCTCGTCACGATCCATCGCAACGTAAGCGTTCTCCTCCTCTTCAGCGTCGAGGTACTCGATCATGCCGTCTTCCTCGAACTCTTCGAGAGAGGTCTCACCTTCAACCAGCTTTTGCTCATCTTCCTCGTTGAGAAGAGCTTCGCCGTCCTCAACAATGATCACAGGCCTCAGTACACGTCCTGAGTCTGTGTTTATCCTGATCTCGTCCTTGTCCTCTGCGTAGTAGACGGATACTTCCTCTCCAATGTCTCCGTCCCTTCTCTTCTCGATAAGCTGCTCTCTGACTTGCTCAGGGCTGTCAATCTCCCCCAGGATCTCTCCATCAAGGAAAACATCTGTCATTCTAGAAAACACCTCTGAAGGCCTTCTTCAGCTTTGCAAACTTTGCTTCGGATTTGTCAGTCATAGTATTCATTTTCAATCACCTTGCGTCGATCCCTACCTCTTCCAGCTTGGCTTTCAGGCTGTTCCTGTCCATCTCGCTCATACCTCTTGAAACGTTAGCGGACATCGCGAGGTGGGTCCTGAGTCCGATGTTCATACCTTCCGGCGTCTTGATCGGACAGATCCGTCCCCAGTGAGTTGGGTGAAGGTCTCTTGCCTCGAAGTGCTGCCTGTCGCTGGAAAGAGGTGAGACAATGTTTCTCAAATGGCTTAGAGTTTTGATACGGTTGTTACGTTCGAGGCCCTGGCAGACACCTGTTCTGCCGCCGACCCAGTTTCCTGTCGCCATAGCTCCCATGATCTGGCTGGTGAGCGTGTCGGCGACGATCGTGCTCTGTAGGGAAGGAAGTCTTCCACGCTTTGCGCTCTTCTGGAAGTTGTACTTCATACGTGCGACCAGACCCCATTTTCCAAGGAAAACAGATCTGAACTGCATCTCGAGAAGTTCGCCTGCAGTGTTCAGCCTCTTGTTAGCGTAATGGTCGATATCGTCCTCATCTATATGGCCTTTTCCGAGGGCGATTGTGTTTCTTATCATGTTTGTCAGGAACTCTGCCTTGTCCTCTCTGGCTTCTGGCTCCTGTCCCAGGTGAGGGAGCAGGTACTCGTCCAGGATGCTTACAACTCTCTCCTCAATATCGGAAGTGATACCTGCCTGGTTCGCTACATACTCGAAGGCCTCTTCCTGGTTGGAGGCGTCGACCTCGTAAAGGTTCAGGTAAACATCTGAAGAGTATTCTTCTCCTATAGCTTCTACAATCTCCTTATCGGTCTCGTAGCCGAGAGCTCTTACAAGTGCAACGGCGGGAGTCTTCTTCACGTTAGCAAATGAGATGTTGACAATATCCTCGCCCCTCCTCAGGACGTGCCTCTGAACGTATCCCTCGTTCTCCGAGTTGATACGGCATTTCTCCTCCTCGCCGTCTTTCTGGTAGACTGGCTTGTTGTCCGCAAGCTCCTCCATAGCAATCAAAGTCTTCTCCGAACCGTTGATGATGAAGTAACCGCCAGGGTCCTTGGGGTCCTCGCCGTGCGCTCTCATCTCTTCCTCGTCCCAGTCACTGGTCCAGCACAGGTCTGAACCTACCATGACAGGGATCTCACCAATCGTGACCTCTTCAGTATCCTGCTTAACACCTTCAAAGATCGGAGTCATCTCGACCTTGATCTCAGAAGAATAAGTCAAGTCACGCATACGAGCTTCTCTCGGAGCAATCTCTCTTACAGAACCGTCAGCCTCGTTAATCTCAGGCCTCTGGATCTCAACATTAACTATTTTTATAACAAGATCCTCACCGTCAGGAAGCTCAGGCTCGATACTCCCGACCTCATTAAGGATAGCCTGAACACGCTCCTCCACAAAACGGTTGTAGGACTCAATTTGATGTTTTACAAGGTTCTTATCGATCAACTGCTCTAGGAATTCTTCATTCATTTTCCAGGGGACACCTTCAAAGCTCTACTTGTCAACAACTACACGGTAGTAGTTGGTTTTACCCGCCGTAGGACTGCTACGAGTTATCTCAATAACATCTCCCTCCTCGGCCTCCATCTGCTTCAAAGCAGCATCAGTCCGTTCAATTTTCGGGAGATTATCCTTCTCAGTACTATACTTCTCGAGAAGGTCCTCAACTTCGTCTTCTTCCATTTTCCTGTGTTCCGGAACAGCCCTGTGGTCACGTACGTCCATAGCCATTGATTATTGTACCTCGCGCGGGTAGAACAGATACAAATAGACAGGCCCAAGTAAACTTTAAATACGGTCGCCCCAGAAGCCGAAACATATTAAAGAGGCCAAGAATACTACCAAAGGCCTGTCTCACTTCTCATACTGAAAACCTCCTCTCCAACAATCACGTGATCCAGCACATCTATCCCAAGATTCTCACCTGCCTCGATAACCTCCTCAGTCGTCCCAAGATCCTGTTCCGTAGCAGAAGCCTCACCGGAGGGATGGTTATGCGCCAGGATCACGGCAGAGGCCTTCGACTCGATAGCGGAACGGAAGATCTCCTGGACGTCAAGGCCTACGTTTGAGACCCCTCCGTCGAACTCCTCCTCACCAACCAGTTCATTACCGGAGTTCAGGTAGAAGACGCGCAGAACTTCAGAGTCCAGGAACTTCATATCGCCGACCTGGGACCTTACATCAGAGAGATCCTCTATACTCTCCCTCTCAGTTCTCTCCGCCCGTCTCGACAGCTCGCCCAGCGCCTTCAGCTGCCCTGCCTTCACCCTTGAGATGCCCTGAAACTTTTTCAAAGATTCAAGGCCCTGGTTCCCGAGTTCAGAAACGGAGTGCTGGTTCAGGATCTCCGAGGCCAGCTCCTTTACGTTCTTCCCCTGCGTACCTGTCCTCAGGATTATAGACAGAAGCTCCACAGAAGTCATATCCCCGGCGCCAAGCTCCTCAAGTTTCTCACGAGGCCTCTCCTCCTCCGGCAGCTCCTGGATAGTATAATCCATGCATCTTCCCATGATCTCGACTTTTGTAAAACTTTCCGGAACCCGGTAGCTCTAAAGAACTTAAGGCCTCAACTACTTCTTCATGGAAAAGATCGTCAAAAACCCGAGCTTCGAACAGGCCGAGGAAATACTCGACGAATACCTGAAAAGAAACTACACAGTCCAGGTCAACGGCCTCTGCATGGTCAACTACCAGGGACGCGCAAAGTCCAAACTGGACAAAGGAGAACGCCTGGTCATCAAGAAACAGGACTCCGCCATCCTCGTCCACGGACCTGATAACTATCAGCCGAAGAACTGGCAGCCAGAAGTCGACTCATACACGGTAAAGGCGGACGAGGAAGAACTTATACTGAAAGCAAAACGTACCAACCCGGACGAAGTCGTCGAGATCAGGTTCGAGGAGATAGATCTGCTTACTGTGGACCAGCTAGTAGACGAATCAGACCTCAA
>JBDGSM010000033.1:0-7514 GCA_042217545.1 Candidatus Nanohalobium sp. | reverse complement strand
CTGGAAGCAGAGCAGAAAGCACAGAACCAGCTGAAAGGGCTCTGGCACTGCAGAACATTCGAGATAGAGAACCTGACAGTCAAAGGAGAGAAAAGATGAAAGAACTATTAAAACAGCTCAACCAGATACAGGAAGTCAAGAGCGTGAAAAAACGCTCAGGCCCTGTCCTCAAGATCGATATCTTCTCACGGGAAGTACCGGGAAGAGAAGCCGAAAAGATACCCGGAGACCTGAGAAAGACCTCACAGCAGATAAGAAACAACCTGGAAAAGGCGAAAGAGAACTCCGAGATCAAGGCCTGGAACTGGATACAGAAACCGGAGAAAAAATACAGGGACCGGGCGAAAAAAGCGGAGAACATCAGCGACAGACAGTCCATAGGATACAGACCAGCCTACTACACCGTCTCCATACAGAAAGACAGTTGACACATCCCTCGAACAGGGAACCTGAGACGGAAACCCTCAGGTACTCCAGCACAGAAAACCCTGGAGACGCCCGGGATGCGGAAACACCGTCCTGATACCAGGAAAGGCCTTAGCCTCACAGACAGATCTCCAGGACAGACAGGTAGAACTGATAAAAAGTTTGACAGCCTTACCAGAATTCATGGAAGAAGATTACGACGTCGTGGTTGTAGGAGCAGGTCCCGCAGGGTCGGAAGCCGCGAGGACCATCGGTTCACGTGGTTACGATGTGGCGGTTCTGGAATCCGAGGGCGAAGAAGAATACCCGGCCCGGAGCAACAAGTCGACCGCGGGAACGTTTCCCAGGATGATGGGCGACTTCAATATTCCTGACGACGTCGTGATGAAAAACACGAGTAAAGTGGTTCTTGAAGGCCCTGACTCGCATTTCGTCCAGCCGAGGACCGGCTCCGTACTGGAGTTCGGAGACTTCAAGGAGTACCTTGTGGACGAGGCGAAGGAAGGCGTTGACTACCTTTTCGACTCCAGGGTCAACGATCCCTACACCGAGGACGGAGAGCTCTCCGGCGTAAAGTACAACGGCGATGAAGTACTGGAAGCGGATATCATTATTGACGCCTCAGGGCCTAACGCACCGATCGCTCAGGACGACGAGGTGGGCTTCATCGACCTGGAACCGGACAGGAGAGCGGTCGGCTGGGAGTACCTGCTGGACGACGTGGACCTCGACGCCGACGGATACGCGGACCTGAACGACTCCATGATGCTGAGACTGGACCACGACATCGCGCCCGGAGGCTACTCCTGGATATTCGACGCAGGGGACGGAAGAGCAAAGGTAGGCCTATGCTATATCGACACCGACGCACACAGCGAGTACGGAGGCGACGACTTCCAGATAATCGACAGCATGGAGGAATGGATAGCCGAGGACGACAGGTTCCCGGAAGTGGAAAGTAGTGAGGACGTCGAACCTCTGGAGAAGCACCAGGGATCGGCACACATCCAGATACCGGATCAGGTCAGCGCCGACAGCCTGATGGGAGTCGGAGACACCGTCTCATCCATCGACCCGCTCTGGGGAGAAGGCATAGACACCGCGATGAAATCAGGCAACTACGCAGGCATCACAGCACTCCGCGCCCTCGGCAGAGAGGAAAGAGACACCTCCGCGGAGATGATGCAGCAGTACGACCGGCTCTGGCAGGAAAACATCGCGGAAAACAGGTGGGAGAGAAACTTCATGACTTACCTCATGTACAACATGGACAACGACAGGTACGACCGCATGATCGAAGACCTCAACCAGCTCTCAGAGGAAAACCAGGACGCACTCAGGCAGATCAACAACGGAGACCTGAAGAAGGCCCTGAAACTGATGGAGATAGGCGACGTACCCGACCTCCTCAAAGTCGGAAAGGACAGGATAGGAAAACACCCCGCTTTCAGATAAAAAACGCACTTCAGGTATCACTACCCTGGTAAAAAATTCTTTCAGAAATAACCGGAGTCTAAATCCACGTCCTCGCCGTACTCTGCCTCGACTTCCTCAAGTGCCTGTCTGAGAGTTTCCTGGTCATCCACGTAAGCCGACTGGACATCGTCCAGGGCCTGCTGGAGATCATGCTGAAGATGTGAGAAGAAGGTAGGAACCTTGACATCAAGGAACTCGAAATGTTCCGGGACATCGACCACGTCCCGGTAACCACCGAACGCCAGTCCGATCTCCGTCCCCTTCGGAACGGTGAACTCCTCTGAACCCAGCTCCTGGAACACAGGATGGTTAACCTCCTCCAGGAACTCATCCCTGTCCTCCGCGATATAGAAGTTCAGGCGATCGGGGAGCTGCATGTTATCATGGTTCAGATCCCTGAAAGACCCCTCACCGACATGAAGCTCGATCGGACGATCGTAATCCCGCATCAGATCATCCAGCTGCGACATAGAGTCACGGTAACGATCATGCTGCACAACAGTAGCCCAGCGCTCCGGATCAGGCTCCATACCCGGATAATTGATCGAAAGGCCTTCATCATCAGTGAACCTGTCATACAGATCCGCATCATCCAGATCCGCGTTTTCCGCGTAGTCCTCACGGTTTCCATCATCCATCAGATATTCACCCTGTCACGTGTCAAAGGCCTTCCCCCGTTGAAATAAAGGAAAAATGGGGGGATGAAAGAGTCAGTAAAGGTTCATCACGTCGCTGTCGTGATCCGCCAGCTCCCTGACGTATACCTCGATTTTGTCCCCGAGCTCCCTGTAATCCTTGTCGATCACTATCGAGACATCGTCGCCGGTGTCAGGCACACGGAACTTGTAGTAATCGCCGCCGTCCCTGACAAGGCTGAGGTCGTCGAACGTGTAATCATCCGAGGTGTTGTACTCCTCCTCGTCCTCAACGAGGAACTCCGCGATGCTGTCCAGGTAATCGAAGAACCCCTGGGCCGTCTTCGCATCCGAAGCCAGCATCCTGTGCCCCTCGACGCTGTCAAAACCCCGGAAGACACAGTCGCCCTCAGGGACCTCGTAACTCCCCTCTTTCAGCACCTCCTCGTACATATCGGTCGGCGACTGAAGGCCGAACTCCGCCTCCGCACGGCTACGATCACCCTCACCGGTGATAGACCTCAAAGTATCAACTATAGCAGCGTACTCCGGCTCAGACGTCCGCATCTTCTCCGACGTCGACAGCAGGCCTTCAGAATCCACCAGGCTGAACCTCTCATCCGAGTCCCACGCAGCAAGCGCGTACTCGGAACGGGAACCATCCTGACGGAAAACCTGGATCCTCCCGCTGTCGTAATCCATCTCAACCCTGTCGACACGCTCCGTCACAGGGTTCGAGAACGACTCCTGAACCACATCAGGCTCGGAAACATCGGGAGCATCCGAGACCTCGAAACCGGAGATACCCTCCAAAACATCCTTACTGGAGGCGAACTCGACCCTAGGAAGATCGATGCCAGGATTCACAAAAACGGCATCACCATCATCCTCCGGCCCGGGAACAGCACTCCAACCCATACGTTGTTATTACACAGTGACAGTTAAAAGATTTCTGGTGGTGCACCGCAGAACCTCCAAGAGAAGAACCTGCCGGAAAAAAGCGCGAGGCCTCCAATGCCTCAGATAGATGAGAGAAGCAGCTGCACCGCCTTCGGCAGGATCACGCCTATGGAGAGCTGGGCCCACATCGTGAAGGTGGTCGGGTACTCCCGGGTACTGTTGATGTAGTCCATCCTCATCCTGATCTCGTCGTACTTCTCCCTGTCACTTATCTCCAGGTCCTGGATATCGAACGGTTCGTCCACCATCTCCCGAGCCTTCCTGTCAAGCTTGGTCAGCTCTCTCCTCTTCTCCCGCTTCATGAACCAGTGGATCTGGGCCAGCCCGTAACCGATAAGGCCTATAGCCAGTAACCACGCAACCGTGAACAGAGCCTCCTGCACAGGACCTATACCGTACTGAGAGCCCGAGACTCCGCTGACGATGCTCGGACCGTAAAGCGCAACCGCCGACGCGATCAGACCCAGCATCAGGAAGTAGTACGCGGCCTTCATCAGCTCCCCTACAGGCCTGAGACCGCCGAGGCCTTCAGGATCCAGGAAGTTGATCTTGAAATCAGTGTTCCTGATCTTCCGCGGGAAGAACAGCAGGATCCCAGCGTAAGTCGACAGGAACTCGGAGATGATCACGCCGTGACCCAGCGGAAGAAGCACCAGGACACCGAACAGCTCAGGAACACCTCCGACCTGCAAGACCTTGTCGATCCCCTGCCCGAAGACGTACTGCTGGACAGAGTTCAGGAAAAACACCGCGTAAAGGCCTCCCTGAACCCATCTCGGAACCAGGTTTTCGAAAACCTCGGGATCAGAGGTACGGGATTCAACATCGATATGCTCCAGGACCTTCGAGTAACGCCGGTGAAGATAGACGATGACGATAGGGGCAACAAGACTCAGCGCCGGGTTAAGCAGCGCACCAGGATTATCGAAGTAGACCACGTTGTAACCCAGCAAAACCCTGAAACCTTGTACACCGACCAGGCCTGTAAAAACTACCAGCAAACCGTAGAAGATCACCGGATGAGGCATGAACGAAAACCTGTCCTCAAGCCTGTCGTAACCAAGCCAGTACAGGAAATCCCCGATCAACGAGTAATCAGCTCTACCGGACCCGGCCATAAAAGACCATCAACCCCACTCACACATTAAAAACTTTCCCTGCTACATCAGGCAACAGCTACCAGGGAATACTCCACTCAAACAGATCCTGGACTCAATCCTCCAGCTTTCAGGCCTCAAAAAACTCTGAAAGACCTGAACTTACCTGAATCCCGATGATCTCTCCTCGAAGCACTGGACAGAGGGAAGGCCTCTACAACTCCCTGACCCTTGTCTGAGGCCTGAAATGCAGTTCCTTCCTCCCGTCGTTGTCGACGACCATGAGGTCAGCGAAGGAGTATCTCCGGCCTTGCTCCAGTTCAGGAGGTGCGGTGCTTGACCATGCGACGAACCTGATCGCACCTGTGGAGTCTCCAAGAAGGCCTGTCTGGCTTATCTTATCGCTGTCGCTCTCCCAGAGCTTCTCTACCCTGGCCTCGATCTCCACAAGTTCGTCTTCCTCTCCTGGATCCGCTATCGAGCTGTTGACAAGTATATCCTCTCTGATCTCGTCCAGGAAAGACGATTTCTCTCCTTTCCTCGCAAGTATATCCAGTGTATCCTCTGCACGGGTCATCGCCACGTAGAAAAGTCTTCTCTCCTCCGCCTCTGTATCCACATCGATGTCACGGGGTATGTTCACCAGCTTGCTTTCCCTGGTCTCCGGGGAAAAACCTCCGTGTCCCTGAGAGGCGTCCAGCAGCACGACGTGTTTCGCCTCCCTGCCCTTCGAGCTGTGCGCGGTCAGCAGCTCCACCCCGTCATCACCGCCTACAGGGATATCCTCCTCACGGAGTTCCTCTATCACCTTGTCGATCAGCCAGCCCTCCTCCTGCCTCACCAGGACCATAACATAACCAGGCCTGCTACCGGAACCCACGTACTTCTCCACGAGCTCCACGACCTTCCGGCCAGTGTTCTTGAAGTACGAGGCCTCAGTGTAATCGTCTATCACGTGGAGTTCAGGTCTCTGTGAACCGTCCCTGACCGCTTCCAGACGCTTGTCGACCTGTCTGTCGTTGTGATCTATCAGATGGTTACCTGCCTCGACTATCGGAGGCCTCGACCTGTAGTTCCTCTCCAGTCTGGTGGTCGTCGCCTCCCCGAAGAAATCCTCGAAATCGATGAAGTAGTCGACTACCGCACCTCTGAAACCGTAGATGCTCTGCCAGTCATCGCCGACGCAGAAAAGGTTCGCAGAGTCCCCTCCAGTCAGGCTGTCTATCAGTTCTATCTGGCTCATATCCACGTCCTGAAACTCGTCGACAAGCACGTGCTCGTACATCGAGCCGTACCTTCCCGGATCGGAACGGAACCTCCGGTAGGCCTCACGTATCAGATCCTGGTAATCGACCTGGTTATTCTCCTCCAGCCAGGCCTCATATTTCTGAAGGAGTATCCTTCCTGCAGAGCCGAAATGGTACTTCTTCCTGTCCCTCCCAGGGTCCAGGCGTTCCCTGATCTCCTCCGGACCTTTGTCGAAAGTCTTCGCGTTCTCTATGAAGTCACTGAACCTCTCCGCCAGTTCCTCGAGAACATCTTCCTCCCCTACCTTCTCAACTATCTCCTCCGAGGTCAAACGTTCGACCTCCACCCTCTTCCCTTCCAGACGTTCGATCAACGATCCCTCAAGTTCGTTCCTCCTGTACTCGTAGTCAAAGGTCTCGATCAGGTCCTTCCCCTTAACCCTGAACTGCCTCCGGGCCCACTCCATCTTATTCCGGTACTTCTCCGTGTCCCAGGAGAACCAGTCAGGCACCTCCCCGTTCTCATCGACTCCCCAGTGCTCGATGTAGACATCGTGTTCAGGCAGATAGAAATCAGGGGAGTAACCTCTCCGATCCTCACTGGTCTCAGCCCACTCAGCCTTCTCCTCGTACCGGTAATCGATATCGTGAGTGAAGAGAAAATCCGCTATGAACTTCTCGGCCTCGGACCTCACCTCCTCACCATCCAGCGTCCTGTAACGCCTCTTCTCCCGGGCCTCCACGAACTCCTTCCTCGACTCGAAATCCTCAGGCGAAACCACCTCAGAATCCCTGAAATAAAGGAAATCATTCAGATGCCTGGCAAGGTCATCACCAGGCTTCAGATCCTTCAGCTCGTCCTCAACGAAATACCTCCTCTCCTCCGGATCTATCACATCTTCATCCTCCTCCTTACCAAACCTGTAGCCCAGGCTGTGAAACGTCCTGAACTCGACACCTTCGATACCGAAAACCTGCTCAAGCCTCTCCTCCATCTCCGTCCTCGCCTGCCTCGTCAAAGTCAAAGCAACGATATCATCAGGCCTTACACCCTTCTCCACCAGATAGGCGATCCTGTAGATAAGGACAAGAGTCTTCCCAGCCCCGGCACCAGCAACAACACGGTTAAAGTCATCGTCACGGACCACAGCCCTCCTCTGCTCCTCATTCAAACTGTACTCACCTCTCTCAAACAGATGAGCAAAACGCTCCAGCTCCCGGTCGACAAAGGCCTCGTTATAACCCTCAAACAGGTTCAGATCCTCCCTGAAACCGGACCTGATCTCCTCAAACCTCTGCACAAGGAAACCATCAACCGAGGCCTCGAAGCTCTTCGAACCCAGAAGATCCAGCAACTCCCTCACCTCTACCGCCCTCTCCTCCAGAACCCTCAACCTCTGGGAGGAAAGATAGGAATCACATCCCACAGCCCTGTCAACCTCACTCTCAAACCTCTGGAAGGCCTCCTCCAGCTCGTTCATCTTCTCAACCAGAAAATCCTCAGACCTCCCACCTCCAGAAGAAAACAATCCGGAAAACGGCAGTAAACCCTCCAGGAAACCTTTCTCACATGAATCAAGCTCCAAGCCTTCCAGTTCAGAATCACTGACAGGCCTCGAAAACTCCGCCATGATACACAAAAAAGAAGGCCTGAAAATTATATGGATAAACAC
>JBDGSM010000032.1:41089-50631 GCA_042217545.1 Candidatus Nanohalobium sp. | reverse complement strand
AGGTACCGGCGTTCTTCCTCATATAACCATCCATACGGGCGATTCCGAGGCCTTTGTCCGCAGGATAGCTTCTTGCTACTCTGCCGACAGTCTCTCTGTTTCCCTCGAGGCTTACTGCGTCGCCTTCACGTACCTGAAGTTCTTCCATGATTTTGCTGTCAATTCTAACTATGCCCTTGCCGACGTCCTGCTGAGCGTTTGGAGGAACTTCTCCAACTCTCAGTCTTACAGAGTTATCGTCTTCATCTGTCATTTTGTTCTTCACCTGGGTAAATTTCGTCTAATATGTCTTTCTCGTCGATGATGACCTTAAACCGGTGGAAGGAAACTTTCTTGCCCCACTCGTTAAAATAGGCAACAATCTCATCCGCAGCCTCCTGAGCAACAATGAAAACACTGTCATCAATCCTGAGATGTGGAATTTCATCCATGAGGCCATTCTTTTCGTACTCGTAACGCTTCCCGTTGCGTTTTACAGTCTGCGTGTAGCCGAAAAGGCCTCTGTAGAACTTGTTCCGCTCGTAAACGGACTCGAAGTTCTCCTTCTTCGTTCTATAAGTCAGCAGGGCCGCAGCCGATTCCTCGGTCATACACCAAAGGCCTTATCTCTGAAACTTTATAACTTTTTTATTCATGTCAGTAAAAATATCTCTTCTGGTGTGGAGGCCCTCTCCGGATAAAAAGTTTGCCGGGTAATTTTCCGGTGTGGAGGTAGAAAGGCTTTCGACTTCCTGTGAGTCGATCGACGAGCTTCTCAACGGAGGGGTTGAGAAAGGCATAATTACAAACGTATACGGCGAATCAGGCTCAGGAAAGACCAACTTTGCTGTCCAGCTTGCCGCACAGGTAACTATGAAGGGGAAAAAAGTCGCGTACGTTGACACAGAGGCAGGTTTCTCCCCGGAAAGATTTCTACAGATAGCGGATGAGGAAGCGCTCGATAGAGTGATGATGAGGGAGCCTCTGGACTTTGATGAGCAGGAAGACGTTATCGAACAGCTCTCCGAAGTAGTGGAGGGAAACAATGTAGGCCTTGTAGTCGTGGACTCCGCGGTTTCGCTCTACCGGTTACAGGTCAACGGCGAAAACGCATCCGAAATAAATAATCGCCTCTCACAGCAGTTCTCAGACCTTTCAAACATCGCGCGCAGACATAACATACCGGTCGTAGTGACGAACCAGGTCTACACTAGTTTCGACGAGGAAGGCCTCGAGATCGTTGGTAGAGACGTGCCCAAGTACTGGAGCAAATGCCTCATACAGCTCTCTCAGAGCGACAAAAACGTTCGGAAACTGGAGATCTCGAAACATAGAGCACTGCCTGAAGGCCGCAACACAAAGTTCAAAATAACCAATCAGGGCCTTGAATCAGTCGACGAAGACGGCCTATTTTAGAAAAAAGCGTTAAATTATTCGCGTCAAACAGTTTCTCTATGGACCAGCTGGAAGAGTACCGAGAACAGATAGATACTGTAAACAGGGAGATCGCCGAGAAGATAGCGGAGAGAATGGAGATAGTGGAGAAAGTCGGCGAATACAAGGAAGAAAACAACATGGAGATCAAAGACGAAGGCCGTGAAGAAGTAGTAAAACAGCAGTTCGAGGATATATTCGGAGAGAAAGGCCTTCCCCAAAAGAAAGGGCGTGAGCTCGCCGAAATGCTTATCGGGATGGCAGTCAAAGAAGAGGAAGAGGTCAAAGAACAGTGAAGGTTGCACTTCTAGGCCCTGAAGGGACGTATACTCATCAGGCCGCGGAGAAATACTTTGAAGATCTGGAGCCCCAGTTCTGCTCCACTATAAGAGAAGTCTTCGACTCGGAAACAGAGGCGAAGCTTGTTCCGATCGAGAACTCGCTCGGCGGCGGCGTAACGGATACGATCGACCTTCTCCGGGAGAAAGACGAAAAAATCTCCGGCGAAGTCGTGCTGCCGATCCAGCACGCACTGATCTCCGATGAAGAAGATATCTCAGATATCGAAAAAGTTGTTTCACACCCGCAGGCCCTGGCACAGTGCAAGAACATAATAGAAGAACATGGATGGGAAACGGAGGAAGCAAACTCTACAGCAGATGCGGTTACAGATCTTGAAAGTGGCGAAGCCGCCCTGGCCTCGGAGATCGCGGCTGAGATCAACGGGAAGAACATCTTGAGGAGATCTGTCCAGGACAGGGATGTGAATGTCACTCGTTTCCTCGTGCTCAACGAAGATCCGGAGACGCGAGAGAAGGCCTCGCTCATCCTGGAACCTGGTGAGGACAGGCCGGGGCTACTTCACGCGATGCTGTCCTGCTTCGCAGGCCATGAGATCAACCTTACACACATCCAGTCAAGGCCTACCAAGGAAAAACTGGGAGAGTACTACTTCTACGTCGAGGCACAGGCCTCTGGAGAAAAACTGCAGAAAGCCGTTACCGCACTTGAAACCTACGGAGAGGTCCAGAACCTTGGAGAGTACGAGGAGGCTGAAAGGCCTGAATAAGAGGTGAAACAATAATGAGAGAACGAATCGAAAACATCAACCTGTCGATCAGGAGAATCGCGGAGAAAGCAGCAAAGATGGATGATGTCGTAAGATTCGACATCGGCCAACCAAGCTTTGACACGCCGGAACACGTTAAAAACGCAGCTAGAGAAGGCCTGAAAGAGAAGCAGGGGTACAGCCCGATGCTGGGCCTCGAGGAGATGAGAGAAGCAGTCCTCGAAGAGGAAGAAGAGAAGAAGGGCTTCGAAGAGTTCGATCTGGGCCTTGAAAACGTCATGATCACTACAGGCGGCATGGGCGCACTCTTCGCAGTCTTTTCCGCAAGGCTTGGACGAGATGATAAAGCGTTGTTTGATGATCCGTGCTGGGGGCCTTACAAGATGATCTCGGAGGTCAACGGGAATGAATGGGAGCAGGTCCAGTACTGGAACGATGAACGGGAGCTGAGGGACGAAGCAAGGGAGAAGATTGCGGAGGCAGATATGATGGTCGTTAACACTCCCGGAAACCCGACAGGCTACGTCCTGAATGAGGAACAGGCGAAGGAGATCGGAGAATGCGCCGAGGAAAACGGTACTTTCCTGATCTCCGATGAGGTATATCACAGGTTGACCTACGGGAAGAAACATTACTCGCCAGCGGTTCATGCATATGATTCAGCGGTTATAGGTTCCGCTTCGAAGAACCACGCGATGACGGGCTGGAGGGTCGGATGGATAATCGATGAGGAGGAAAACATCCAGGAGTACGCCAAAGTCTCCAGAGCCTCTACTGCATGTCCTCCAAGGATCAGCCAGTACGCAGCGATCGAAGCACTCAAAAATGATTCACACGTCGAGGAAATGAGAGAGGCCTACGAAGAGCGCAGGGATCTTCTTGTGAAGCGGATGGAAGAGTTAGGATGGGAGTTTGTCGCTCCTGAAGGCGCGATCTATGCGTTTCCTGAGGTCGGCGAGGATTCCTGGGATTTCTGCATGGATATGATCGAGGAAGGGGTCGCGATGGTGCCTGGCGAGCCAATGGGGCCTGAAAGCGATCAAAACGTGAGGATATGTTTCGGATCGACCACGAAAGAAGAGATCGAGAAGGCTTTTGACAGGCTGGAGGATGAACTACAGTGATTTCCTTAGGAAATTACTTCCCGAATGCTTCCAGCATTCTGAAAGCCAGAAAACGTATGTTTTCGGATGCAGAAAACACAGAAGGTGTTTTCGAATGATCAACCGGAAGATCGCTATTCTTGGAGGTACAGGGAAGTTCGGCCAGCATCTTGGAGAACGCCTGGAAGAGGAAAACGACATATTTATCTCCGGCAGCAGCGTTGAGAGAGCGAGAGAAGTCGCTGAAAGATACGACTGGGAGTACGGTGAGGGCACTGAGATAGTTGAAGGTGCGGATATTGTTATCGTTGCTGTGCCTATCTCCGTTACAGAAGATGTTATCCACGAGGTAGGGCCTCACGTTCCCGAGGATGCGCTGTTTACAGATATCACGAGTGTAAAACAGATGCCTACAGAGGCCATGAGCGAGTATTCTGAGGAGGTTCTGGGTATGCATCCGATGTACGCGCCCAGCAACTCGATCAAGGGCCAGAAGATCGTCATGTGTCCTGAGAGAGGGAAGAAATGGACTGAGATGGAGGAGTTCTGGGAGCAGCACGGAGCAGACCTCCACTTCACGGAGCCAGAGACGCATGACAAAGCCATGTCGCTGGTGCAGGGCCTTATGCACTTCTCAGAGCTCGTTGTAGCAGATGTTATCAGGAAATCCGAGCTTTCAGGCGATGACATGGAGGAGTTTTCCTCGCCGGTCTACCAGCTGATAACAGATCTCACCGCGAGGATGCTGAACCAGAAGCCAGGCCTCTACGGAAGTATACAGGCAGAGAACCCGGAGAACGAGGAGGTCCGTGAGGAGTTCGTTGAGTCCGCGGAGGATATACGAGGACTTATCGGGGATGATGAGGCCTTTGCGGAGAAGTTCGAGGAACTGGGCGACGAGTTCGACCTTGAAGGTGCGCAGGAGAGGACCGACATGGTGATTGAGTTCCTGTCCGATGAAGTCCGCTGAAAAAATTATTTAAGTGAAGGCCTCGCTTTCTGAAGTATGCGTCCACAGAAGACTCAGTCGAAGGGTGAACGCTTTGTGTTCAGACGACTCGGTCAGCGAGTGGTCTGTCGAGAAGGCCTGGGCCTTCGAAAGGGTGGACGCGTTCTGGGATAGTTCTCCAGGAACAGTTTCTTCTAACAAATTTTCTGCCTCAGCTAACAGTCTTCTAGATCTGGCTGTGGATCTGCATGTGCTGGTGCTGTAAAAAGCATCTGCTACAGTTTCTTCGGTGTTTCAGCTCTATGAAACTACAAAAATACACCGCAACGGTACGCTGCATGCGTCAAAATTCTTCAGAAAGGCCTTCCGGAGGTGAGAGCTATCACTAGAGAAGGCTATTCCAAAAGCTTCGAGTTCGACAGGCCTGACTACTTCAGCGATCAGGAAGGCTTCGAGGAGATCGGGGACGGCATCTACAAGACAGAGGTTCGAGATGAGTCGGCGATCATCATCTACAACGAGGCCTCGAACACGATCGACATAGTCGGCGAGTTCCAGGCTGTCAGAGGCATTCAGTGGTCCCATAGACAGGAATTTGGGGCTGATGCAGGCTTCAACAATGGGGTCGGTAAGCATTACAGTCCTGAAGGGCCTATAGAAAGTAAAGCTGCTAGAGAAGCGCTTCAGGAGTTCGGGGTCGAGACTCAGGGCCTTGAACAGGATCAGAAGGAGAGGCCTAAGGTTGCCGCTGACGGCGGAAGGCCTCAAACATTTCCCGGCCAGGAAGAGTACGCCCAGCTCGGGAACGAACATTTCGAGGGTGAAGAAGCTTCAGGCTACGGGCCTTCAAGATAAGGCCTTCTCTTTTTCTTTTTCACCAGTCGTCCTTTGTTGGACAGTCTGGATCTATGCACATCTTGTAGTTGCTGCTTTTCTCCCTGTAGACCTGGATCTTGGGCGTGTTGCATTCGTCGCAGATCTCGTCTGTCTTCGATATGTCGCCGTTGTTCGGTAATGGGTACGTGTTTTCGCAGTCAGGGTAGTTGCTGCAGCCTACGAACCGTGAGCCGCCGGTCTTTATTATCCGGAGTGTTCCGTCGTCGCACTGGTCGCAAGGCCCTAATCTGCGTTTTCTCTTGCGTTCCTGGTCGATCGTCTCTACTAGTTCGGCTCCTATCTCTTTCTCGCTTTCCCTGAACTTTTCCAGGGTCTCGGTCAGTTCTTTCTTGGCTTCCTCGACCACTTCCTTTCTGGAGTTCTTCTCCTCTCTGATGGCTTCCATCTTCTCCTCGAACTTTCTTGTCAGGTCTTCGGATATGACGTCAGCGGCGTTGTCTTCAAGTGTCTCGACGATGGCAAGGCCCAGATCGGTTACCTCTATAGGATCGCTTTCTATGTATTCTCTGTCGTAAAGCCTGTCAACGATCTGCGCTCTTGTTGCCTTCGTACCGAGCTCTCTTTTTTCCAGTTCGTTTACGATGCTGCTCTGTGAGTATCTTCTCGGTGGCTTGGTCTCTTTTTCAGCGAGTTCGAATTCCTCGACGTCCAGTACTTCGCCCTCTTCAACTCCTGGAAGCTCTGCTTCCTCCACGTTCACGTACGGATCGTAGAGGTCGAACCAGTTTCTCTCCTTCGTAACTTTCGACTTGGCGTTGAACTCGTAGCCTTTAACGTCTAAAGTAAGTGTAAGAGACTGTCTCTTCGCTGCGTTTCCGAATACGGCGAGGAAACGCTTTACGATCAGATCGTAAACTTTTCTCTCCTTCTTCGATAAGCTGCCGGGCGATTCACCGGTCGGATAGATCGCAGGGTGTGCGTCGTCCTCCTTCTTACCTTGGCGCGGGTAGATCTCGTCCTTGTCTAGGACTTTCTGCGCAAGGCCTTCGTAGTTCTCCTGGCCTTTCAGCTTCTTCAGAAGACTCTTGTAGCCGAGCTTTGCCGGAAGCTTCTGGCTTTCCGTTCTCGGATAGGAGATCAAGCCGTTCTCGTAAAGGGTCTGTGCGATAGACTGTGTGGTCTTCGGACTTATGTTGAACTGGCTTGAGGCCTCGGATTGAAGGCCTGTCAGGTTGAAAGGGATCGGAGGATTGTGCTTGTAGTTATTGATCTTTATGTTCGCGACTTCTGTCTTGTCCTCGCCTTGGATCTCTTCAAAGATTCCCTGGGCCACTTCCTCCTCCCAGATCCTGTCCGGTTTTTCCTGTTCTGAATCAGGGTCCTGGAACTTCGCACGGAACTCGCTGTGATGAAGGAAGATCTCCCAGTATGGGTCGGGATCGAAGGCCATGATCGACCTTTCCTTGTCCGCTAGCATCTTCAGAGCAGGTCCCTGCACACGGCCTGTGGAGAGGGTCTTGAAACGGTCATTCTCCCTGACTGCCTGCATCAACGCTCTTGAAACGTTCACACCGTAGTAGAAGTCAAGTACGTGGCGTGTAAGGCCTGCCTCCGTCATACCCTTGTCGAAGTTTTCGAGGTCGTCGAAGGCCTCGTTCAAATCACTCGGCGTCAACGTGGAGAACTTCATCCTCTTGATACGATCTTCATCGGCGTTCGCCAGCTGTTTTATGACATTAGCGCCGATTACTGATCCTTCTAGATCGAAGTCGCATGCATTGATGTACTCGTCCGCCTTGTCGAGCTGGTCACGGAGGTTGTTGTAGTACTTCTTTACGTAGTCTGCGCCGTCCTCGTTCTCGAAGATCGGCTCCCACTGGACTTCAAACACTGGATAGTCCCATCCTTCCTCATGTTCCTCCAGGTTGAATATGTGGCCGACTGCAGGAGCTATAATTATCTTTTTACCGTCCTTCTCGAGAACATAGTTCTTAACGCCTCTGTTCTCCTCGATACTGTAATCTCCCAGGGCCTGGGCAATCCTACTCGCTACTTTCGGCTTTTCCCCGACCATCACTGCAGTCTGCATACATCAATCATAAGGCCTCACAGATTTAAACAGAGGCCTTCAACCATGGAAACTCCGCAAAACCGCAAACACAGAACCTTTCCAGATCATTTATAAACTTCAAACAGCCCTGAGTATACATGAAAGCGCATCCAACCTCGGGTGGACGTTTTGTACAAGGCAGAGAATGCGCTACCCACAGATAAAGTTTCTAACTTATCCATTTCAACTTCCAGCCACGTGAAAGTGGCAGTGCATGTGCATTAGATTTCTCTATACCTTTTCGAGGTGACACAACAATGAAACACAACCGCAACACCACTATACCGCAACTCAAAACCAGAAAAACATTCAAACAAGGTGAAGAATAATGGCGGAATCCGCAAGAACCGCAGAGATGTACAGAGGAGGCCTAGACCACGAACAAGACACGATGCCGCAGAGCCTTACAGAAGCACAGAACGCAGCACAGTCAGGATACACTCCGGAACTATCCGACCCGGAAGAGATCAGCTACGACATGGACACGATAGAAGATGCGTTCCAGGTCTATGACCAGATGGAAACAGGAAATTACGGAGAATCAAGCCTTACAGGCAATGAAGATGCTCTGGATGCCTTCGGGGAGCTGTTCAAAGAAAATTAAGGAAAAATTAAAGGCCTGAGAAGGCCTCCTGTCTTTTATTTTTCTAGTTCGATGATTTTTTGTCCGCCCATGTAATTTTGAAGCGGTTCTGGGATCTTGATTCCTTCTTCCGTCTGGTTGTTCTCGATGATTGCTGTCATGATCCTTTCTGTGGCGCAGGCTGTCGCGTTCAGGGTGTGAACGGTCTCGTTTTCATCGTTTCTTCTTATCCTGGTCTCTAGCTCTGTACCCTGGTAGTCGGTGCAGTTACTGCATGAGACGACTTCGCCGTACTCTCCCAGTGGAGGCCTCCAGACCTCGATATCGTACTTCTTCGCAGCCTTGTCTCCGAGATCTCCAGTACAGACGTTGACTACGCGGTACGGAAGACCGAGTTTCTGCATAATCTCTTCCGAGTTCTCTATCAGTTCCTCGTGTAGATCCCAGGAGTCTTCAGGTTCTGAAAAGATGAACTGTTCCACCTTCTCGAACTGGTGGATCCTCCAGATCCCACGGGTCTGCTTTCCATGTTTTCCTGCTTCCCTGCGGAAGTTCGTTGAAAAACCTGCGTACTTCTTCGGCAGCTCGTCCGGCTGGAAGATCTCATCGTAATGCAGCGCGGCAAGAGTCTGCTCCGAAGTCGCGATCAGGTACTTGTCCTCATCCTTGACCTCGTATAGCTGCTCCTTGAAATCCTCAAGCTCTGCAGCTGCTGACATGGCTTCGTGACCGAGCATGTAAGGAGTCTGGGTCGGCGTGTAACCGTTTTCCTGGAGGAAATCAAGTGCAAACCTCTGCAAGGCCTGGTTAAGAGCAACAAGATCATTCTTCAGGTAGTAAGCTCTTTCGCCGGCGACCTCTGCTGCTTTTTCTGTTTCAAGAAGATCAGAGTCCTCAAGTACATCTGCTGCAAGCTCTGCTTCTTCTCTCTTACCTTCTTCTGGCTCCCAGTGCCTGATAGGAACGTTATCGTCCTCGTCTTCTCCCTGAGGCACGGATTCGTGTAGTATATTTCCGATCTCGAACCGGATCTCATCTCGCTCCTCTTTCAGGCGTTCGACCTCGTCCTCTAGCTCGGAGATCGTCTCCTTGACCTCCTTCATCTTCTCGATGTGTTCTTCGGTGTCCTGGTTGTTTTTCTTCATCTCCGCGATCTGGTCGCCTACCTCGTTCCGCTTCTCCTGAAGATCCTGAAGCTTCTGAAGGTTCTCACGCCAGGCCTTATCCAGCTCGATAACCTTGTCAACGCTTTCAACATCTTCCTCTCTTTTTCTCTGGGACTCCCTGATCTTCTCAGCATCCTCACGGAAAACCTCGATACTTATCATTCGAAAATCACCGTGTGATTTTCTGCATGTCCAGCAAATCTCTGATTTGCGATCATACAAGACCACTTGTAAGCAAAATTTTATCTAGAACAGGTTTTGAGTATAGAGGCCTCTGATCAAGCCTCTGCTGGTTCAACATGTGGTCGGTGA
>JBDGSM010000032.1:38344-40989 GCA_042217545.1 Candidatus Nanohalobium sp. | reverse complement strand
CACCTTTCATTGGTAACCAAGTATTCGCCGCGGAATCTTAAAAATCCGAGGCCTTATCGCTCTTAAATCTGGAGAGTCATTCTCATCATCCAGATGGAACCATTTGTGCACCTGATAGCTGACTACGGAGAGAAGGATCCGGCCTTCTCGGAAGTAGTCCACAGACTCAAATCAGAGAACAGTGATTTACAGGTGCAGACCATGTCGATGCCGAGATTCTCCACGATAGCAACAGGATTCTGGATCGCACAGATAGGCCTTCACAACCCGAGACTGGGGAACTCAGCTATCTATGCCAACACCGCACCCAGGAAACACGATGAAAAGGCCCAGGTGGAGAACTGCGGCCGAGAACTCGTGTACGCGGAACTTGAGAACGGCGTACCGGTACTTGCAGTGAACTCCGGATACAGCCTATCGTTCGTGAAGAACAGTATCATGGAGCTGAGAGAGGTCGAAATCCCGGAGAAAGGAAGCCAGTTCAGGTCAAGGGATTTCTTCCCGGAGGCCGTCGCAGGAATCCTCGAAGGAGACGAAAGCTACATCGGAGAAAAAATCGACAAGGAATGCATACCAGAAGCTCCTGACAGCAAAATAGCGTTCATTGACGGCTATGGAAACATAAAGACCTCCATCAGAGAATCAGAAATCGAACTTAAACCCGGAGATGAAGTAGAAATTGAGATAGATGGAGAAACAAGAAAGGCCTTCTACGAGGCAGGGACCTTTTGCGTAGAGGAAGGAGCGCTATCCTTCGCACCGGGAAGCAGCGGAGGCGAAGACCCGTTCATGGAAGTATTCCTCAGAGGAGGGAGTGCATCAGAAACCTTCGGTAATCCGGGTGCGGGAGCAGAAATCAAGTTCCACTCGGACTGAAGACGTCTTAAAGCTGCCCCGCCAATAATTCATTATGAAGGAAGTAGCAGGTTACAAGTTCGACGAAACACACCCTACAGAGCTGAAGGAAAAAGTAGTCACAGAGAAAGAATTTGACAAGATAAAGGAAGCGATGGACCTCGACGACCTGATAAGATTCGGAAAGAGGCCTTTCGACGCACCGCCAGGAAAAGTCCGCATCTGGGTAGAGGAAGACGAACCTGAAGAAGACACTTCCTGATCCAGCAAATTTCTCTCTTTACTTTTCCAGTTTTAACAACTTCTCCTTAACCTTCGCTCCATACGCATAACTGCCGATAGAATCCCCGACGACGCGGTGACACGGAACTACTACAGGAACACGGTTTCTACCACAGGCCTGGCCGACAGCCACAGCAGAAGAATTCAAGGCCTCAGTTCCCGTAGCAACCGAAGGCCTTAGAGGCCTTCTCATGAGAAAATCCTCTGGATTTTCGGCTGGGAGTACTGGAGGGTTCTCAGGAACCCTCTCTTTCTCAGAACTGGCAAGCTCTCCATAAGTTCTTGTTTCTCCATAGGGAATCTTCACCATCTCACGCATCACATCGCCCATCAAACTGTCAGGAAAACTAATTTTCAGGTCGAAGGCCTTTCTACTGCCTGAAAAATACTCCTCGAGCTGGCTGCGGATTTCCTCCTCTTCCTGTAGAGGCCTTCATCTATCTCGAACTCTGTACCGAATTTTCTGAACTTCATGGAGAAAAAAGAGGTGAAAGATATGTAGGCCTTTATTCCAGGTAATCAGGCCTTTCGTGGCCGATCTCTTCTAGCGGGTCGAGTAGCTCCGGGTTCTCTTTGAAGTGTTCTCTGACTGGTTCGAATCTTTCGACCACTTCGTCTGCTACTGCGTTCTTCAGGTCGAGCGGGTGGAGTTCTCCGGAGTCGAAGTCCTCTTTAAGGCCTTCAAATTCTTCGTAGTGGAGGTCTCCGCCGTACTCGTCTTTTCTTTCGATGTGGAGTTCTCTGTCTGCTCCGAAGATGAAGATCTCGGCTATCTCGATGACCGGGTTGTCCTCTACCTGTCCCTGAGGGCAGTAGGCGTCTTCAAGCGTTTCTCTGATCCTTTCTGGGTCTGCGTGGAGTGGGAACATGGTGTTTTTCTTCGAGGAGCTCATCTTGTCGCCTTCTCCGGAAAGTGAGGAGAGCAGAGGCCAGTGCAGGCATGTTGGTTTGTCGTACCCGAGTTTCGGCAGTTTCTCTCTTGCAAGCATGTGGATCTTTCTCTGGTCGATCCCTGCTACTGCCATGTCAAGATCAAGATGAACTATGTCAAGTGCCTGCATGAGCGGGTAGACTACCTGTGAGATGTAGATGCTGTCCTGTTCGGAGGCTACCTCTCCCATCGCTCTCTCACCTCTGTTGACCGTGGTTTCCTGTGTCATGGTGAGGAGGTCGTGGAAATACTCGGTCTCCTCCTGGAACTCTCTACCTTTGACGTACTCCGCGTCTAAGCCGCAGGCCTCGAAGGTTGCCTGCCAGTAGTTGACCATCTTCTGGATCCATTCCTCGGAACCTTTCTTGTTGAGGAAGGTGTGGAGATCCGCGAACAGTACAACTGGTTGAAAGCCTGCTTTCTGCAGGTCTTTCATCTTCCTGATCTGGATCCAGTGGCCCAGATGTACAGGGCCTGATGTCTCGTTTCCGATGTAGGCCCTGGGCGTGTCCTTCTCCTCCAGTATCTGATCCAGCTCTTCCTCCTTGATGATTTCCTCTGTATTCCTGAGAACCAG
>JBDGSM010000032.1:0-38244 GCA_042217545.1 Candidatus Nanohalobium sp. | reverse complement strand
GTATCTGATCCAGCTCTTCCTCCTTGATGATTTCCTCTGTATTCCTGAGAACCAGCTCTTTACGCTCTTCAGTATCCATTTTTCGATCTACCTGGAAGAAGGTTGCGCGGGAACGCTTAAGAGAATATTTTTGACTCTAGAAGATTTTAATGAGGTTCTAGACGCGTCGACGGTAAAAACGTCCACCTTTCATTGGCGACATCAAAAGTTCTGCAGCGGAATCTTAAAACTTTACCTGCTCACGTCTACGACTTCCGCGCCAGACACTTCCTTCAAGGCCTCAGGATCGACCGTTACGCCTACTACGCGTGAGCCGGCCGCCGGCTTTACTTCCTCGTTCTCCAAGATCTCCTCCTCCATGTAGACTGGGATCTCGAGGTCGAAAGGCGAGACTCCGCCCACGTAGTATCCTGTAGCTTCTTCTACCTCGTCAGGCCTCGCCATCCGTACTTCAGAACTCGTTAAGTCCTCCAGTTTGCTTTCGGATACAGAAGTGTCTCCAGGGCACAGAACCGCGACAGGCCTTTCTCCGACGAAGACTAATGTCTTCACGATTTCCTCCTCGTCGACTCCCGTGTTCTCAGCGGACTCCTCCACGGTCTCGCTCTTTGCGTGGACTATGAAGTCGGCTTCAAGGCCTTCCTCCTCCACTGTTTCCTTCACTCTTTTCACGTTTTCAAGGTCTTCCTCCATGAATCCGAGGAATTCCTCCAGTTCTTCAGGTGTCTGTTCGAAGTACTTCATAGAGAAGTTTGAGGCCTTCGACAGTTAAATTTCTACGCCGCTTCTCTCTGACTCCACGGATCTGGCATGTCTCTGTTGTCTTCCCACGCTTCATCCACTATCTGGTCCCGCTTGAAACGGCTCTGGATTGGGAGGTAGCCGGAGTTGTGGGTGTTGCCCCGGGGCGTCTCGACGTAGAACATCTCCACTTCTTCACCGGTCTGATCGAAGACCTCGTGCTCGAAGATCTCGTTGTGTTCTGCGTCGAAATGCAGTGAGTGGGCTTTGTCGTCCTCGAAACTGGTGAGATGGATGCTTCTCTCCGGCATGTTGTCAGGCCTGGACTGGTAGTTGAAGCGCCGGGCTCCAAGGCCTAAAAGGATCTTGTCTCCGACAGTTCTCGGGTAAGGCATGTGCACGTGGTCGTAGATGGCGATATCTGTTCCGGAAAGGCTTGGAGGCGTCCTCCTTGTCGACTGCTCGTTGATGTACCGTTTCACCGAGAACAGATCGTCCAGGATCCTTTCGTCCCGTGTGTCCGGATACTTGAGGCCTTCGTCTCTCTTCTTCCTGTGCGGATGATGGGCGGCCTGTACCGTGTTTCCTCTGATCTCTGTCTCGAAGCCTTCGTCGAATATCTCGTAGTCCACGTCGACATCGAAGGGCTGCGGAGAGTTTATCTGTTTCATGAAGCCTGTGAACTCGTCAGCTTCCTCATCCGGGTAGTCAGGATCTGCGTCTTCTTGTCCTCGTCTCCTGCGACCAGCTTTACCTCTGGACCTGCTTCCAGCTCGTCCAGGAAGTTGTAGACGTCGTCGAAGGTCCCTGTGTCTCCCATGACGTGTATCTCGTCCACATCATATGTTTCGACGTAGTCGTTGACCTGTTTTCCGACTCCACGGACGTAGTCTTCCCTTATATCCGGATCGTGTTCTTCGAAAGCGTGTATTTCGGAGACGTGCAGTACGTTGTAGTTGTCAGGTATATTGAACTCGCCAGGCAGGTAATCAGGACCTGGCATAGAACTCAGCGGAGGCACCCTCGCATAACGCTCATGTTTTCAAAGCGCAGGCTCTTTTCCCCCACTCCTCTCATCTTATCTGAAAATTTCCATGCAGAAGTTAAATAATTGTCGTTGAATGCAACTGTCGGATAAACAGTTATACATTTCACCGAGGAAGAAAGGCCTATGATCGAGATAAACGGCGCGAAAGGCGGAGGCCAGATGCTGAGAACCGCACTAACACTTTCCGCGGTAACAGGGAAAAACTTCCGCATGACCAGTATCAGAGGGTCGAGAAAGGACGCAGGCCTGAAAAACCAGCATCTACAGGCAGTGAAGATGGCGAAAAAGATATGCGACGCCAAGACCGACGGAGTCGAGTTCAACTCCGAGGAGATAACTTTTAAACCCGGAAACTTGAGAAAAGAGGCCCTGAACACGGACATCGGCACAGCAGGAAGTGTAAACCTTGTGATCGACACTCTCCTGCCTGTCACGACCCAGATCGATGAAGATTTCTCCGCGGAGATCTCTGGCGGCACGGATGTAAGGTGGTCACCTTCCTCACTGCATTATGGGGGCGTGAAGATCCCATTACTGCAGCAGCATGGATTTGAAGGAGGATACAGTGTAGAAAAAACTGGTTTCTACCCTGAAGGCGGCGGAACTGCAAGGCTTGAGACAGGACCTTACTCCATGAAAAAACTTGACCTCACAGATAGAGGGGAGCTGGAGGAGATAGAACTGCGTGTGAAGGCCTCGAAATCTCTCAAGGATAGAGAAGTAGCTGAAGAAACGTTAGAGGCCCTGAAATCCGAGCTTGAGGTAGATGTTCCTGTCTCGGAGAGTTTTGAGTATGTTGATTCGGTTTCGGATGGTGCCGTCTCTCTTTTGAAGGCCTCTTATGAAAACTCTGTCGCTGGTTTCGATGCAGTGGATGAGCGTGGGAATAGGGCCGAGCAGAATGCTTTCAGGGCTGTCACGCAGTTTGAACAGTTCAGGGGTTCTGAGGCCTGTGTCGATCAGTTCGTGGCTGATCAGTTGATTGTTTTCCTGGCTCTTGTCGGCGGAACGGTTTCTATCGGTGAGTTAACTGATCACGTGGAGACTAATCTTTCGGTCGTGGAGAAGTTCGGTAAGAAAGTTGAATATGAAAAAGTAGAGGGGAGAGTTTTGCTCTCCAGGTAATTTTTATTCGACTTCGATCTCTTTTCCGCCGTCTTCCTGTTTTTCAGCTCTGATCTCGAGTACTCCGTCCTCATACTCTGCTGAGATCGTGTCTGCTTCTACTGGCTGTGGCCAGGCGACTGTTCTGCGGAAGCTTCTGCTTCTTCTCTCTCTGCGGATGTATTTTTCGTTTTCCTCCTTCAGCTCTGCCTCGCTTTCGGCGTGGATCTCCACCTGTGTTTCGTCGCCGGTGATGTTGATCTCGTCTTTTTCGACGCCCGGGAGGTCTGCGGTGATGACGTATTCGTTGTCTTCCTCCTGGATGTCGACAGGCAAAGTTCCCACGAAGTCGCTTGCCAGGTCTCTGCCTGTGTCCTGCACGTCTTCAAACATCTTCTGCATCTGGTCGAAGAGATCTTCGACGCCGTCGGTTCTTCTTAGTCTTCTCATTGTTATCACAGTTTTTGTTTAGATCATCAAAAATTATTAATCTTTCCCTTCGATCTCATCGAGATGGTTCTCCAGGAAGTCCAGCTGGCTGTGTATCTCATTCATCAGGTCTTCAGCGCGTTCCTGCTTCTCCTTCAGAGAACCTGTGGCGTCATCATCCTTCGCCTCCTCGAAATCTTTCTCGGCATGCTCGACTTCGTCCTCAAGCTCTTCAAGGATGTCCTCGTAGCTCTCTGGTTCCTGGCTCATAGAAATACTTTTCTAGCTCGCGGTTTAAACCTTCTTCGTGGAACGTGAAACTCAGGTCATGGAAGAAGCGAGGAGGATAATTAAGAATGGAAAAAGGCCTTCGGCACGCCTCCTTGCGCAGGAACTTGAATGGTCGGAGGCAGATGTCCACAGATGTCTCAACATCCTGGAGAAGCGGGGAGAAGTGGAGAGCTACAGGAAGGAAGTAATGAAGGGAGAAAAAATGAGGATGGTAGGCCTCAACCGCTGAAAGAATTTTCTACTGTTCTACCTGGGGTGTCGGGATCGGCGGCAGCAGGTTCAGGGTGTTTGCGATGCCTACTGCTTCTGAGAGAAGTTGCCTGTAAAGTTCGTTCATCAGCGGTGCCTCGATCTCGTCAGGCAGCTTTTTCTCTTCTTCCCAGGCCTCTGTTACAACGTCAACGTTTCCTTTCCAGAGTACGTTTCCTTCCATCTCGATCGCTGCTGCTTCGTCGTCTCCTGCGACATAGCTTACTGTGAACTTGAAGTCGATCTTTGCGACAGGCTCTTCGAATGCGTTGACCTGTGCTTCCTCGATCTCGGTGATCTCAGGCCTGTAGTTGACCTGTAGGTCGCCTCCTGCGTTCTCCTTTTTGGATGCGTCGATCGCGTCAATATTGAATCCTACTATCATACCGTGGGTTTCGAAGGTCAATTTCTTTAACGGTGTCGGTCAGAAAAACGTACTTCTTTATTAATTACTGCTTATATCCAGAGGTATGGCAGATGTAAAACAGTACGCGGTACTTGTTGTAGGCCTCCTTATGGCCGGCGGATTTGCTTTCGGAGGCATCGCATCCTATGCAGGACTTGTCAACACCGGCGGAGGAGGAAACAAAAAGAAGCTTACCGCGGAACTACCGACTCAGACATTCAAGGAAGGCCCTTACAATCTCACGGCCAGGCAGAGAATGTACCTGAGTTTAAAGGACGATGCCGTGATAGTATCGGCAGTCTACAATAGCAGTGAAGGCAAGGAAAAGCTTATGCCTCTGAAGAACCTCACGGATAAGTTCACGGGAAGAGCATTTATCTCTGTGGTTAACGCCTCGGATTCGAAGATCGCACAGCAGTACAGAATAACACAGTACCCTAAAGTGCTGGTCTTCGGCTTCAAGACATCCAGGAAGCAGGTTCCAGCTACTGTAGATAAGGATCTGACTCCGAAGAACGTTGGAAACGTGATCTGCTCCGTTATGAAAAGCTGGGGTAACGCAGCGCCTTATTGCACAAGGAATTAGATATCGAAGGCCTTTGCAAACTTTTCGTCTCCCTGAACGTTATCTGAGTAGGCCCCCAGTTTTTCCCTGGCGCTTTCATCGGTTCCTGAGGCAGAGACGGCACCTTTCTCACCTATTAACGTGACTACGGCCTGATGCTTTGATGAAAGTTTCTGGGCTATCTGGATCAGAAGGCCTACGTTTTCAGTAGGTACTTCAAGCTCGATGCTGTTTTCTTCTTCGATCTCTGACTCGACGAAGGCCTCTACCTGGCTTTCAAGTTCTTCGACTTTTTTCTCACGGCTTTTCCAGGCCTGGAAAAGATTTTCTGCCTTCTGGATGACTTTCTGTCCGGAGATCTCCTGGATCTCTTTTTCTGTTCCGAGGAATTCTGCCAGTTTATCGGCTTTTTTTCGGTATTCCTCTGATTCTTCGAGGAACCTGTCGACAGTGTCTTCAAGTTGCTGCGGTTCGACCGAGAAAATCCTGCATAGATCTCTCTGAGCCAGGCGAGGCCTTGTCTCCAGGTCTGCACCTATTTTTTCCTTGATCCTGTCTATTCTGTCCTGGATCTCTTCTATGTATTTTTCTGCCGCGTGTCCTGCTTTGTATTCAAGTCTTATGACGCCGTCCTGTATTCTTTTGGAGCCTGTGATATAGAACTCGCCGGCTTCTCCTGTGGAGGACAGGTGTGTTCCTCCGCAGGCCTCTACGTCGATATCTTCTATTTTGATGAGTCTTACCATGTTTCCTGGTGGTGCGCCGCCCTGGTAGATCCTGAAGCCGTATCTCTGCTCTGCTTCGCTCTTTGGAAGTTCTTCCGTGATTATTGTCCTGTTCTGATCTATCATGTCACGTACTGAGGCCTCTATTTCGTCCAGTTTTTCACGTGAGATTTTTTCGTAGTGTGTTACGTCGAGTCTGCCTTTTTCCTGGGTTTTGTGTGCTCCTGCCTGCCAGATGTGTTCGCCCAGATGTTTTCGGGTTGCTCCGTTGACCATGTGGGTTGAGGAGTGGTGTTGCATAAGCTGTTTTCTGCGGTCTCCGTCTATCCTGGCTTCAACGCTGTCTCCAACCTTGAGGTCGTGGCTTGCGGCTTTGTGGAGTACGATGTCCTGCTGTTTCTGGACGTCTACGACATCAAAGAGTTTTCCATCTTTTTCCAGGGTTCCGTGATCCGGTTCCTGTCCACCTCCCTCAGGATAGAAAACTGTTCTATCCAGTACGATCCAGTCTTCTCTGACTGCGATAACCTCCGCTTCACATCTCTGGAGCTTCTGATCCCTGTAGTAAAGTTTTTCCGTTTCTGGAACGTCTTCCAGGCGGAATCCTTCTTCTTCCGCTTCCACCACTTCCTCTTCATCGCTCAGCATCATGTAGAAGTCCTCTGGCACCTTGAAACCGTGTTCTTCCATCATCTCAGGGCTTACGCCATGGGATTCGTACAGTTCTATCATCCGCGTTACATCAGGTTCTTCTTCAAGACCTTCCAGTTTTTCCAGGGCTTTTTCACGAGAGGCCTCGTATTTTTCTTCTTCTACTTCAAGTATCTCTTTTATCTCGCTCATTGAGGACAGGAGTTCGGGGAACATTGGTTCAAGTTCCTCTGCGTTCCATCTGGCGACTTCTTCGAGGTCGAGATCCCAGTTGTATTTCTCTATGAAGTCTTTGGCTCTGCGGTAGATCATTCTGAGGTTGTGGCCTCCACCCGTGTTGCTTGGAATCTTTCCGTCTGCGAGCGCGAAGATCAGTGCTCTGGTGTGTTCCGCGACGCTGTAAAGTGCTGCAGCAGGTTTTATCTCTTCTTTCAATTCTTCGACGTCTTCATCGATTTTATCTGCTATTTCCTGCCATTTCTGGTCTATGTCGTCTACTTCGTCGACGTTTAACTCGCTGCTGTATGGCAAGAACTTTTCCCAGGTTTCCTGGTTGACTTCGAGGCCTGTGCGTTCCTTCATCTTTTCCAGAGTGTCGGGCATTACGCATTCGTAGCTTGTCTCGGTTCCGTGGCTGATCCAGGTTATTCTTTCCTGTCCCATGCCCATGTCGAGGACTTTGAGGTCAAGTTCTTCGTAGCCTTCCGGCGTCTGTCTGTAGAACATGTAGACCTGGTTCCAGAGTTCGAGGCCATCTACGAAGAATTCCATTGCGGCTCCGAGGTTTCCGCCTCCACCCCAGCTGTCTTCGTGGAGTATGAGTTTGTCTTCCGGTATTCCAAGGCCCTGGATTGCGAATTCGAACATGTCGCGGAAGTAGCGGTCCTGGTCGTACTCCTCGCTTTTGCGGAAGCATGTCTGGCCGAGATGGTCGTGCAGGACGTAGTGCCGTCCGGTGACGCCGACGTTGTCCACGTCGTTGAATCTAAGCGATGGCTGAGGTATTACTAGTTCGTCTGCTGGTGGCTCTGCCTCTCCGGATACGACGTGTGGTTGGAAGCAGTAGATGCTTGCTCCTGTGAATTCGACGTTATCCCTCCATCTCGCTATGACCGGGTACCTGTCGATAGACGTGTATCCGCGGGCGGTCATGAAGCTTTCGTACTGTTCCCAGGCCTCGATATAGGAGAAAGTTTTCTCGGTAGGAGAATCGTTTATGAAGGTGTAGCCGCCCGAGCATTCTGGCTCGCCACATACTTCACGTTCCTTGTCTGCACTCCAGAAATACATTCCACAGTTGGAACACTGGTCACGGCTGAAGCCTTTCTCTCTAAGCACGTCTGTCGCGAAAAACTTCTCAGGGTTCTCACTCGCTTCCTCTTTGATCTCTGCTTTCAGTTCGTCGAGGCCTTTCATAGGAAAAGTGATATTCGAGAATTTTTTTATCAGATGTGTCGAAAAAAGAAGAAAGAAAAATGTGTGAAGAACGGGGAGGCCTTTAGAACATTGAGCCTAGGCCTTCAGCTGCTTCTTCTTCAGAGGCTTCGTCTTCGTCGTCCTCTTCTTCCTCTTCCTCAGCTTCTTCTTCAGCTGAGTCGTCTCCGCCGGCTGGAGCTGCTGCTGCGCCGCCTGCTGCGACTGCTGTCTCCATTGCTTCTTCGATGTCGACGTCTTCGAGTGCTGCGACTAGTGCTGCGATCTCGGAATCTTCGACATCGAGGTCTGCTGCGTCGACGATTGCTTCCAGGTTCTCTTCGTTAACTTCTTTTCCGGCTTCGTGAAGTGTCAGTGCTGCGTAAACTAGTTCCATTAATTTGTCACCAATACCTCAAACTCGGATGTCAACAGTTAAAAGACCTCGACACACAGATGAGTACAAATGACGAGGGTGGAGTTCAATCAGCTGCCGGAGGACCTCAGGGTAAAACTGACAGAAGAAGCGGAGAAGGAGCTATGGCACCGTATCGACGAGTTCGGCGGAGTAAAAGAGTTTACAGAACATTTCGAGTACTCAGAGTCCAAGCTCTACAACTGGAAGAACAAGGATGTCTTCCTACCGGTCAACTTCGTCAAGAGGCTGATGGGAGGCAATAACTCCAGAGGGGTCGAGGCCCTGAAGGGCAAAGGCCGCAGCAAAACGGTTAAAGACATCAGGTTCCCTCTTGAAGTTCCCGACGAACTTCTAACCCGTGTAGAGGCCTCTGTCTCAGTTAACAGCGAAGGAATCCCCACTTACATAACTGATGAAAGGTCACTGGCGGAAAGGTTCCAGGAGCTGCTTCAAGGCCTCGGAGAAGTTCCGTTCTCGACTTATTCGAGGGAGGGAAGATTCGAGGTCAGGTATCCGAAGTTCCTCCAGGAACTGCTTGAAGAACTTGAGTTCGACAGAGATTTCGCCGCCCTCGTGGACGAGGAAGGATACATCGAGAACGGGAAACTGAAGGCCTCCGGCAGAGAAGTGGATGTAGGAGACTTTTCCGGCGAACTTTACTCGCGCGAGAAAAGGTTCGAGCTGGCCCTCCAGAGAGGCGACGAAGAAACCATAAGAACGATTGTCAGTGGCGAGGCCTCCAAAGTCCGGAAACTCCTAGGTAGCTGAGATCCTCGGAGGTTCAGGCCTGAAGTCGGTCTTGCATTTGTCCGGCAGCTCATCTATAGCACCTTTATCCTTCTGCTGTCTGGCGTATTTGCATCCGGTGCCGTTCAGTATCTGATCTCCGGACTTGTCGAACGTGTGTATGTGATCGCTGAAACCGAACATTACAATTGCTCCGGTAATGGTGAGCACCATTACGACAATTATGAGTTCGATAAGTTTGTCCATAGGCCTATGCCTAAGTTATCTATTCTGGCTTAAGAACTTGCCGGAAAAATTAAGAGAAAAAAGAAATATGTGGTGCGAAGAGAGGATTTTTACTCCTCTTCTTCGTCTGAGTCTTCATCCTTGGACTCGTCTTCCTCGGATTCGTCAGAAGATTCCTCCTCGTCGGATTCATCTTCTTCACTCTCGTCCTCTTCAGCTTCTTCCTCAGTTTCCTCTCCTTCGTCTTCGAGGTCTACTGATTCTAGGTCAAGCTGGGAGTCGAGGCCTTCCGCGTTGGATGCGGCATAGGCGAGTGCTTCCTCGATCGTCTCTTCGAATGGCAGGCCTTCGCTGATCGCCAGGCTCTTTGCCTTTCTGACTGCTTCCTGGACGATTGTCTCTGCAGTTGTTTCGTTGATGATTCCTGCGTTGACTGCGAGGTTGAAAGCCTGTGAAGCTGCTGCTTCCACGTCGCTTCTGTACTGGTCGACGTCGATGTCGAGTTCTTCTGCTGTGAAGAGTTCTCCTTCGTTGTAGGCGATGTCGAGGTCGAGTCCGATCTCCAGGGGCTCGATTCCGAGCTGTGATAGGATCTCCGCGTCGTCTCTTGTGATCGTGTCTCCTTTCTCGATGATGACTCCTGGGTCCTGGACGTGGATTGATCCGTCCTGTACCTGGACGTTGAGGCCCCTCTGCTGGAGTTTTCCAAGCATTGGGCCTGGTCCGATTCCTGTGTCTCCGTCAGGTACTTCGATGTCGTTCGGTGCTTCTTCTCCGCCCTGTGCTGCTGCGCTTGTCTTGTTCTCCTTGATCAGCTGGTATAGCTGGAAGGGATCTTTCTCGGAGAAGATGAATGCTGGCTGTGTTGCTTCAGTTTCCTCCAGCTGTTCGATGTCCTGTTTCTCTGCTCCGTCGATCGCGATCTCCATAAGAGTCTTTCTGGACATCTTGACGTCCGCGAAGTCTTTCATGTCCTTCTTGATCTGCTGGAGCTGCTTTGCTGGCAGGTTGTGCATGTCGAGGATTCCGATGACAGGATATCTTTCGATCTTCTCCTCGAACTCTTCGACTTTGGCTTCTTTCTCTTCTCTTGTCAGGTTTACAGGTGTTGGTTGTACCATTATTCGAAAACACCTCGTGTTTTCCGTAACTCCGAAAATCTACTGATTTTCATCGTTACTTCACCTCCTCTGTAGGACCCATGGTGGTCTTGACGAGGACGGATTTGATGTTGTTGCCACCTTTCGGAAGCTGCTGTTCGATGAAATCGTAGATCGTGCTGCAGTTTCTTGAGACGTTTTCAAGGTCCTGTTCCTCGTTTCCGACTTTGACCTGGAGGATTGGCTGTTCCTTCAGTCTGAGTGAGACAGTGTTCCTTAGGCCTTCGATGGTCTCGGTTGGGTCTTCGCCTGGCTGCATTGGGTCAGGCATCATGTCCCTTGGTCCTAGGACCTGTCCCAGCTGGGAACCGATCTTAGGCATCAAAGGTGCTTCTGCGATAAGGAACGTGAACTCATCTGCAAGGTCCTTCGCGTTATCTGGATTTTCGAAGTATTCTTCCTCGAGCTCGTTCTCGCTGATCGTTCTGTCCGCGTTGTCCGCGTTCGTCGTGATCGAGTCTCCGATCACTGCAACCTTGATATCCTCGTCAGCCTGGTAAGGCAGCTTGATATCCTCGTTGAAACGGTTGTTCGGATCGGAAAGATCGAGATCCTTGAAGTTGACGATCAGATCGATGCTCTCTGTGAAGCCTCTATCCTTGGCTTCTTCTACTGCGTCTTCAACTGCTTCCTCAAAATTCACTCGAAAACACCTCCTGTGTTTTCTGCGTGATCAAGAAAATCTTTGATTTTCGTAATCATTCTTGGTCACCTACTGAAGTCCCTCCTCTTCTTCGAGTTTGTCGTCGTATTCTCCACCGTCGATCTCCTGCTGTACATCGTAAGCGTCCTTGCCGTCGACTGTGATCCCCATGGACTGTGCGGAGCCGATAACTTCCTTAACTGCTCCACGAAGATCCATCGCGAGAAGGTCTGTGTCCTTCATCCTGGCAAGCTTACAGACGGTCGAGAACTCCATGTCGGCGACCTTGTTCAAGTTTGGTTCGCCTGAGCCGGATTCAAGTCCGATCTCGTCCTTGATAAGGGCTGCGATCGGAGGCTTTCCGACTTCTATCTCGAAATCGCCTGTTTCCTCGTCTATAGTGACGTCTACAGGAACTTCCATACCTTCGAAGTCTGCGGTTTTGTCGTTGATTGCGTTCACGACCGCTCCTACGTCTACTGGTAGGGGGCCGAGTTCTGGTCCTAGCGGAGGGCCGGCAGATGCCTGTCCTCCTTCCACAAGGGTCGATATTGTGGTCTTGTCTCCCATTTTCTGTCTAAACCTCCTTTAGAGTAATATAGATTTAATCAAAGGCCTTACTGGTTGGCCTTCTTTCTTACTGAGTCGATGTCGACGGTTGTAGGAATAGGTACTGCTGCGTCGAGAAGTTCGATCGTGACTTCTCTGTTGGTCTCGTCGACTCTGTCGATTTTGGCTTCTTCACCCTTGAACGGTCCGGAGATGACTTCTACTTCGTCTCCGACCTCGAGCTTGATCTCCTCTTCTTCCTCGTCCAGGTATTTTTCGATCTCGGAGATGTTGACTTCTTCGTCGATCACTCCGTTGATATTCCTGACTTCGCTGGAGAGTTCTCTGATGTCTGCTTCCTTGCCCTCGATGAAGATGTATCCTCTCAGGTCTTCCGGGTGGAAAACCGCCTTGATATCCAGGTCGCTGTTCTTGACCTGGCTTCTCATCGCGTTTATCGCAGTTTTCTCACGTCCTCTAGTGGTTCTCGCGGTCATTATCATTGTTCTTTACACCATGCTTGGCAGCAGAGCGCTTAAAAGGTAAAACAGGAACCCGATAGCACCGATAATCAGGATGCCGGCACCAGTAACCTTGGCACTCATCTCAAACTCATCTCTGTCCGGTTTATCTGATATCTTGAGCACTCGCTGGTATTCCTTCAGCTTGCTCTTCGCATTATTCTTGATCGAATTAGGATCGAGTTCCATTCGTTTCACCTCAAAGACCACTTCAGGTTAGAAAGAGAACTAGCCGGAAAACTGTCTAGTTCCCTCCCACCTCGCAGTGGTTCAAGCGGGTTAACACAGCTTTCGAAACCAACTTTTAAAAACAGTTCTCAAGAAGCCCTGCGAATTAAAGGAAAAGTAGAGATAGAAGAAAAGGTATCTTGGGGAAAGGCCTTAGATGAACTCTACGCCGAGTTCCTGCTCGATCTCGTCCTCATGCTCGTCCTGATGCGTCTTGTCAGGGCCGTAGATCTGAGGGCTGTCGACTCCTGTTACGATGATCATGGCCTGTAGGCTGCTTTCCATGTCTTCTCTGACCTGTGCTCCCCAGATGATCTTTGCAGAGTCGGAAAGCTTCCCGGAAACGGTATTGACGACTTCCTGGGCTTCGTTGAGTGAGAGGCCTGTTCCTCCGGTGACGTTTACGAGGGCGCCTTTTCCTCCTTCGATATCTACGTCAAGCAGTGGATTTGAGAGTGCTTTCTGTACGGCTTCTGTAGCTCTGGAGTCTGTATCGCTCTGTCCCATTCCGATCATGGCGATTCCTCCTTCGCCCATGACTGCGCGGATGTCTGCGAAGTCGAGGTTGACGAGGCCTGGCTTTGTAACAAGTTCTGTTACGCCTTTGACTGCGTTGACAAGTATTTCGTCTGCAATCTTGAACGCTGTGTTGAGTGATACGTCCGGTACGATTTCAAGAAGCTTGTCGTTCGGTATTACGATCAGTGTGTCGACGACTTCTTCGAGTCTTTCCAGTCCGTACTCTGCGTTTTCCTGTCGTGCCTGTCCTTCCATCTCGAATGGAAGTGTGACGATTCCGACAGTTAGTGCGCCCTGCTTCTTTGCCTGTTCTGCGATGACTGGTGCGGAACCTGTTCCTGTTCCTCCTCCGAGTCCACAGGTGATGAAGACCATGTCAGATCCTTCGACGGACTGCTTGATCTTCTGCTGGCTCTCTTTCGCACTCTCCTCTCCGACCTTTGGATCTGCTCCGGCTCCGAGGCCTCCTGTAAGCTCTTTACCGATGAGAACTTTTTCATCGGCGTTGGCATAGAGAAGGTCCTGAGCGTCGGTGTTCATCGCGATGGTTTCGCATCCCTCGATTCCGACTTCTACAAGGCGAGAAATAGTATTGTTACCGGCTCCTCCGGAACCGATGACCTTGATCTCGGCCTTTCTCTGCTCTATCAGTTCCTCGAGCTCCTCGTCTATATCATGATTTTTCTGTTTCGACTGCGGGACATCGCCAGAATCGTTCTGCCTGGCCTGTTGTATTTGATCTTCCATCGGACGACCACTCTTCTTATGTAATACAAGTAGTCACTAAGCTATATAAAAATGCTGAAAAGGCCTCTCCCCGAACTTATAAGGCCTCACGCTGGAAAAAGGAGAGGAAATATGAGGTTATTCCTCTTTCTCGTCGTCAATGACTTCGACTTCCAGATCAGTGTACTCCTTGATCTCCTTGCTGACTTCGTCGATAGCCTCCTGAGGTAGCTCATGCCTGTGATCTCCGTGACTGTGGATCCGGTAGATCTTGACCGTTCCGTCCTCAATCTCCATGTCGCCATGTCCTAGACGGTACTCGAAGATGTTCTCGGCAAGATCTTCATCGTCCTCTACTTTCTCCTCAACTTTGATCCAGTACTCCAGATCCTTTCCGGAAAGAGGATGGTTGAAATCAATCCTGACACGTCCAGAACCTTTCGAGATAACTTTTCCTCTCCGGTTGCCGATCATCAACTCCTCGCCGACACGGACCTGGACATCCTGCTTCTTGAACTCCTTCTCAGGGTATGTCTCGATCTTGTCGGAGTCCCTGCTTCCGTAAGCTTTCTCCGATGGAACTTCGATCTCCTTTTCATCGCCGACATCCATCTCTTCCAGCGCTTCCTCAAGGCCTTCAATGACGTAGCTCTCGCCGACCAGAACAGGGATAGGAGAATAACTTCTTCCCTCCTGGTACAGGCCTACCTCTTTCGCTTTTTCCTCTTCCGTGGTATCGAACACGTTTCCGTCCTGCTTGCCTGTGTACCTGACAAGCACCATCTCACTTTTTTCCATAGTTAATTCACAACAGGAAACTTCGTGACAAGTTATAACAAATGAAAGGCCTCACACCAAGAACCGTTCGATCAGATCATCCTCAAGCTCGACAAAACGGGTGACAAGGCCTAGATGATGGTCCAGCGTGATGACTGTGGAACCTGCAAGGCTGACCCCGAAGTCCATGAGCGAGAAAGTCCTGTAAGGTATCGGGGCCTGGATGAGTTCTATGATCATCGCGACAAGGCCTGAGGCAAGGATCGCCTCTATATGGCCTTTCTCTGTGTCCTGGAAGTTGACCAGGAACGCAGCGGCAAGGACAAAGTAAGCGATGAAATGCAGTAAAGGACCTCCTTCACTGAGCGCTCCCGCAGTAAAGCTTCCGTACGCAATCACTGCAAGAACAGCCAGAAGGCCGAAAAGGTTCAACTGCTTACGCATTAATCCAGGGTTAGGACTTGAGAGTTAAAAGAATTTTATACCAAATAAAGCCGTATGGGCTGGATCGAAGAGCTGCCGAAAAAACTCTCCAATTCACTTAACTCGCTTCTGAAAGATACAGAGAAGCACGAAGAAACATACATGGAGGCGGGCAACGCATCCGTAGGCCAGATCTGGGTCGCGATGGCACAGATGAACCAGAGACTGGAAAAAGTAGAGGACTTGCTGCAGGCACATAGAAAAGCCATGAAAGAACAGGGCCTTGAAGTAGACAAGCATCTCGACCGCAACCTGGAAGAAAGCCTGAAACGATACTGAATTTTTCTACTGGACCTGTGTCTCAGGCCTCTGCACAAGCTTGACACCGTTCTCCTCTAACTTCTGCCTATCCCCTTCTTCGTAGGCCAGGGCCATATTCTGGGCATATCCCGAAAAAAACATTATTCCTGAACTCTGCGATAGCCTCCGCATCCATTTTAACATCCTCATCGCCGAGCTCGGCCTTGATCTCCTCAAGCTCCAGTCTTGGGGGCCTGTCAATATTTCTGTATTTCAGGTGTTCCTCCTGGTCACTCAATGCAGCGACAATACCGGTCATCATGCCCTGCCGACGTTCAGTGTTTCTCCCGGATTCAGACATCTATTCAGCCACGATCGCAGGCCTTCCGGGCTGAGCACGTGAGGCCTTGTCCTCGCCGCTTTCATCCTCTTTTTCGACAACGACTTCAACTCCGAACTCTTCCTTAAACCTTTCCTGGTTCAGTTCAAGCGCTTCCTCCTCCAGCTCAAGGCCTGTGAAGTTCTTCCGGTAGTTTCCAGGATTCTCCACGGCCTTTACAACTTCCTCATTGATCTGCTGCGCCTTCTGCTGTAGGTCATCGTCAAGCACCTGATCCATGACCTCACCGACATCTTTAGTATCCTCGATCACGTCAAGGATCTTCTCACCGGCAGAATACTTCCAATCCGAGGCCTTGATAACTTTAATCTTCTCAGGACTGTCTTCGATCATATCGATGATCTCCCTGATGTCTGAGGAGACGCGGGAGAAGTAATCATCGATCTCCTCAGCGTCCTCGTCAATAAGGCCTTCTTCAGGTTCAGGCCATTCCTCTTCAATCATAAAGTTCTCGTTACCGATCCTGTGCCAGAGTTCCTCGGTGATGTGCGGTGCGTAAGGACTGAGCAACTTCAACAAGGTCTTGATGCCGTGTGAGAGAACTTCATCTTTTCCTCCCTGCTGTTCGTACCAGTAGAGCTTGCTCAACAGTCTGTCGATCTCGTCGATCGCCAGGTTGAAATCATAGTTCTCGGTATCATCCGTAACTTTCTCTATCGCTCTCTGGATTCTCGAAGCCATTATCCTGTCGAACAGCTCGGCGTTCTCCAGAGAAGGCCTTTCATCTGTTAAGGCCTCCATGTTCTCTTCAACTATCCTTTCAACTCTCTCAAGCATTTCCTCCGCCGCTGCTACTCCATCCTCGCTCCAGTCCAGCTCGTTTGTAGGGCCTGAAGCTCTAAGGATGAAAACTCTTGCGGTATCGGCTCCATGTTCCTTTACAAGTTCAGTAGGATCCACGACGTTGTGCTTGGACTTGGACATCTTCCTGGTCTCGACTTCGACCTCTCTACCACATTTCTCGCAGATGTTATCGCCCTCCACTTCATCCGGGAAGAGCCAGCCGTGTTCAGGGCAGTTGTACGCGGGATGATTGACCATTCCGAGTGTGAGAAGTCTTTCGAACGGTTCGTCTTCGTCGAGCATCTCCTCATCACGTAGGAACTTTGTGAAGAATCTTGCGTACAGCAGATGCATGACTGCGTGTTCTATCCCTCCGATGTACTGATCTACGTTCATCCAGTAGTTCGCGTCCTCCACGTCAAACGGAGCGTCATCTAATTCTGGCGAGATATATCTGAGGAAGTACCAGGAGCTTCCGATGAATGTATCCATCGTGTCAGTTTCTCTCCGTGCTTCTCCTCCACATCCAGGGCATTTGACCTCCGCCCAGCTCTCCGATGTCTCGATAGGGTTGCCTGTCTCCGTGAACTCCACGTCATCCGGTAGTTCGACAGGAAGATCCTCTTCAGGCACGGGAACCGTCCCGCACTCGTCACAGTGGATGATCGGGATCGGTGTACCCCAGTAACGCTGCCTGGAGATCAGCCAGTCACGCAGCTTGTAGTTCACGTCGTGCGTGCCAAGGCCTCTATCCTCAAGCTCTTCAATTATCTTTTCTATACCGTCTTCCTTGTCCAGGCCGTCCAGGAACTCTGAGTTAACGTGTTCGCCGTCGCCCTCATACGCTTCCTCCTGGAAGCTGTGGTCTCCTTCAGGCTCGACGACTTTCCTGATGTCTACGCCGTGTTCCTGTGCGAACTCCCAGTCCCTCTGGTCGTGTGCCGGTACCGCCATGATCGCTCCAGTACCGTAATCCGTCAGGACGAACTCGGCGACATAGATAGGGATCTCTTCACCCGTGAACGGGTTCTCGGCGTACCTTCCTGTGAAAACTCCTGCCTTGGACTTCTCCTCTCTTTCCTCAGTATCTTTTTTCATCGCCTCTTCACGGTACTCTGCAACCTCTTGGTTCTCTTCAGCTATCTCTTCGGTTAACTCATGCTCCGGAGCGAGCGCCATGAATGTTGCGCCGAATATCGTGTCAGGCCTTGTCGTGAAGACCTCCAATTCTCTGTCTTCACCTCTCAATGGGAATTTAATCTTTGCGCCGTGGCTCTTCCCGATCCAGTTCTCCTGCATGTCCCGAACCTTGTCAGGCCAGCCTTCAAGCTGTTCAAGATCGCCGAGAAGCTCTTCAGCATATTCTGTGATCTTGAGGAACCATTGTTCCATCTCCTTCTGTTCTACAACACTGTCACATCTCCAGCAGAGTCCGTCCTCTACCTGTTCGTCAGCAAGGACTGTTTCACAGCTCGGACACCAGTTAACCTTGGACTCATCCTCGTAGGCAAGGCCTTCGTCCAGCATCTGCTGGAAGATCCACTGGTTCCACTTGTAGTATTCCGGGTCACAGGTCGCGATCTCCCGTTCCCAGTCGTATGAGAAGCCTAAACGTTTGAGCTGGCCTCTCATGTTGTCGATGCAGTCCCTTGTCCATTCCTCCGGGTCTACATCTCTGTCGATCGCTGCGTTCTCCGCAGGCAGTCCGAATGCGTCCCAGCCCATCGGATGCATAACGTCGTAGCCCTGCATCCGTTTCATGCGGGCCGGTGCGTCGCCCAGTGAGAAGTTGCGGACGTGTCCCATGTGCAGGTTGCCGGAGGGATATGGAAACATCTCCAGGACATAGTACTTCTCTGCGTCAGTCTTCTCAGTCCTGTGAACTTCTGCTTCTTCCCATTTTTCCTGCCACTTCTCCTCGATATCTGTGAGTCTGGCCGCAAATTCTCCGGTCATAGGCCTCTTATCGAATCCAACTTATTTTAATTTAGTTGCCGAGAAGTCCCCTTCCTTTCTCTGATAGGTAGCGGGATGAATCGGCTTTATAAATCTCAGTGAGAATATTTGTGGTGTAGGCGAGGGACAAGCCGAAGTTACGCTTGTGGACACTGGAAACCTCTGTGGGACGAATGGTTTCGTCTTGCAAGTTCCGTGGTTGACGCACCGTTCCCTTCTTGGGGAACGAGTGCTCGAACAGCATTCCTGTGAGAATGCTGTGTGAAGCAAAGAAGCTCCTTCCAATCTCTGATTGGTAGCGAGTAGTTCACTTTAGTTGGAGTCAGAAGGCCTCGACCTTCGGCTCCCACCTTATTTTAATCTGAAGCACCTCACTCGATTCAATGACCAAGTTTGTCGTCCTGGCGCATGAAGCGCCGACAAGAGCGAAGATCAACCTGAACAACCTCGCCGGAGAGGGAAGAATAGACCTGGTTGCGAGGACAGTTAACTCCGCGCTTCTGAAGTCCCATGGCATCAGGGAAGAAAACGAATTATTCCTGATCTTCCAGGACGAACTCGTGATCCATTTTAACGGTGAAGAAGTCGGCGGAGTGAACCCGGATGAACGTAGCATCGCAGGCCTTCTCAACAGAGCGATCAAGCAGAGGTACAGGGAAGGAGAAAAAGTCTCGCACGGAGTAAAAGTCAAGGAGAAAGGCCTTGGACAGCTCCTTGAAAGCTTCGAGGAAGAAGTTTTCGTACTGAAGGAAGGCGGAAGATCTCTGCCAGGGTCAGGGCCTGGAGAAGACGCCGTGTTTGTTCTATCCGATCACAGGGACTTCAAGAATGAAGAACTTGAGGCCTTGAACTCTGCTGGTGCTGAAGAGGTTTCTGTAGGGCCTGAAGTGATCCATACCGATGATGCGGTGGCGGTCGTGAACAACTTCTTTGATACGGCCGGCTTTAGAGAGTACGGGTAAGGCCTGTAGGCTTTCTGGTTGAGACCTCACTACTAATTTAAAGGCTGAACCGCAACAGTCAATATACAATGACCAGGCTGATCTGTGTGAGCAGTGGGAAGGGAGGAGTCGGCAAAACAACCACGACAGCGAACATTGGAGCGGCCTTGAGCCAGTTCGGCGCTGACACGGTGGTTCTCGACGCAAACCTTACTAACCCAAACCTTGGGTTCCACATAGGGATTCCAATGTACCCGAAGACTCTTCATGACGTCTTGAAGGGCGATGCTCACATCACAGAAGCCATGTACATCCATGATTCAGGTCTCAGAGTAGTTCCTGCCGGTTTATCGGTCGAGGATCTGAGAGACACTTCTCCAGACAACCTGGCAGATGTGCTTCTTGATACTGTCGGAGAGCCTGACTTTGTACTGGTCGACTCCGCAGCTGGTTTAGGAAATGAGTCTATCAATGCTATCGAGGCCTCGGATGAATTGCTTGTGGTCACTAATCCTAACCTTCCGGCAGTGACTGATGCGTTGAAGACTGTGAATATCGCCGAGGAGGCGGGAACTGATGTCATAGGAGTTGTCCTGAATATGGTAAAGAACCATGACTCTGAGCTTGATACAAGTGAGGTAGAGTCGATGATTGGTTACGAGGTTATTGCAGAGGTTCCACATCATGAAAAAGTGGAGGAAGCGCTATCCATGAAGAAGCCTGTAGTTCATCACGCACCGGATCATCATGTCTCGGAGCGTTTCAAAGGTGCTGCAGCGGATATCGCCGGTATCGAGTATGAACCTGACCTTTCCGAGCCAGGCTTTGTAGAGCGACTTATGATGCGTTTCAGGTAGTCTGCTCTAATTTTTTCTTATCCTCTAATGCAGAAGGTTTTTTATTGTCGGTCTCGAATTCTAAGATGATGACACGCGTTATCTCTGTCGTATCCGGGAAAGGCGGTACAGGTAAGACAACTTTAACAGCAAATCTCGGCGTAAGCCTTTCCCAGCAGGGAGAGGATGTACTGATAATAGATGGAAACTTCTCCGGCGCAAACATGGCACAGCACTTCGGACTTGGATTTCAGGACGTATCCTTGAACCAGGTACTCAAAGGTGAGGCCTACATCACACAGGCGGTTGCAAAACATCCTGCAGGCGTATCGGTTCTTCCAGCGTCTGTTCTGGACTTCAATGCTGACGCGGAGAACCTGAAACATACCCTGGTCGACTTCCTAGGCGACAAAGACTTTATACTGATAGATGCAGCTGCAGGCGTCGGTGGAGAGGTAGAAGCAGCGATAGAGGCCTCGGATGAGGTGCTTCTCGTCTCAAACCCTGAACTACCGGCGCTTACCAACACTCTCGGAGCGAAAAAACTTGCCGAGCAGCTTGAACGCGACGTAATAGGCCTTGTCCTGAACCAGGTCAGACAGGAGAAATCCGAGGTCGAGGAGGAAGACGTTATCGACCTTGTAGGGGAAGATATAATCGGAAGAGTTCCGGACCACGAACATGTAAGAGAAGGAATTGCTCTGAGAGAACCGGTCACGTCCTACAAGCCAAACTCCAGAGCCTCCAAAGCGATAGAAGATGTTGCTTACAGGGTTAAAGGTGAGGAACCTCCTCAGAGAGGTATACAGGAGAAGCTCAGAATGCACTTCAATGAGTTCAACCCTCTCTAAGCTTCTTTACGACTCATCGTAAGCTGAAGAATCTATATCGGAAGGATCACGCTTCTTCTGGTTGTATGCAATCTTTTCCGAAACGAACTGTTCGAAGCTTCTCGGAAGATCGGCAGCCAGATCGGAAAGTCCGTAAAGAACCTGTTCAAGGCCTTCCGCTATCCTTTCCTCGTCTGGAGAGTCCTCGACGATCTGATTTTCTCCGGGCTCCAGCAGGCCTTCAAGCTCTCTAACTGCCTCGCTGTAAGTATTTTCGGGCCTTACGGGGTTATGGCTTTCTACTGTATCTGCCAGGCCTTCGAAGTCTGGGCTGTAACTCTCTTTGTCTTCGTTGCCTATCCCTGTTTCCAGGGCTGTCGAGGTCTTTATCGTGAATATTCCTATATCGGCCAGTTCATAGCCAAGCTTGTCTTTTAGCTGTTTTTCTCTGTCCTGGTATTCTCTTTCGATCTTGCTGGTGTAGTCAAGTAGAGGTGTTGTTTCGACATTCTTTCCCTCTTCCAGGCGATCTACGGCTTCTGCAGCTTCTTCCACCTCTTTTATCTCGTCCTAGGCTCTTTCGACAGCGAACTCCAGCTCTTTTTGCTGGCTTCTAACCTCGTTCTCTATGCTGTCCGGGATATGCCATCCGATCTCGGCCTCCTATTCCGCCCAGTTTCTGAGTGCCTGGTTTAAATCAGTCATGAAATACTATTGTTACTCAATAGTCATAAATTTTATGGTTTTGTTTTTCCGTGAGTATTAAATCCTGAGCAGACTATTTTTTTGTTATGTCTGATCTGAAGCCGCACGAACAGTATCTCTGGAGTCCGAAACGCAGCGAGTACGAGGCCAAGGAGGTGCCGGAGGATATCGACTGCATTTTCTGCGCCCAGGTTGAAGGCGATGAACGCGTCTCCAAGATGGCAGTCTTCGAGGACGACTTCCTGATGGTCGAACTCAATATCTTCCCGTACAACACCGGACACCTAATGGTCGTTCCGAAGAGACATGTCAACGATCTCTCGGAACTCGAGGACGAGGAACGTAATCGACTGTTTGCGATGGTCCAGCGTGTAGAAAAGCTTCAGGAAGAAGTCGTGGATCCCGCAGGAATCGACGTTGGCATGAACATCGGAAAAGCAGCAGGAGAATCCATACCACATCTGCACGTCCAGCTCGTACCGATCTATGAGAAAGACCGCGGTTTCATGGAGACCTCGCTCGACACAAAAGTTATGAAGAAATCATTGCCCGATATGCGGGAGGAATACAGGGAAAAAACTGACATACTGGAAGATTACTGGGATGAGGCCTAGAAAATGGTTTCATTTTTTCATAGCTACGACCTCAGAGGAACTTACCCGGACGAAATATCCGAAGGAGAGGCAAGAAAAGTAGGTAGTGCCTATGGTACTTTCATAGACGCGGATACCGTCCTGGTGGGGAGAGACGGCAGAAGTCACGGGGAAAAAATTACTGAGGCCTTCATAGAGGGCGTGAACTCTACAGGAACTGATGTTAACTATGCAGGAATGGTTCCTACGCCGGTTATATACTATGGACAGGTTCAGAACGGTTTCAAATCCTCTACAGCGGTTACTGCATCACATAACCCGCCTGAGTATACAGGTTTCAAGTTCTGCCTTGAAAACGCTCTGGCCATGTCTCGTGACGGAGGTATGAAGAGGATTGAGGAAATTTATACTGGAGAAGAGTTTGAAAAAGGAGATGGCGGGGAGGAAGACGTTGAAATCATGGATAGTTATGTTGAGGCCGTGAAGCAGAAGATAGGAGAGCTTGACCTGGATGTTGTGATCAACTGTGGGAACGGTGTAACGGGTGTTATCGCCGGGGAGCTGTTCGAAGAGCTTGGGTGCGATGTCAAGATGGTTAACGAAGAGGTTGATGGTGATTTCCCTAACCATCTTCCTGCTCCAGGGAATGAAGAGGCCCAGAGACAGCTTGAGGAAGCGATGGGCGACGAAGACCTTGGAATTATCTTTGATGGCGATGGAGACCGTGCAGGTTTCATACTGCCCGGTTACGGATATATTGAAGAGGATAAGATTATCGCATTACTCGCTGAAGAATCTTTGAAGCGTGAGAAAGGGACTGTTGTCCATGATCTTCGGGCCTCAAAGCTTGTACCGGAGAAGATCGACGAGTTCGGCGGTGAGGCCGAGGAGAGCAGGGTAGGACATACCTTTATCTCGGAGAAGATCCATGAAGAGGATAACGTCGTCTTCGCAGGTGAACTGTCAGGCCATTACTACTTCCCTGCGTATGATTTCCCATGGGATGATGGACTGTTCGCAGCAGCCCTGATGACAAAGATGGCAGCGGAAGAAGATCTGAAAGAGAAGATCGAGGCCTATCCCGAGTACCCGGTGTCGCCTGAGCTGAGGATTGACTGTCCCCAGGACGCTAAGCAGAAAGTTACGGAAAGTTTTGCCGAGGCCTACTCGGATCATGAGACTTCCGAGAAGGATGGTGTCAAGGTCCAGTTCGAGAAAGGCTGGGCTCTTGTAAGGCCTTCAAGCACGGAGCCGAAGATGTCTGTGCGCTGTGAGGCAGATACTGAAGAGGATCTGAATGATATTCTGGGAGAGGTTGAAGGAAAGGTTAGAGGCTTTATCAAGGATTTTTCATGACTTCGCCTACAAAAGTGCCTGAGGAGATTATATCTCCCATGCCCACCACTCTTTCCGGTTCTTCGTGTATGATGGTTGGTATAGCTGCGACCCGGTAGCCCTCTGCTTTTCCCGTGCCGTTTCTGGCGAAGTCTTCGATTTCGAAGAACTCTCCGAACTCTTCCAGCATGTCGAGTCGTTTCAGGTGCTTGTTGTCCATGTCAAGCTCTTTCAGATCGTTCCTCTTGACGAAGTCTCCCTTTTCAGCGGTCTTAACTGCGCAGATCTCGCCAAAAAGCATCGCATCCCTGATCTTCCCTGTCTCCACAGGGTAGTCATCCTCAACTACTGTGATGTGGAAGTTGTATGTATGGATCTGGCATCGCTCCAGGCTATATTTTTCGATCAGGTGTTTGGCGATTTCAAAGGCCTCACCTGCGGTAAGTTCTCCTTCTATATCTTCGGATCTTGAGATACTTGAGATCTGCTTTGCCTCTTCCTCGTCGAATCCTACGCTTTCAATTCTCGGGAATATGCGTTTTATTATCTTTTCAGCTGTCTTCTCATCGGTGTTGACATACTCCATGTGGACGGGAGTCTGGATGACTGCCAGTTGCTCCCTGGCCTTGTCCAGCTTGGCATCTTTATTCCCCTCAATGTCGTGAAAGCCTGAAAGAAGCACGCGTTTCAGGTTCTGATCTATCTCCTCGAACTCGTCTATTATGCTTTTCCTGAAGTAAGGTCCGAAGCCTTTAATAGAGTCAGAGACTATCAAACGACCGGTCTTCTCCGAATCGAACTCGAAGATCATGTTCTTCTTTGTTCTATCTGTGTTGGCGGCATCCCGCACGTTTTTCAGGACGAAGTCGTCCTCTACGGTCGGGAACAGCACGTTAACGTTTATCATGTCGGCAAGCTCCTGTGAGAGAAAAGGAGTATAAAAGATCACGGAGTTACCCATGCCTGAAAGAAAGTTCGCCATTATACCTGCCTGGCCGCCGACACGCTCCTCGCCGTTCTCAAATGAGTAATCAAAGCCGTCAAGAGAGGCCTCCTCGTTCACACCGTTATCCTTACAGTACTTCAGCAATGCCTGAAGATCATGGATGCTGCCGATAGACTCAAGGTTTTCAGCCTCCTCGGCGAGCTCTATATCCATCTCATCAAGATCGTAGAGAACGTCGATATTTGCATTGAAACCTGTCAAAACATCAACGTTGTTCTTTCCAGGGACTCTGCAGTGGTCACGATACCTCTGAACCCAGATATCTTTCATAGGCCTTCACACAGGTCTTGTACTTCTTCATATATATCTTTGGCTTTTATCACGCCTGAAGCAACGAGAACGCCCTCACAGCCAAGTTCAACGCTTTTCTCAACGTCCTTCCTTGACTTGATGCCTGCTCCCGTCATTGTCTTAACCCCATCTACAGTCTCCTCCACCGCTTCCTCTATAAGGCCTGGTTTGGCCTCTGAAACAGGGTTGTCTCCGCCGATCAGCTCCGGAGGCTCGAAGGCTATGAAGTCGGGTTGGAACTTGCTGTATTTCCTGCATTCCTCCGGTTTCTGGGCGCATACTATCGTCTCGAGGCCCAGGCTTTTCGCCGCATTCACGGAGGCCTCTATCTCTCTGTCCTGAAGCCTGTTCTCCGAGTGGTTTATGAGGGTTCCTGTAGCTCCGGCATCCTTTACGCCTTTGGCCAGGATGCTGCCAGTATGACTGCCTGGTTCGACACCGTCCACATGCTGTGCGAAAGCCTCTACATCTTCGGCCCGGAAAAGATCCTCGGGCTGCGGCACGACAACTACTCGCTCACCTGTATCTTCTGAAGCCCTCCTACAGGCCTCGATGATTTGCTCTGAGCTGTTTCCGACCGCTTTACCGTAGGCCTTGAAGTTTACAACTATCATCTTATCATCAACTCTTTATCTCAACTTCTAAATCCGGATCATTCAGTATTTTTACTTCTCCATCATCGAACTCGATGTCCAGTACCTCGTTGCCGACTCGCTTACCCAGGCGCTTTCCCGAGAAATCTGAGGCCGGGTCAATCACTACTTTGTCTTCCTGGACCTTTATGCCGAGGAGATAGGTGTCCACGACGTGGATATACAGTCCTGCGCTCCAGGCCTGTTCGCTGCATCCAAGCAGAGCCCCTGTCTCTGCGTTTACCACTTCGGGTAGTGCTCCGGGCTGGTTTCTATCGATAAACTGTGTCATCTTCTCCAGGAAGTTTCTTCCTTCTGTCTCACGACCATATTCCAGGTTTGCTGCTGCTGCCCATCCTGTGGTGAGGCCCCATACTGCTCCGGAGTGGTACCCTTCGCCCGAGTAGCCGAGGTCCGTCACTGCCCGTGTTCTGGCGCCATACATCGATGAGAACTCGCCGTTCACTTTTTCCAGGTATTTGTCTGCCTCGCTTTTGCTTAACTGGCCGAACATCAACGGTACGGCGGGATTCACTGTTTCTGGGGAGTCTTCCCCCAGGAAATCCTTCATGTAGGCCTCCTCTTTGAATTTCTCCAGGCCTTTTGCTAGATCCTCAGCATTTTCTTTGTCTTCTCTTCCTGCTGCTTCGAGCCAAAGGCTCTGTATATCCACTGCAGGCGCTCTCTTTAGTGTGTCCATCCATGTGGCATCTTCGCCGTGCTGAACGATTCCTTTATCAGTTTCAACTCGGCCCAGGGCGTGTTCAACAGCTTTTTCAAGTTTTTCGCTGGTCTTGTAATGTCTTCGAAGTTTTTCGACAGCTATCACGAATAAGGGGTCTGTATCGGCTCTCTCCCGGCCATCGGAGGTTCCTCCTTCAAGCTCGACCTGGGATTTCAGGCCTTTATCCGCAAAGTTCTCAAGTATGTCTTTGGAAAGTTCGAAGTATCCTGCGTCTATAAGTCCCAGGATTGTCCAAAACGTATCTCTAGCCCAGTATTCCAGGAACCATGGATGTCCTGCGATAAGGCCTAGTCCCTGTCTGTCGTATGTCAGGTTTAACATGCTCTCGATGCTGTAGTTGAACGTTCTTCCGAGCTCCTGGTTTCTAAGTTCCTGTTCTCTTTTCTCTATGGATTTGAAGCTCCCGTCAGAAGTTAAAAGATCTATTTTGAGGGATTCGCGGGTCTCTGGAGGAACTTCTTTCCTGAAAACGATCTCTCCGGGTACGAAGCATCTCTGCCTCTCCCCAGGGTGATGATCTTTCATGTACGAGTCTCCATTCAGCTTGAAGGCCTTTTCGCTTTTCAGCACAAGGTTCTTGCTTTTTCCAGTTATGCTTAGCCTTTTCTCATTTTTATCCAGACTGTAATCTGCTCTTGAGATGTCCTGGGTCTTGTGCCGTATGTCGGCGCCCAGTTCCATTACTATTTGGACTGCTTTCCTTTCTCGGTCGTTGTTCCTCAGCCTCAGCTCTATTTCAAGGCCTGGTGTTTTCTCAGGGGCCTTGATATGTTCTTCTATAGATAGGCTGCCGGTTTCGTGGTAGAAAACCATTTTTTCTCCGTACTCAACTCCCTGGAGCGTGTCCTTGTTGAGCCAGATGCCGTTGACCTTGAAGCTGAAGTAGTCGAAGTATTTTATTGGGGGAGCCCAGTAGCCGCTCCATTTGGATTTGAATCCTGTGTCCAGGTGCCTGTTAAGAAAGCCGTGAAGGTTGGAGACTACTCCCTTTCGGCCTGACAGGTTTTCGGACAGGTTATACTTCATGATTCTCTACAAGCGCTGGAAGGGTATAAAACCCGTATATTAACCGCGGGGTAGCAATCGTTTCCTGACGATGTTTTTATACGAGGAAAACGATTGAAAAATTATGGCTCACGATAACCTAATAGAAGTTTCTTTCGAGGTTGCAAACAAAGTCGGAGGAATCTATCAGGTTCTCAAGTCCAAGTCGTCCAAAATGAGCGATTTCTACGGCGATCACTACCTCACGATTGGGCCTTACAACGAGGAGGCGGCAAGGAAGGATTTTGCGCCCCGCCAGGACCATCCATACGAAGATCTGTTCGAGGCCTTGAGAAAGAAAGGTATCGAGTGCTACTACGGGGTCTGGGAGGTATCAGGCTCTCCGAAATGTATACTGGTCGACGCTTCTGGCATGCAGCGTGACGTCGATGATATAAAGACCGAGATGTGGGAGAAATACGATATAGACTCCATGAATACTGGCAGCGAGTTCGATGATCCGGTCAGATGGAGTTATGCGGTAGGCCTTCTAATAAATAGGCTTGAGGAAAAGCTTGAGAACGATACTGTGGTGCATCTTCACGAATGGCTTTCAGGCCCTGCCATGTTCAATTTTGATTCTCCGAAGGTTTTCACGACTCATGCTACAGTTCTCGGGAGGACGCTTTCGGACTCGGACTTCAATCTCCGTGAAGCTGTCAAGAACGGCAACGTGAACGATAAAATGGCCGAGGAGCACGGTGTAAAGGCAAAGCACCAGCTTGAGAAGACTGCGGCGGAGACTGCGGATGTCTTCACCACAGTAAGTAAGACTACCGGAGAGGAGGCGGAAGCGGTCCTGGACGTGAAGCCTGACAAGATACTTCCGAACGGCTTCAACGTTGAGGAGTATCCAAGCCTTGAGGAGCTTTCCTACAACCACAGAAAGGAGAAACAGGAGTTCAAGAGCTTCTTACAGGCCTATTTCAAACCTTACTACGACGTTGATCTGGACGACGATCCACGTGTACTCTACATCTCCGGAAGGTACGAGTTCCACAACAAGGGCATAGATCTGATGATAGATGCGTTATCCCAGGTCAACGATATGGAGGGCGACGACTTCTTCGTATTCATATTTGTTCCCAGTGACGTTAAAGGCGAGAAGCTTGAAGTGCTGGAGAACGTATCTCTCTACGAAGAACTGGAGGACTATATAGACTCTGCGATGCCAGAACTCCGTGAAAACCTTCTTAACTCGATAACATCCGGCAAAGAACCCTCTGCAGGACTGGAGGACGTGATAAAGGGAACCAGGAAGCTTGAATCCCTCCAGGCCAACTTCCACACCAAGAAGGAGAAGACACCGCCGCTCTCGGCATTCGACCTTAACTACGACAACGACGAAATAATGGAAGCTCTGTGGGACAAAGGCCTGAGAAACAGGAAGGAAGACCGCGTAAAAATTGTTTTCTACCCCACGTACCTCTCAGTCGGAGACAAACTTCTTTCAATGGATTACAACGACGCTGTAGTAGCTTCCAGCGCAGGAATCTTCCCCTCATACTATGAACCATGGGGATACACGCCTGTCGAGACAGCAGCGAACGGAGCCATGTCAGTAACAACGGATCTCGCAGGATTCGGCCAGTTCCTGAAGGAAAACACCAACGACTACGAGAGAAAAGGTATCAAGGTCCTGGAGAGAAGAAACAGGCCTGACAGCGAAGCAGCAAAAGACCTTGCAAAAATGATAGACGACATAGTATCTTACTCGAAAACTGAAATCACCGAGAGAAAGCACAACGCCAGGAAGCTTGCACAGATGACCTCCTGGGAGAAACTGGGTGAAAACTACAGGGAGGCCCATGAAAAGGCCTTGGAGAGATCAAAATGAGCTTCAAAGTGGAAACAAGCAACACAGAGATCTCCGACGGGGAGATCTCGGACAAGGAAACCCCGAACTTTGCACAGTACAAACCTGATATAGACGAGATAAAGGAGAAGGCCTCGGACAGGGAATACGAGAACCTGGTCGTGATCGGTAACGGAGGATCCATCACCAGTTTCAGGGCATATCTATACGCTTTCCTGCCAGAAGTCGATAAAGACGTGCGTCTGGTAACTACAATGGATCCAGACTATCTTAACAGGCTTTCAAGAGAGCTAGACGAGGAGAAGACTCTCGTAGTACCTATAAGCAAGTCGGGAGAGACAGTAGGAGTCATAGAATCTCTGCTCTTCTTTATGAATAGGGATTACCCGGTTCTTGCAGTTACTTCCGATAATGATGGCGCTCTGAGAAATATAGTTGAAAAAGAAGGCCTTGAATGGGTGGAACATCCCAATGTCGGAGGAAGATTCTCCGGATCTACAGAGACAGGTCTTGTACCCGCTGCTCTCGCAGGCATGGATATAGACGAGATCCGCAGAGGTGCTGAGGAGATGTATGAAAAGCTGAGGCCTGGAAAGGATAATGCCGCGAAGGAACTGGCACTTGAACTCTACGAGGCAGAGAAAGACGGCTACACGGATATATTGGCGCCTTTCTACTCCACTCGCTTGTTTGGATTCTACCCACTGTTCGTACAGCTGATGCATGAGACAGTCTGTAAAGAAGGCGAGGGCATGACGGTCTACGGCGATCTAGGGCCTGAGTACCAGCACCATACCAACCAGAGAATGTTCGGCGGAGAGAAAAACATAATTCCGATGTTCTTCAGGACGGAAACCCATGAACACGCAGAGATAGAGGTTCCTGACCCTCTAAAGGATATAGATATACGGGGGGAAAAACTTGAAGGCCTTGAGCAGAACTCGTACTCTGAGGCCCTGAAATCCGAGTACGTTGGAGTGAAGCATGCGGTAGATGATGAAGAAAGGCCTAACGTTACTTTAACGCTGCAGGAGCTTTCGTACAGTGCTGCTGGCGAGTTAGTGGCGTTTCTCCAGTACCTGGCAGTTTACTCTGCCTGGTTCCGTGGTGTGAATCCCTTCAACCAGCCTGATGTCGAGAAAAGCAAGGAGATTGGTTTCGAGGAGAGGTTCAAGTAGATGAACGTTGTTTTGCTTTCGAAGCAGTTCAGTGACGGCGAGGCAATATCGGAATATATCAAGAGCATTGCAGAGCATCTCACGTACAGCGGGCATGATGTAACTATTGTTTCGTTCGATGATGGTTCTTACTACAGTATTGATGAAGGGGTAGATGTTCTCAGAGCTCCATTGAATTTTGACGGTGACAACATCTACAACTGGTCGATGATGATGAACAACGAGTTGAAGGAACAGGTGATGCAGAATGTCGGCGGTGAAGTGGATGTTATCCATGCTAACGACTGGACTACGGTTCCTGGCGGTGTAGCGCTGTCGAAAAACCTGGAAAGGCCTCTTGTGCTTACTCTGCACTCCACTGAGAACGAGCGCGGCTTTGAAGGAGAGCATGCGGAGATGATCTCCGAGCTTGAGTGGCAGGGAGCTTACGAGGCAGATCAGATACTTACTACAAAAGAGGATACAAAGAACTCTGTGCTTTTCGACCTTGATGCTCCGGGGGAGAAAGTCGACGTGATCGACCCTTACAGCGATCGATGGCCTGAAAGAGTTTTAAAGAAATACGCAGAACTTGTTAAACAAGAGAAAAAAGTTGAGACGTGATCAATTCTAAAGATGAGGCCTCTTTTCATAACGTGGGAGTACCCGCCTTACAAGGCGGGAGGTATAGCGGCGCACTGCGAAGACCTAGCTACGACTATGGCCTCACAGGGACACGAACCTGTCGTAATAACGTATGGAGAGGAGCGTAGCTCTGAAGTACGTGATGGAGTACAGATCCACCGTGTTCCGGCGTCCAATTCAGCGGCGAACACTCTTTCCTGGGCCATGCATCTCGGCCACGAGATGGAGAAAAAAGCAATAGAACTCCACAAGCAGAACAAGTTCGATCTCGTACATGCACATGACTGGATGGCCGTTCCCGGCGCGACAGGGATCAAAAAGACTCTGGACCTCCCGATGGTCTTTACGGTCCACTCAACGCAGCAGGGAAGAGATGGGATAGACTCCGAGTACCAGAAAACGATTCATGACCTCGAATGGTACGGAACATATGAAGCGGAAGAAGTCATCACCGTTGGCAGAGAGTTCTCGGAGGAAGTAAAACATACCTACGAAGTCCCGGAGGAAAAGATAAACTACATACCTAACGGCGTCGATCTGGAAAGATTTGACAGCCACAGCAAAGATCTTCAGAGGGACAAATACGCACTGGACTGGGAGAACATCGTACTCTTCGTCGGCAGAATGTACCCACAGAAAGGCCCAGGACACCTTATAGAGGCCATGCCACATATCCTGGACCAGCAACCGGAAGCAAAGTTCGTCATGTGCGGCAGCGGAGCTACAGAACACTACAAATCCATAGCCAAAAACAAGGTCGGCGACAAAGTACATTTCCCTGGCTACGTCAGCGACAACGAACTCAAATCACTGATGAAAGAAGCCACAATGACGGTCGCACCCAGCGTCTACGAACCATTCGGAATCGTACCCCTGGAAGCAGCTGCATCGGAAACAATGACGGTAGGCAGCTACACAGGAGGAATGAAAGACACAATCGTACATGAATACACAGGCCTCCACACATACCCGGCAGATCCAGGATCTATCACGGACCAGGTCACGAGAGGCCTTGAAGACCCAAGATGGTCGGACTGGATGGGAGACAACGCCCGAGACCGCGTGGAAGACAACTTCCGCTGGGAACAGATAAGCGCATGGACTACAGGCATCTACAATCAGGCCCTGGAAGACAAGGCCTGAAAAATTCTCTTCAACTCACGACCTGATACAGCGAAAAGTTTAAATACCTGCAATGATAATGTTGTTATTACAGGGTGACAAAAACAATGCTGGGTGTTCTTGACGGCGGGTTTGGAATGGACGACGCAAACCAAACTCTGGAAGGAGACCAGGACAAAGGCCGTATCAGGGAGCTGACCGAGAAATACGGTTTCGACGCAGCCCTGGGAATGGCCGCAGGTGTAGCTGGTCCAGAGGTAGCAGCTGGCACGGCCGCAGCCTACGGAGGGATGACTGTCGGAGAGTACGCCGCGGAGAAAGCAGAGAACCCAGACTACACACCGGTCAAGGATAAAGCAGAGGATATCTACGACGGTGCCAGAGAGAAAGTCGGAGAGTTCCAGGACGAGTACGGCGACATCAGCCTGGGCCTACTCGACGACGACAGGAACCAGGGCGCAGTCCCAGTCTAGATCTGGTCAAGCCAGGCAAACATCATATCCCTCATCTTCTCTTCTCCCTCATCGCTCATCGAATGCTTCTCGCCTTCCAACCTGTAAAGCAGGACATCGGTCTCAAAGGCCTTAACTGCCTCAGCAGAGTTCTCGAAATGGACGGTCGTATCGCTGCCTCCGTGAAAGATCGCGACCGGAGCATCAAGACCCGTAGCGACGTCATCAAAGCTGTACGTATCTAGATCCTCGAAAAATCGCTCATCGATCGTCTTGTCCGCGAAGTGAGTATAACTTCCTTTCTCCTCCACAACCTGCCGAAACTTATCCATTATAGAGTTGTAGGTAACCGGAGACTTCAGGATCAAGGCCTCGACATCCAGTTGGTTCGCTGTATGGGACGCAACTTTACCTCCGAAACTCATACCGAAGAGAAAGATTCTCTCTGGCTCAAAAAAGTCGATACAGGCCTTTAAATCATTTATACGGGAGCTCAAGCTCTGATCGATGAAATCTCCATCAGACTCTCCGTTACCTCTGAAGTCAAACCTGACCGCATTGAAACCTTCTCTTACAGCCCTCTTCGCCCGTTCCTCGTAACTTCCTTCCTTGCCGCTTCCATAGCCATGACAGAAAAATATCCATCTATCCGAATCCGTTTTGTGATGTACTGCAGCGACTTTCTCGCCGTTCTCGACCTCGACAAAGTTTTTCTCACTCATAACAGAAAATTGGTCATCCCCGTTTTTATCCTGAAAGGCCTTCATGAAGTTTCTCCAGCAACTCCATCTTCTCATCAAATATCTCCTGCATCTTCTCCTGGTCGCCCTCGCCTGTTTCAAGCCTTTTAGCTGCCCAGATCATATCGTTAAACGCCAGGAACTTCCTGTACCGTTCACGGTTCTCCTCAAAGGCCTTGTCCAGTTCCCGGTGCCTGCGGTACTCCTCAAGGAAAACTTCGCGCTCTTCTTCATCCAGGCCTTCGTGTTCGAAGAAGTAGACGACGTCGTGTCCGGGGAAACCTGTGGTGAAGTACTCCCAGTCCACGAAGAATACCTTCTCTCCGCTTTTCCGGACGTTGAAGCCGAGATCGCCGTGAACAGGTCTCTGCGGAACTTCAATGTCTGGAACAGTCTTGAAAAGCTTTTCCTGCCTCCGGTAGGCCTCCTTTAACCTTTCATCAGGTTCTTCCGCTGCATCCAGGTACTCGTTGTAGGGCCTTTCAGACCACTTTCTGTACTCTCTGGCGTATATCTTACGTAGAGAGGCTTTCTGTTCTTTCTGCGTTCCGAAGAAGTCGTTGTATTCTTCTGTGGAGATCTTGTGTATATCTGCCAGGAGTTCGGCAGATCTTCTAAGTTCTTCCTCATCAAAATCTCCTTTTTGGATATTTTCTTCTCCTACAAAAGTCTCTATCAGAACTGCTCCGATCTCTGTCTCGCCGAACCATTCAAGCCTTGGAACATGCTCTACTTCCTGCTCCTCCAGGAAGTCGAGTGCTTCCGCCTCTTCCCTCAACCTGCTTCTCCTCGAGACCTGTCTGGAAACTCTGAGAACGTATCTCTCTTCCTCTGCCTCGATGATGAAGTTGTGATTGGATTCTCCTGTCTTTCTTTCCTCCAGTTCGAAGTCTCTGCCGAGAACGTCCCGGTTCTTATCGAGGAAGCTCTCCACTTTTTCAGGGTCCACGTAAACTTATCTCCCGTCTGCTTTTTTACTCTGGCTGTCCGCAGTAAACGATATGATAGAGGCCTTCGAAAGCAGGATCAACAGGCTTACCGCGTACAAGACGCTCCACGGGTTCGCTCTCGGCCTGGTATCTATATTCATCCCGGTCTTCATCGCCCAGCAGGGCTTTCCTGTTTCAGCGGTGTTCACTTTCCTCCTTGTTGACGTGGCTGCATTCACGGTGGTCGCGGTTCCTGCAGGCTGGCTTGTCTCAAGGATAGGATTGGAGAGCAGTCTACTGGCCTCATCTCTGCTGTACGTCGTGGTCTTCGTGATGCTCCAGGTTTTCAAGGTTGTATATCCTCTGATCTGGACAGTCGCGGTTCTGATAGGTCTGGCGAAGGCCTTCCACTGGATACCTGTGAACACAGAGTTCACGGTCGGCAGCGATGAACAGGATAGAGGAGAGAGCTACGGGAAGCTGGAGGGCGTGCCGAAACTGGTAAGCCCGTTCGCACCTCTGATCGGGGCCGCTGTCATGACATATCTCGGCTTCAACCTGCTGGCAACCCTTGCGCTCGTGGTAGCGATCGCATCGGTGCTTCCACTCCTCTACCGCGGTACCGCAGAGAAACCTGAGTTCGAACTTGAAGGCCTCCTCGGAACAGGAGAGAAAGATCTCTGGACTCTCTACTTCCTCGACGGCTTCGCCACCACCGCATACGTCTTCATATTCCCGCTCTTCATCTACTACATCATCGGAGGGACATTGAATGTCGGAGGAGCCAAGACATTGATGGCGATAGGAGCAGGCCTCTTCTCCATAGCCGCCGGGAAGATCAGCGACCGGCTCGAGCACAGGGACATGGTTCTGGCCGGAGCAGTAGCCTCCGCAGCGGTCTACCTCTTCGTACCAGGCCTTGAGATCCGATCTATCGCTTTCCTGCTTTCTTTCGTCGCAGGCCTCACATACACAGTGTATACAGTCCCTCTTGTATCCATAATCGCTGATATCGCCGAGCAGAGAAACGTGCTCGGGTTCTTCTCTGTCAGAGAAGTCTTCCAGGGGTTCGGAAAGATCTCGGTCGTAGGCCTGCTGCTGTACTTCCTCAGAACGGGTGAGAGAGCGGCAGGTTTCAGGTACACGTTCTACGCCGCTGCGGCCTCGGTGCTGCTGCTGGCGATAAATGCGAGGATAGTCGAGAGGAGAAGGTAGAGGCCTCTAGCTCCTGTATCTCTTCTCTACCTGTTGCTGGAAATCCATGAGGTGTTCTGTTATGACGGCGAATCCCTGGTGCGGATGGTCGAAGTACGAGAAGTAGTTGTGTACGCTTCCGTCGTCCAGTGTCTTGGTCGCGATATGGTGGAGGTGGTCCGAGGTCAGCATCTTCCTCCAGACCTCCTTGACTTCCGGGTCATCCATCTCCTTCACTTTTGCCTCGATCTCCTGCAGCTTGTCGAAAAGCATCCTCTGCATAGGGTTGCCGAGCCAGGCACTTGCGTCCATCTCCTGATCCGCCCAGGAGACGGTGTTGTACTCGAAGGCGTCGAACTTCCCTACCGGATCGTTGTTCTGGGCGACTTCTCTGACTGTTGCGAACTTCAGATGGTCATGCTTCAGTACCTGTTGAGGAAGATCCTCCAGGAACCATAGGATGCCGGTGCCCTCCCAGTGATGCTCTCCGAACGTCTCGTAGTCCATGAAAAGGTTCAGCATATCGCCGGAAGCGTGTGAAAGCCAGAGCGCGTACTTCTCCGCTGTAAGCGGGTACTCGTCCCACCACTCCGCGGAGAAACGGTATCCCACGTCGTCGGTCAGCTGCCTGTTCCTCAACAGGATGTTGGTACCGTTTTCAGTCACGAAATCCGGCTGAGTATACGCATGGTTCGGGCTTCGCCAGCCCAGGATACGTGGAACGCCCTCAGTGAAGATCCCATCGAATCCTTCCTCCGCAGCGACCTTCCCGATCTCGTTGTGGTAAATTAATTCTGTGTTGGTCATGACCTGAGGCCTTTTACCGAACTCCTCCTCGATTATATCCCTGTGTTTTCCCAGTTGCCAGCGAAACTCCTTCTTATCGTGGAAAAGGCCTGCTAGAGAATGGTAATGGGCCTGTCCGATGAAGTCCACTGTTCCGTCCGGGAAGTTGTTTATCATGTCTATAAGCTCCGGATGATACTTTTTCGCCTGATCCACCCAGGAACTTGAAATCGAAAAATTGACCTTGAACTCCCTGTCTTTCCCTTCAAACTTCTTCGCATTCCTCAGCAGTCTCTCCGTCGCCGGGAAGTAACAGTTCTCCGCCACATCCTTGAAGAAATGCTCGTTCATCTCATCGTCGAAGTACCTGTCGTAGAGACTGCTGGCGTCCTCATTAACCCCGTCAATACGCAGACGGTGAGGCTGATGAACCTCAAAGCTCAGGGTCACCGGAAGCATAAACACGTAATTCGAGGCCTGATTTATAACACGGCGTGTTGCCACGCAGAGGAGAAAAACACAGGTCTCGAACCAAGATTAAAAATCTCCTGTGAAACAACTACAACTGTGGAAACCAAAATCACTGAAAAAAGCAACGGCTACCTCATCCAGGTAGAAACCAGCGAAGAAATCGCAGTAGCCGTCCAATCAGAGGAAGGAGAACGCATCTACCTCCCGGGAGAAGGAGGCAGCGACACCGCCTACTACCACGAAGATCCAACCTTCCTAACCGATACAGAGAACGGATACGCAGTACTACACAGCGAAAGGCCTAAAAACGTAGAGATCATCAGTTAAAACTTCTGTAGACCTGTAAAACTTCCTCAGCCATCTCCTCCCAGCTACGGGACTCGTACTCAACCTCTTCACAGCTCTCCAGCGCTTCTTCAAGGCCTTCCGCGATTGAATCTGACTCAGGTCTTATCTCCTTCACCGCTTCCGTAGAAACCAGCTCGTTCACACCGCTCTCCGTCGCCAAGACCTTAGTGCCAGACTCAAGAGCCTCCGTGATCGTCAGACCGAACGGTTCGCTGATGGACGGCGAGACGAAGGCCTCCGCCTCCCGGTAGTAATCTCCTAATTCCTCTGAGGGGATGAAACCTGTGAAGTAAACTTTTTCCTCGATGCCCAGGATCTCAGCAAAGTTCTCCAGCGCCTCCCTCATGTGTCCATCACCTCCGATGACAAGAGAGGCCTCGTTGCCGTTTTCCAGGAACTTCTTGAAACCGTAGAGAAGATGTTCGATCCCTTTCTGCTCTGCATGCCTTCCGACAAAGAAGATCATATCCCCCTCTATTCCAAGTTCTTCTTTGACGTCTAGGCCTCTGCTCGAGGGCTTTGAGAAACCGTTGTGGATGACAGAGGCCTCTGCATCGAACTTTTCCCCCACCTCCTCTTTCAGGGCTTCGCTTACCGTGATGAGCTGGTCTGGTTCTTCCGCGGCGACTTTCTCCATCCTTTCGATGTCTTCAGATGTTCCACGGGTCCTGGAGGAGATCAGGGAATGCATCGTACAGATCCAGACTGCTTCCCCGTACTTCGAGCCCTTGTAGCCTGCTTCCGCTCCGAACCAGTCGTGAGTATGTATTATATCGAAATTTTCTGCTTTTTCGGCGATCTCTGCGCTCATCTGCCGGGTCTTCCATTTCATGTCACCTTCGCCTGCTGAGACCGGGATTATTCCTTCTCTGTCCGGAGCGTTCTCCTCGGGTAAGGCTAACCTGACTTCCAGGCCTTGTTTTTTCCTGAGTTCCTCGAAAAGGTGGTAGACGTGTATGTCAAGGCCTCCGTCGATCTCCGGGGGGTGATTCCAGCCAGTTATCAGGATTTTTCGGGTCAATGTATAAAGAAAAAAGGAAGGGAGAGAGTTAAATCCTACTTGGCGTCCCTGTAGATCAGGTAGTAGGAGATCGAGATGACGACCACTCCTGTTGTTGCAAGTGAGGCTGCCATCAGTGCAGGGAAGTCGCGACCGCCTGACATGTAGAAGATCAGCTCTCTCGCTGTGTGGAGTTCTACGATAGCCCATCCTATCGCGAAGACGAGGAAGGAGTTACCGTAGGTGGAACCCCGGAAGTTTCTCCAGTTCAGGAGAGCCATAACTACTGCCGCGATACCTATCAACAGGGAAAAGGCCCAGCAGGCCTGTCATTACCTGTGAAAGTCCCAGCGGAAGAGTCATTCTATCTCACCTCCTGCGACTTGCCTGATGCTTGCAAGGCCTACCAGTGCTGCTGTCGAGAAACAGAGATGGACGAATATGTGTACCACGCTCCATGCACTGTCTCTGTAACTGAATAAGGTCAGTCCAGCAGACTGAACACTGGTCAGGATTCCGTAAAGCAGAAGGAATGAGGTCGCCGCGGTCATGATTTTGAAGCGGGAGCCGATTCTTCCTCCCATTTTCTCTGACGCCAGGTAGACTAGAACGCCTCCGGCGATCGCCGC
>JBDGSM010000031.1:0-11331 GCA_042217545.1 Candidatus Nanohalobium sp. | reverse complement strand
AGAGTTAAGGCCTCTCTCCTTTGTGTTTCTTTTTTACCCGAGTATTCGTTTTTCGATCTGTTTGTGGGATTCTTCAAGTTGTTTTTCTTCTTCTGTTAGGGCGTCTACGAGTTCTTCTGTGGCTCCTTCGATGTCGAGGTCTTTGTTGGTGAATCTTTCTTCTTCGGAGAGGATTGTTATCATGTCTTCCAGGTCTTCCCTGACTTCACTGATGATTTCGACGAGCTGGTCTTCGTCTCTGACATACAGTTTTTTGAAGCGTTGTTTCGCGATGTTTCCGTTTCCGTACTGTTCTATTTCGTTGTACAGGTGTTCTTCGATCTTTCTGATGTCTCTTATTTCGACGTAGAGGTCTTTGAGTTCTTCTATGAATTCTTCGTCGTCTTCAAGTTCTTCGACGTGTTCTTCATGGAGTTCTTCAATCGTTTTTATGGCTTCCTGGAGCTCCTGAAGTTCTGTGTCTGTTTCGTCGTCGATCTGTTCAAGTCTTTTCGCAGCTGCCTCGAGCCTGTTGCGGGATGACATATATTTTTGTTTTACTGTGCTACTGGGTTAAAAATGTATAGAGGCCTTTCCCGCTTCTGACCTTCCTGTCTCTTGTGGAGTACTGTATAATTGTTGGAACAGTGTTGTTGGATTGTAGAGTCTGGATAAAAGGTCTGATGTAAACATTTGTTGGAAGTAATGTGGAAGTGATTGATCACGAGAAGCTTACTGATCTAGGTTATACGGCTTATCAGCATTTCAAGGATATGGAGGGGAAACTTGAGGATGAAGGCCTTTACCATCCTGCTGCTTCCGTGGGAAAGGATTGCAGGGATGGCGTTCATGTAGTCGAGGTTGACGTGTATGATCCTGTTGCTGATGATGAGTTCTCTGAAACTTACAGGCTTGAAGGTGTGAACGAGGAGGAGTTTGAGGAAGTGATGCACGGTATCTGGGAATCCGCATTCATGGATCTCGAGCTCTAGGCCCCAGGTTTCAATCCCTCCTTCTTTTCTTATTTCCTGGAGATGTTTCAGGAGAAGGCCTTTGGTATGTGGAGTATTCTGGTTTGTTATAGCTGTTGAAGTAGCTTTGTCTTTCTGTAATGTTTGTTAAAACGGAGAGAGGCTAAGAATTTCGTAGGGGATATATCTGTGTCCGTGGACTATGATAAACTGACGAGTACTGATTACACTGCGCATGAGCATATGAGAGACTTCAGGGACAAGCTCTGGGAGCACGGCATATTTGATCCTTTGATCTCTGTGGACTCAAGTTACGACCAGGATGTTCCTGTGGTTGATGCGCGAGGCCTCGGATAACGGCCTTCAAAGCCTGGGACTGCTTGTGGAGACTGATCCTTTCCTTCCTGATCCAAAAGCTGCGCAGGTGGCGATCGATGAAGGTATCAGGCCTCTGATAGGTCTTGATGTGGATACTGAGCTACTTATCGAGACCGCTGATGAGATCCGGAGGTAGAAGGAGAGGCTTGCGGAGGAGATACGTAGGGCGGAGCAGCAGAGGACGACTGAGGCCTATCCCGAGGATATGTAGCGTTAGGAAAGTTTTCTGGTGGTTTTTGATCCTGTTTGTTTTTGGATTACCGTGCGGTGAGTGACCGGGATTTAAGGTTTTCCCGCGCAGTTGTGTCTTTATGAAGGTTCTAAACATTGTAGGAACAGCACGTGAAGGTAGAAAATCTGTTTACGCGGCGGAGGCCGTGGACGAGGTTTTCCAGGAGGATGGTCATGAGACAGAGATATTTGATCTAAAGGAGAAAGAGTTTCCTCCTCTCGGGAACAGGACCTATGTCGAGGATGAGGAGTCTGTCCCCGGGGTTGCCGAGGAGCTGTCCGAGAAAGTTGCTGCGGCGGATTTCATAGTGATCACGACGCCGGAGTACAACCACAGTTATCCTGGCGTCCTGAAGACTGCTCTGGACTACCTGTACGATGAGTACGAGGACAAGCCGTTTGGATTTATTACAGTTTCTTCAGGCGGGTTCGGTGGTATAAGAGCGTTGAACCATCTTCACGACATCGTGATCACGTTCGGGGGTTTCATAGGCCCTAACCTGCCTATCTCCCGTGTGGAAACGGTCTTTGGACCTGAGGGAGAGCTGAAGGATGACAGCTACAGTGAAAAGTTCAGAAATTTTTCGAGGAGATGTGAGGTCTTCCGCAAAAAGCTTGAGGAAGGAATAGAGTAGGTCAGGCCTTTTCCTGTGGATCCTGCAGCTTCTGGGTCCTGGCCTCTGTTATCTCTAGGTAGCCGCGATCTACCGTCCTGTACTCCGTTCCCTCTGGTTCTATGCCGAGCTGGGCTCCGTACGGAACTGAAAGGGTTCCTCCCTCCATCTCATGGCCTATCCATGGTGCTTCCTCCTCTACGAAGACGTGGTTGCCGTTGTTACGGTACGCCAATGACCAGTAACCGGGTAATGCGAATACGTCTTCATCCGAGGAGTTCATCAATGCTGAAAGCATCAGGCCCATTCTCTGTTCCTGTCTGCTGCTTGCCTCATCCCTGAACTCTGTGTGTGCCAGTGCGAACTCCCGAATATCCTCTGCACTGTAGTCCAGGCCTTTGATGTTATTGTAGGCGTCTGCGTAGTCGGGTTCGTAGTCCACACGGCTATTCAGGGAGTCGTTGTACTCCTGCCAGATCTGTTCAAGTTCTTCCACGGTTTCCTTGTCGGCTTCGGAGTTCATTATCTCCACGACTTTGTTGCCGAAAGGAACTCTCTGTTCAATTATCTCCTCTTCCTCCAGGTAGAGTCCTTCTTCCAGGTAGTGGTCGATCTCCCATTTATGCTCTTTCCTTTCCATGAGGCCTGGTACTTCTTCCTCCGGTACTTTTCCCTGGACCGTGAGCTATGGCTCTCCGTTAACGTACATCCAGAGGCTGTGCTTCTTCGAGTTCCTGTCAACGTGGTCAGACATCTTCACCTCATCGCCGGGCTCATAGGCCTCGTAGAAGTGAAGTACGGAACCTTCGCCGAATATATCCTCCAACTCCTCCGCAAGCTCCGTGTAGAACTTTGAGGCCTCTTCTGCGGTAAGCGCTGCCCATTCAATATTTTTCTGGCTCCATTATATGTTCTCTGCTGTGATCCAGTTCGAATACAGGGCTGTCCGAGGCTCTGAAGACTTCAACTGTTTCAGAACTATCCGTAGTGAACTTCGTATTTGGAAACGCTCTCTTCTGAGGCCTTACCAGTCTGTCGGATGTCAGCGCGGATCTTAGGTCCTCTACCTCTGTCAGATCTTCTCTTTCAACTGTTTCGACTTTTTGCTGCTCGTTCAACTCGGACACCTGTCGAAAAAATATTTGTTACCTTACACTAATAAAAATATAGTATGTTGGGGTGGATTTCCTTTCTGCCGGGTATTTTTTACGTGTGGAGCGCGGATGGTTGTGTACCCATGCAGGAACTTTCTGAGTTGAAGGAGGATGTTGTAAGAGTCAAGGATCTTCATGGCAGGCAGTTCCAGGCCTTGACCAGGAATTTCTACGTTATCAGGGCTGCTGTCCGTTATTTTGCGGTGAAGCAGGGTCTTTCTTTCACTTCTTCGAAGGTTGCCGAGAACTTTCCGCTGACTGTTTCCTCCGCTGGTTCTTCACTGAATGCGCTGGAACATCTGGGCGTTATCGAGTCCAGGACCTCTTCCAGGAAGCGTTTCCTGCCGAAGGACACTGATATGGAGCGACTTTCCCGGGTAGAGGACGTTCTCAGGGATAACTTCGAGATCAGCGAGTTCCGTCCAGGTTAAAGGTATAAGTCTCTGGAGCCCTTTCCCTTGGTTATGGGAATTGTCGAAAAACTGAAGGATAAACTGGGTTCACAGGCAGAGAACATCGAGATCTCGTGGCGTGATGCACCGGAACTTTTCAGCCAGAAGAAGTCGAGAGACCTGGAGACTGCAAAAAGAAGGGAGAAAGATTTCAGGGAGACGACTGAAGAGATCAGGAAAGAAATAGCGGAAGGCCTTGAAGCGTTCAACGATTACGAGGACTCCAAACGCCTGAAGGTGGTGAAGGATGTAGCGCAGAACTTCTACAGATCCAGGAAACGGCTTGTCGAAGACTTTGATCCTTCTGAAGATACCGAGGAGCATCTTGAGGATCTTCACAACTTTGTTGAGGATTTCAACGATGTCTCACGGAAGGAAGGCGAGGTCATGAGATACGTCCACAAGGATGCTCCAGAGCTCTCCAACGCTCTGGACCGCTTGGTTAAGCATGAGGAGAAGATGGAGGACTTCGTCGAAACCCAGTATCAGGTCGTGGTCCAGCTTGAAATGGTGAAGGACTACGTGAACGAGATAGAAGAAGCGGATGAAGACCTGGAGGAAGCGGAGAAAGCTCTCGAAGGCAAGGATACACGGAGCATTAAGGCTGATCTCGAAAGCACCGAGAAAGAGATCGAAAAGGTAGAGGATACCGATGAATGGCAGCATATGAAATCCCTGGAGAAAGAGAAAAAGGAGCTGGAAAAGAAGAGGAAGCGGAGAAAAGCTGAAATCCGGGAAGAGGCCTCAAAGATGGAGAGAGGTCTGAAAAAACTTATCTACAACATTGAAAACGAAGGCCTGACATTTGAAGGCCGTCTAAACATGTTGAAGAAGCTGAAAGACGAGGATATCGAGGAACTCTCCGATCCGTCGGATGAGGTACGTGAGGCCATCAAGAGGATCAGGCAGGAGGACTTTCTAGGGGAAAGACAGGAGAAAAAGTTTGTGGACGCGGCGAAGTACTTTGAGGAATTCGAACAGCATATGGATGGGATCGAGGAACTGTCCGGAGAGCTGGAGGACGTTGAAGAGAGACTTGAGGAGATAGAGATAGATGAGAGAAAGGACGAGCTGAAGCAGAAGAAGCAGCGGCTTGAAAACGACCTGATGGAGAAGAAGGACACCGTCCGTGACCTGGAGGAGAAGAGGAACAGGAAACAGGACAGGAAACAGAAAAAGATGATAGAACTGGAGCATTTCCTGAACTCCCTGCTGAGAGACCAGGTAAGCATAGAGGAAGTAAACAGGCAGAGAACAGAATAAGGGCCTGACGTTAAAACCTTTCACCGCAACTAAATTTCTACATGGGCTACATGGATAAGATCAGGGAGACGGCAAGTGAGAGGCCGAAAAAGTTTGCAGTCGCAGTCTTCCTGCTGCTATTCTGGCTCCTGGTTCCTCCACTGGCACAGTACTTCTTCAATATCTCGCCAATCCCTCTATCGTTTGGGATAACAGTTATTTACTACATAGGCTTGAAAACCTACCAGTACAGGAGAAAATAAACTATTTCTCGAGATCCCTGTAGGCCTTGAAGCTGTAAACAGTTGCATAGATAGATACAGCTATCACAGGGATCAGTACAAATGCAAGAAGGTACTGGGGGAATACCAGGCCGCCTAAAGCGATCAGACCTGAAAGCTTGAACAGTGGCGCAGCCTTCCTGTGAGTCTTTCTCCAGACCTCGTCGCTGCTCAACGTCCACGGAGTTCTCACACCTATGAACCAGTTTCTCTCCGCCCTGTCACACAGCACGCCCATCGCGTAGAACATGACGGCGATCCCTGGCGTTATAGCAGCTGAAACGTTGAATGAGTATCCCAGGTTCCAGAATACTATCATTCCCTGGATGTATGTAAGGAATCCTGTGATAAAGATTGCAAGGCCTTTCAGGGAAGGCCTGAAGTTTTCAACGTTTTCCTTGAGCGGATCGATACTCGTAAGATACATTATGAGAAGGTAGACAGCTATAGATATGACTGGCAGGATCATGAGGCCTGAAAATTTGCTCATAGTGTTGTTGGGCTGGCCTGATGCGTTGAAATGTACGGCTATGTCGCCCTGGATGTTCAGGAAGCCGTAGACGGTTATACCTGCCATGAGTGCGAATACTGCTGCTACAAGGTATTCTTTCTTTTGCGAGTCCATGAGGAACTTTTCGGGGGGTGATTCTGTTATAACCATGGGTTGCCCGCGGTTTTCCGGGTACGGTTTTATACGAGCGGTTCAAATTTTGGTTTATGCCCGGTAATGTATTCCTCGAGGGAGAGAACGTGCATTTAAGGACTGTAGAAAAAGATGATATCGAGTTCCTGAGAGATGGCGTAAATCACCCTGATGTACGGGTTCACATGCTGAACAGGAGACCTCAGAACCTTGAAGATGAAGAGGAGTTCTTCCAGGACGTCATAAGAGATGAAGATGATGTGCACCTGCTTATATGCCGCGGAGAGGAACCGATGGGCATAATCTCTCTAAACCAGCATAGTGAGGAGTCAAAGGTGGCGGAAATCGGAATCTGGCTGCACCCTAACTACCATGGAAACGGTTACGGCACCGAAGCATCAAGTATAATGACGGATTACGGCTTCAACCAGCTCAACTACCACAAAATCTATGCACGAGCCCACTCCGAGAACGAGGCTTCACAGAGCATCTGGAGGAAACTCGGGTTCGAACAGGAGGGAAGACTGAGGGAACACGTTTACACCGAGGGAGAGTACCGGGACGCAGTTTACTTCGGAAAACTGAAGGGTGAACACCGAGATGAGTAGAGAAAACAAGTTCCTCCAGGACGGAGAAATTATTCTGAGGCCTGTGGAGAAAAGCGACGCCGAATTTCTCCGCGACACATTAACGGGCATGGAGGTAAGGCCTTTCCTGGGGAGCGCGCCAAAGCCTGTAAGCCTTGAAGCAGAAAAAGATTACATAGAGCAGGAGAGGGGCAACAGCGATACAGTCCACTTCCTGATAGAGTACCAGGGTGAAAAAGCCGGGCATATCTTCCTTGGCGGTCTTGACAAGGACTACGGAAGGTCCGCAGTCGGCTACTTCCTTGAACCAGCTTTCCACGGCCAGGGAATCATGACTGTATCGCTGAAGCTGGCTGTGAAATACGGCTTTGAAACTCTGAACAGGCACAAGATACGTGGAGCATATCTGGACGGTAACGAGGCCTCGAAAAGAGTTATGGAGAAAGCAGGTTTCCAGGAGGAAGGAACGGAGAGAGATTACAAGTACGTAGATGGAGAATGGAAGGACGCACACTGGATGAGCATTCTGGAGAACGAATACGATGGCTGAAGAGATGATTTCACCGGATAAACTTGAGAGAGGAGATAAAGTAGCAGTCCTGGGAACCTCCGGAGGTATAGAACGCTTCCCTGCCGCATTTGAAAGAGGCCTTGAACTCCTGGAAAACCGGTTTGAACTTGAGCCAGTGGTCTACAGCACTGCAGAAAAAAGTACAGAGTACCTGAATGAGCATCCGGCGGAGAAAGCCGAGGAGATCATGGAGGCCTTCGAGGATCCGGAGATCAAAGGAGTTGTAGCCGTGACCGGCGGAGATGAACAGCTCAGAGTTCTGAAACATCTCGAATCTGAGCGCCTGGAGAAAAATCCGACACGTTTCTACGGTTTAAGCGACAACACCAATCTTCACATCTTCCTGAACCAGTTAGGGCTCGAGAGCTTTTACGGAGGGCAGTTCGTAGCTGATCTTATGGCGGAAGGAGAACTGGCAGAGTATACTTTCAAAAACCTGGAAAAGGCCTTCTTCCAGGACAGCCTGGGAAAGATCGAGGCCTCGGAGGGGTTTGCCGATGGTTTCGTGGATATAGAGGGCGAAGAGATATCGGATACACGTGAAAGATTTGAGAACCCGGGCTGGGAGTTCTGGAACTTCTCGGGTCCTGTCTCAGGAAGGCTTTTCGGCGGATGCTTCGAGATACTGCACTGGCAACTGGCATCAGGCCTTCTGGATGAGGAAGATGTTCCAGGGGATGTCCTGGCGCTGGAGACCTCGGAGGAAGCTCCTTCAGAGGCTGAAGTAAAGCGATGGCTGATGTGTATGGGCGAGAAAGGATTTCTGCAGAAGTTTAAGGCCATAATGGTCGGAAGGCCTGTTAGGCAGAGTCTTCATGGAGAGGAGAAAACCCTGGAGGAGAAAGAGGAGTACCACAGGAAGCAGAAGCAGAGAATCAGGGAGGAAGTTGAGAGGTACTGTCCCGGGACTCCCGTGGTTTTCGATGTAGATTTCGGGCATACTGATCCAAAGATTCCTCTTCAGCTGGGAGGTAAAATCGTTTTAAGGCCTGAGGAGAAAGCTCTGGAGTTCCAGAGATGACTGTACGTCACGCGGACCATGAGGACATTGAAGAAATTCGTGAAGTCGCCAGAGAGTCCTGGCAGGACACTTACTCAGGTATTATCCCGGAGGAAACGATCGAAGGTATTGTAAACGACTGGTACTCTACCAAAGATCTCAGGCAGCAGGTGAAAGAGCCAATATTCTTTGTAGCGGAAGTTGAAGGAAGGATAGCAGGTTATGTGCATGCATCGGTCAAAGGGGAAGAGGCGCATCTGCACAGGCTCTACCTGAGGCCTAGCAATCAGGGTGAAGGCCTGGGATCAGCACTCTACGATAGAGCGGAGAAGGAAATAGTCGATAGAGGCGGTAAAGTGGTTAAACTGGAGGTTATGAGTGAGAACCGCAAGGGACTTGGTTTTTATCAGTATAAAGGTTTTGAGGAGGAAAAAGAGGAGGTTACGGAGCTTAACGGCAGCGAGATCAGGCAGAAAGTGATGAGGAAGAAGCTGCAGTAGTTCCATGGTATTGTCTGGTTCAGGCCTTGAGTTCTGGGTTTCCGTTTCTGAAGCGAACAGCTTTTAAGTTTACAAGTGAAGTTCTGTTTCTATGTCACTTTTACCTTACATCGTCGGCGGGATAGTTGTCCTGCTTGCCTTGATAGTTGTTTACTACTACAACAGGATTGTAAAGCTGGAGAACAGGGTGGATAACTCCTGGGCTCAGATAGATGTCCAGCTGAAGAAACGTGCTGATCTCGTACCTAACCTGCAGGAGACTGTGGAAGGATACATGGAGCATGAGAAAGAGGTTATGGAGAAAGTCTCGGAAAGCCGTGAAAAAATGATTAATGCGCAGAGCCCTGAGGAAGAGGCCAAGGCAGGAAACGAGATGGGTCAGGCCCTGAAATCCCTATTCGCGGTCGCCGAGAACTATCCGGACCTGAAGGCTTCAGAGAACTTCCAGCAGCTCCAGGAAGAGCTTTCAAGTATCGAGAACAAGATCGCCTACTCCCGACAGCACTACAACGACGCAGTTATGGAGTACAACAATGCTATCGAGACCTTCCCGGCCGTGATGTTTGCAAACATGCTGGGGAAGAGCGAGAAGAACCAGCTTGAGATAGAGACTGCGGACCGGGAACTACCCGAAGTAGACTTCTCCCAGGAATAAAGTACGATGATGCTGGAAGACCAGATCAAATGGAACCGCAGAAAGAGCTACGCACTGCTTTTCATAGTACCTCTGATACTTCTGGGCCTGATATTTGTTACAGGAAAGATCTTCGTACCGAGGATGAGCCCTTTCCTGATCCTGGCCGCAGGATCAGCGATCTCAGTCCTCTACGTACTTTTCTCTTACTTCCGGAGCGATGAGATGATACTCTCCGTTGTCGGAGCAGAAAAAGCCGACAAAGACAGGTACAGGCGGCTCTACGACCTGATGGAAGGCCTTACGATCTCATCAGGTATGCCGAAACCAGAACTATACGTACAGGAAGACGACAGGATAAACGCCTTCGCCACAGGCAGGAAACCTGAGGACGGCAAAGTCTGCGTAACCACAGGAGCACTGGAAAGACTGGATAAAGACGAACTTGAAGGCGTCCTGGCACATGAACTCTCCCACATCAAAAACCAGGACATAATGTTCATGACCATAGCAGTAGCCCTCATCGGCATGATAAGCATACTAAGCGAACTACTGCTCCACAGCATGTTCTTCGGTGCCGGAGACAGAGACGCACCACCATGGGCAATAGCAGCAGGCCTCATACTCGCAGTACTCGCACCAATAAGCGCAAGAATGGTACAGCTCGCAATATCACGTAAAAGAGAATACCTCGCCGACGCATCAGGCGCTGAGATGACACGCTACCCCGAAGGCCTCGCCTCGGCGCTGGAGAAGATCCAGCAGCAGAAGGATCAGAAGATGGACGTCAACAAAGCGGTTTCACACCTGTACTTCTCGAACCCTTTGAAGAACAGGGCCTCTTTCTTTTCCACGCATCCTCCTCTGGAGAAGAGGATCGAAAGGCTGCGTGAGATGTGATAGCTGTCAGGTTTCTGGTTGGTTCTTGAATCCTACGGCGTCCATGAAGTTGAGGATTTTTGAGTCCACAGAGCCTGTGGAGTGCTCGTATATGTCGTTCTGCTGAAGGTACTCTATGACAGGTGTGAACTCAGGTAGTTTGGATATGTCGTCGCTGATCTCTTCATCCATCCTTTCCTCGAACCTCTCTTCTTTTTCGACTTCTTCGCGGTCCCAGTCCTCTTTGTGAGCTCTGCTTTTCTCTTCGTCGATCATTTCTGCGATCCTTTCTGTTATTCCCTCCGCGTGCTCGTGCCAGAATTTAAGTTCTTTAAGGAACTTGTCCATGGAGTCCACAGTCTGGAAATCGACCTGTATCCCGAGATCGTTCTCCATCGCCTGTTTAAGCTGTGAAAGCTTCTCCTCGTAAAGTTCCAGGTGCTGTATTATCTCCTTCTGGTGTTTTCTGTAGTAAGCTGGCGTCTTGTGATCTTTCTTCGCTTTCTCCGTGTTCACCTTGATGTTCAGGAGAAGGTTCTCCACTTCCTCCAGTATCTCCAGTACGTTCTCCGAGCTCTGTGCGTGCCTCTTGATCTTGGTCCTGAGGGTGTTACCTTTTCTGCCTTCAGGCACTTTCTCCGGAGACTTCTCCCTGATGGATCTGATGTATTCTCCAAGGCTTTCCCATGCAGGTTTCTGGGAGTAATCCAGATCCCAGACAGCTGTTATCCGGTTAATCTGCATCTCATGGGGGATCGCCCAGTGAATTATTCCTGCCTGGAATATTTGATCGTAGCTTTCTGCCTGTGCACATTTCCTGAGGTATTCTCTGTAGATCTCTCTCGGATTATCCATATTCATCCTTTGAGCATCTCTCTCCAGCTCCTCAAGGATCGCACGACTGTTAGACTTCCCTACATAGCTGCCGGGACTCACCTTCCAGTTCGAGGAGTTCAATCGGACAACCTTTGGTGCGATAAGAGTTCCTACTTCCTCCGAAGGCACCTGCACCTCCATCACAGCACCGTCAGGTTCAGTTTCACCGTTTCCGGCGAAATCATTGCCAAACAGGTACGCGATACTCAACAGGCCCAGAAAGACACCAGGATCCGTGTCGCTGATAACAGATGAATTAACAGGACCATCAGGATGAACCGAGTTACCCGCATAGATATACTGAGTTTTCAAACTGCTGGGCTGATTCACCATGTTCAT
>JBDGSM010000030.1:13477-18854 GCA_042217545.1 Candidatus Nanohalobium sp. | reverse complement strand
ATGGGTCATATGCAGTCTTCAGCGTTAGTGATTGGACAGGTAACAATAGATGAATATTTTGATGCTGACGGCGATTATATTGCTAGTGTCCCTGGAGGCACTGGCCTTAATGCAGCGCTATGGTTCGAAAGTAACAAGTTCTCAACGGAGTTGGCTGCGACACTCGGCTCGAATTTTCCTGAACTAGCAAGTCTTGATTTTTCAAGTTCAGAACGAGTTGATGAGGAATGTCCGGTCTCGGAGATTACTTTAAAAGATGGAGGGAGAGAAGAAGTACAGCATATCAAAGGAGATTATTCACTCAAGGAATTAGAAGGTTCAGGAGAATATGACATGGTATATTTGACCTCCGGTTTCCAGGAGTATTCTAAGCCTTATATGGATTCCGAGGCAGATATCAAGGCCTTCAGTCCAGGCCATGAACCTGGAGAAATCAGCATGGAGAACGTTAGAAATTGTTTGGAGGAAGCTGATTTTGTATTGATGAATGGAAGAGAGGAGTCGATACTGGAACAGAATCTAGGTTACCCGATAAGAGATCTCTCAGATAAAATGGACATAGATTATGTGCTGGTAACTGAGAAAGATAAGATTACATCTTACAGCAGTGGGGGTGTCTCGGAGCTCTCTGTAGATACTATAGAAGATCCAGAAGATACTATCGGAGCCGGCGATGCATTCGCAGCTAACTATCTTTCATCGCGTTTAGAAGGCCTGAATCATGAAGATGCAGTCCAGGAAGGGATCGCTAGGTCTCGAGAAATAGTTGAACAAAGAGGGCCGCTTCCGAGTAATCCAATAAGGTGATTTTTATGAAAGAAGAATTACCTACTCTTGAAGAATTTTCGGAAGAAACAGAGAAAGATGAGGACTTAGATATACTTCTTATACATCATCTGTTACCTGATGTCTTGCATTTTCTAGAGGCGCTTGAGGATAACTACAATATCGAAAAAATCATTGGTATACCTTACTCTACTAAAACTGAAGTCCTTTCAAAGGTAAGAGAACAGTTCAAAGCAGACGTAGAGTCTCCCGATGAGATTAAGGAGGTTAGGGAAAAAGCCTTGGAATTTATCCAGGCTTATGATGACGAAAATCTTGTGATAATAGATCTAGGAGGCTACTGCTCGAATATCCTCGAAGATATTAACCAAGATAAGATTAAAGGCATTGTAGAAGATACAAATCAGGGGCACTGGGAGTATGAACAGAGAGATATTGACATCCCTATCTTTTCCATAGCAAAGGGCGAGATTAAAGGCCTTGAAAACAGGGTTGTCGGGGAGGCGGTGACTTTTTCCACTGAGAGAATTATCCGGAATCAGTTCCAGGAAGAAATTACGGGGAAAGAGATTCTAGTCATGGGATATGGCGGGATCGGAAAAGCTGTTGCTACAGCATGCAGTGGAAGGAATTCAGAGGTTATGGTGTATGATATAGACCATGTAAAGATGATAGAAGCCAAACTTGATGGATATAAAGTAATGGAGAAAGAAAAAATGCTGGAAAGAGCGGATATAATTATTGGAGCGACCGGTAAATGCTCCGTAGGTAGAGAAGAAATCAAGTATTTGAAAGAAGGATGCATACTTTCTAGTGGGAGTTCAAAGCAAGTCGAATTCGATACAGGATATCTGCAGAGCTACGGAAAGATAATAGATAGCGGAAAAGACTGGAAACAATATGAGATAACTGAAAAGTCTATATATCTTCTTAATGAGGGCAAACCTGTAAACTTTCTCGATAACAGCATATCTATATCTATAATAGATCTGATATTCAGTGAACTGCTAGCCTGCGTTCAGGCCTTAAGCAATGGAGAGAACCGCGGTAATGAGATCAGGGAAGTTCCTTACGAGAAAAAACAGGAGATAGCTGAAAAATGGCTTAAATTTAACAACTAACCGCTTTAAAATAATACTATGAACTACAGTGTTGTACCTGAGGATGCAGACAGAGATTTTACGGCTAGTGCCTATGTGATAAAAGATGGGAAAGTTTTGCTGATGAAACATCAGAAGATAGGTCTCTGGCTGCAGCCAGGAGGACATATTGAAGAAGGGGAAGTACCTCCGGAAACCGCTGAACGTGAAACAAGAGAAGAAACAGGCTACAAAATAAAATTTACAGACCTTCCTGATACAGAATATGAAGAAAAAGCTGAAGATCTGCCTGAGCAGTTCAAAGTCAACCTTCATCAGATCGAGGAAGGCCACTGGCACTGCGACTTTGCATTCAGAGCAAAAGTAGAAGAGAAAATTGAAGCAACACATGAAGAGGAACATGAAGGCCTGAAATGGTTCAGTAAAGAAGAACTTGAATCCGGAGAGTTTGAGATGCCGGAAAACGTGAAAAAGGCAGCTTTGGAGGCCTTAAACGTTGGTTGAAGACATTGATTTTGTTGAGCCTTTAGAGGAAAGAATTGATGAGGCCTTCTCTGCGGATGATTCTGTACATGATGAAGGGCATAGACGACGAGTTTTGAGAAATGCTCTGGTGATTTCTGGGGAGGAAGGCGGTGATCGCGAGGTCCTGGCTGCATCTGCTCTTGTTCATGATGTTCACAGGGTCGCTGGCGGGGAGTATAGTTCACCTGAGGAGTGTCTTTCTAAGGTCAGAGAGGTACTGGAGAAATCTAGGTTTCCTGACAGCAAAATTGACCAAGTTATTCGCTGTGTGGAGGTTCATGATGACTATGATTTTGCGGATGGTAACAGAGCCGAGACGAAAGAAGAGAAAATACTTCAGGATGCGGATAACCTGGATGCTATAGGAGCGATAGGTATTGCAAGAGCATTTGCATTCGGGGGAAGAAAAAACGAGAAATTCTGGGATGGGACGGAAAAGGCCTCGAAAAATTATGATCCTTCTGATCATACAGGTACGGTAGTTCAGCATTTTCATGAAAAACTTCTGAAGTTACATGACAATATGAATACGGAAACAGCTCGGAAAATAGCTGAGGACAGGCATGAATACATGGAAGAGTTTCTGGAAAAGTTCAGATCCGAATGGAAGGGAGAGAAGTAAGGCCTTTTACTACACCCCATTTAAAAAACTTGCTTCCGTTTCCAGTCATACCCTTCGAGCTTTCTTGAAGGGACAAGCCGACTCTTGTGGAGTGGGCCTCTGGTGACAGACTTTCAGCAACTAGTCATTACTAGGTCGCTGAAGTCGCAGATCTTACTCTATGCCTCTATTTGCGAGGCCTATAGGAGACAAGATACAATGGCAGACAAGAATAGATCGAGAAGCGGATCACTGGGATTCAAGCCCAAGACAAGGGCGGAAAGAATTTACCCAGATGTAAGTACATGGGAAGACACAGACGAACTAAAACCTCTAGGATACGCAGGATATAAGGTCGGAATGACCAGAGTCCTCACAATCGACGACGAAGAAGGAGCAACTCAGGGACAGGAAGTCGCTGAACCCGTTACAATACTAGAAGCTCCTCCACTCAGAGTTTACGGGGCACGTTTCTACACAGAGGACATAAATTCAGGCAAGGAAGTTTTCACAGAGGCTTGGACAGAATCTCCTGCACCAGAGCTCCAGAGAGCAACAGACATTCCAAAGGAAGGAAACATGGACAACCTGGAGAAAGCAAAGGAAAACTCGGAAGAGCTTACAGATGTCAAGCTTCTCGTCCACACCCAGCCACAGGAAGCAGGAGTCTCCAAGAAGAAGCCTGCGAACTTCGAGCTAGGACTCGGAGGCAGCGTGGAAGACAAATTAGAGTACGCAGAAGAGATGATCGGAAAACAGATCGAGTTCTCGGACGTCTTTGAAGAAGGAGAATACTCAGATGTAATCGGTGTCACGAAAGGAAAGGGAATGGAAGGACCAGTCCAGAGATACGGGATCAAGAGACTCGACCACAAGACACAGAAGAAGAGGAGAAAAGCAGGAAACGTCGGTCCATGGCACCCAGACCAGCTCAGCTGGAGAATCCCACTACCAGGACAGCAGGGATTCAACAACAGGACCGAACACAACAAGAGAATCTTCCACCACAGCGACGACATAGAAGCAGTACAGAAAGACGGAGGATTCAAGAACTACGGAGAAGTCAAGACAAACTACATCCTAGTCAAAGGCTCCGTACCTGGACCAGCAAAGAGACTAGTAAGGCTCAGAACAGCACTGAGGACAGACGAAAACCCTGGAAACCCCGAAATCACACACATCGAAAAATAGAGGAGAAAAACAATGACAAGAATGATTGAAGATCAAAGATCTTCTGACATCACAGAAAACACCAGAGGTGTTTTCAGATGAATCTACCAGTACAGTTCAACGAAAGAGTAAGGCCTGACATCGTAAAGCGGGCGAACCTCTCCATCAAATCCAAGAAGAGGCAGAGCTACGGAGCAGATCCGGAAGCAGGCCTCAAACATGTTGTAAGATGGAGGCAGAGAAGAAGAAGCTACAGGAGCTCCAAAGGCAAAGGCCGTGCAAGAACACCTAGAAAGATCAGGACTGCAAGAGGAATGCAGCTATTCGGGGAGGGAGCACAGGCACCGAACACACGTGGCGGAAGAGGAGCACATCCTCCAAAGAGCGAGAAAGACTTCGAAGAAGACATCAACGAGAAGGAAAGAAGAAAAGCAATTAGAAGTGCAATCGCAGCCACAACAAAAGAAGACCTGGTCTCAGAGAAACATAATTACGAAGGAGATCTTCCGATAGTAGAGGAAGACCTTTCAGGAATCGAGAAGACACAGGAACTCAAGGAAAAGCTCGAAGAGCTAGGCCTTGAAGACGAACTTGAAAGAGTTTCAGAGAAGAAGGTCAGAGCAGGAAGAGGCAGGAACAGAGGACGCAAGTACATCAGGAAAGTCGGACCTCTCGTAGTCGTAGCAGACGACGACGGAATCTTCCAGGCAGCAAACAACCTTCAGGGCGTCGACGTTTCAAGAGTAGACCAGCTCAACGCTGAGAAGCTCGCACCAGGAGCAGAGCCAGGCAGACTTGTAGTCTGGAGCGAAAAAGCAATCGAAAAACTAGACGAGGAAGGCCTCTACAACTAACGTGATCAAAAATGAGAAAATCAAAGATTTTCAACTTTAACAGAAGCACGGAGGTGCTTCGGTAAATGGAAGACGAAGAAGCTTGGGACATAATCGAAAACCCTCACATGACAGAACAGGCGATGGACCAGATCGACACAGAGAACAAGATCGTACTCATCGTAGACCTGAACGCAGACAAGAACCAGGTCGAGAACGCGATGGAAACCCTGTTCGATGTGACGGTTAAAAAAGTCAACACAAACATCACACCACAGGCCCAGAAAAAGGCCTACGTCCGGTTGTCAGAAAGTGACGACGCGATGGACGTAGCGACCGAACTGGGGATGATGTAAAGGTGA
>JBDGSM010000030.1:10916-13377 GCA_042217545.1 Candidatus Nanohalobium sp. | reverse complement strand
ATGGGTAGACCAATCAGATCACAGAAAAGAGGAAAGGCCTCTCCTAAGTACAGAAGTAACTCCCACAAAGGGAAAGGAGGAGTACGCACAAAGAACGCAGAAATCACGGGAGAAGTCAAAGACATAATACATGACCCGGCGAGAACAGCACCAGTCGCAGTAGTAGAGTTCGAAGACGGCGACAAAAGAAACGTTCTCGCACCAGAAGGCCTCTCAACAGGAGACGAGATCGAAGTCGGAGTCTCCGCAGAGATCAAGGAAGGAAACACTCTTCCAATCGGAGAGATTCCTGAAGGAGTCCCGATCCACAACATCGAGACACAGCCAAGCGCCGGAGGAAAGCTAGTAAGAAGCTCAGGAACCTACGCCTTCGTCGTATCACACGAGAACGACGGCGTCAGGATCAGACTTCCAAGCAAGGCCTTCAAGAAGATCAATGCTAAATGCAGAGCGACAGTAGGAAAAGTCGCTGCAGGCGGAAGAGAAGACAAGCCGCTTGTCAAGGCAGGAAACGCAGCGAAGAAGGCAAAGGCTCGCGGACTATCATACCCAACAGTCTCCGCTGTATCCATGAACGCAGTAGCCCACCCATTCGGTGGATCAGCAAAACCAGGACAGCCAAAGACAGTATCCAGGGATGCATCGCCAGGTTCAAAGGTAGGAAACATTGGAGCCAAACGCTCCGGAAAGAAGAACAACGACTAAAGGAGGAAACAGAAAATGTCAGACGACTTCACGTACAGAGGAAAAACACTGGACGAACTAAAGGAAATGAGCAGAGACGAGTTCGCAGAACTGCTCGGTGCAAGAGGCCGCAGAAAACTCAACAGAGGCCTTCGAGAAGAAGAGAAGAAACTCCTCGAAAAAGTAGAGGAGAAGGACACAGTCCAGACACACCTCAGAAGCATGATCGTACTACCAGAAATGGTCGGAACAACGATCAAAATCTACAACGGACAGGGATTCGAAACCGTAGAGATCGACGAAGAAATGATCGGTCACTACTTCGGAGAGTTCGCAAAAACCAGGAAAGAAGTATCACACAGCGCACCAGGCCTCGGAGCAACACGCTCCTCGAAGCACGTGCCACTCAAGTAGTGATCTCATAAATGACACTAGAAACAGAGACACACCAGGCAAAGGCCTTCGGCAAGAACATGCCGATCTCCTGGAAAGACGCCACAGAAATCGGCCGCTTCATCAAGGGAGACAAGGTCGAGAAAGCAATCGGCAAACTCGAGAAAGTAATCGAAGAGGAACTCGCAGTACCTTACACAAAGTTCGACAGCGATGTCGGACACAGAAGCGGACCAGGCGACTCAGGGAGATACCCTGTAAAAGCAGCAGAACACATCCTCGAAGTACTGGAAGAAGCAGAGGCCAACGCAGAACACCAAGGCCTCAACCCTGGAGCACTGACGGTAGACAACGTTATCACGAACCAGGGACAGGAATTCGTAACACCTTCCCGGTTCAGAGGAGAAAAAACCAAAGCAGCCCACGTCAAGATCGTAGTGGGAGAACAGTAACGGTGATATACTAATGAACGAATTTCAAAGAAATTCTCAGATGAACCACACCACGCAGGGTGAAGTTCAGTAATGCAAGAAAAAGAGTTTATCGAGAAAGGTGCACGCAAGGTAAGACTTGACGAGTTCCTCGCAGATGAACTGGAAGGAGCAGGATTCTCCAAGGCAGACCTTGTAAGGACACCTACATCCACGAAAATCGTTATCTTGGCTCAGAGACCAGGCCTCGTTATCGGAAGAGGAGGCTCCCGGATCAAGGAGCTTACAGCAGACATCGAAGAAGAATTCGATTTTGAAAATCCTCAGATCGAGGTCAACGACATCGACGAACCTGACGCCGAAGCACAGGTCGTCGCAGATTCGATCGCAGACTGGCTTCAGAAAGGAGGTCACGCAAAACGTGTAGGATACACATACCTCAGAAGGATGAAGGAAGCCGGAGTAATCGGAGCAGAGATCGAGATCACAGGAAAACTCTCCGGAAACCGGGGAAGAACCGAAAAATTCGACTACGGATACGTCAAGCGGTGCGGAAACACATCCAAGGACAACGTCCAGAAAGGATACGCACTAGCAAGGACCAAGCCTGGAGCAATCGGCGTCAAAGTCAGAATCATGAAGGAAATGCCAGACTTCATGCACAGAGACGTCGACGTCAGCAAGGAAATCCTCCACCACACAGATGAAGGAGAAACAGCAGAAGAGAAATCAGAAACAATACAGGAAATCATCGCAGAAGCAGAAAACATGACCTCGGCAGAACTCGAAAGAGCAATCGAGGAAAAGGCCTCGGCAATCGAAGGAGAAGCAGACATCAGCAAAGATGAAGTAAGAGAGGCCTTTGAAGAAATGGACGAAGAAGACATCCAGGACGCAGGATCAGACGAAGAAGAGACAGAAGAACAGGGAGAAGACACCGATTCCGAAGAAGT
>JBDGSM010000030.1:0-10816 GCA_042217545.1 Candidatus Nanohalobium sp. | reverse complement strand
GAAGAAACTGAAGAGGCCTCAGCCGAAGATTCTGACGACGAAGTCGATTATGACGATATCGTTTCGGGAACTATCAGCGATGCGAAGGATATGATCGCTGATCTTGAGAATCCTGACTTCGATGAACTCCTGGAAGCAGAAGAAGACAATAAAAACCGGACAACATTCACTGACTGGCTAGAGCGCCAGAAAGAATAAAAATTTCCAACGAGAGTGATTAAACAGTGGCTATTCTAACCGCCGACGAGATCCGAAACATGGACAGATCCGAACTCAAGGAACGAATGACCGACCTTCAGAAGGAACTGGTCCAGGAAAGAGGACAGATCGAAGTCGGAGGATTTACCGACAACCCAGGACGGATCAAAGAGATGAAGAAAACCATCGCAAGGATCAAAACAGTTCTCAACGAACAAAACTCCGATTAGATAATCAATGAACGAAATTCGAAGAATTTCTGGACACACAAAAGATCACAGCAAAGGTGATCTTTGAATGCCAGAAGCTACATGTCCGAAATGCGGAATGCCTGAAGACCTCTGCGTCTGCGACAGCATCGCACGCGAGGATCAGAAAATCACAGTCAAAATCGACACAAGGAGCTACAACAAAGAGATGACCGTCGTCGAAGGCCTCGAAGACTCAGTAGACCTCGACGACCTGGCCTCCACACTCAAATCCAAGTTAGCGTGTGGCGGAACCGCCAAAGACGGCCACATCGAACTCCAGGGAGACCACACCCGGAGAATCGTAGACATCCTGGTCGACGAAGGCTTCGAACGCAGCAACATCGAAGTAGAAGCCTAGGGCCTTTAATCCGTAAATTCCCTCACATATCCACTTTTCTCTTACTTTACAATTTCTAGAAGATATCTTCCAGCTTCACAGTATCAACACCAAGCATGTACAGATCCTGAAACACGTCAGAATAATCCTCATCAGAACCCCTCATCTCACTGTAACTCAAGAACTCATCCTCACCGAGCTTCTCAAACGAAGCATCTTCTACGACATAGGCCTCCTCACCCGAACTCAGGACGGAGTAGACCGCACCAGGCACACACTCGCTAACAAGACCACCAAAAACGTAGAAAGGCCCCTCCAGATCCTCAAGAAAACGGGAACCCACAGCCCGTTCCTCCCTCCCGGAATATCTGAAAAAGTATCCTCGTAAAAACCACCAATCAAATCATCCGAGAAGTTCGAGGCCTTTACACCATAAACAGCCATCTCACCCGAAAGCTCGACACCTGCATCCCTGAAAGCCTCCTCATCCACATACCTCCCATAACCATGCACCGCCAGGCCTGTCCCCTCTAACATCAGTGGAAACCACCTTCCCACTCAAAACTCAAAAAAAGCCTCCCGAACTTAACCACCCTTTTAAAGTTTAGCTTCTCGTTCATGACTACAAGCCTGAAAGGCGTGAGCCTTTCGACCACTTGAAGTCGGTGAAGGCCTTGAAACCTGTTGTCCGGGTTTCAGGTCGGAGGCGATACTTCAGGAGGAGCATGAGAAAATCGCTTATAGCGTATTGCTCTCTTTTTGCCTGAAGTAAGACGGTTTAAAAAGTTCACAGATCTTTCAGGTTTACGACAGTTTGAAAGGTGAACAATCAGTGGGAATCGGACTTGACGTAAAAGAACCAGAACAAGAATGCGAGGATAAGCACTGCCCGTTCCACGGAGATCTCTCCGTTAGAGGAAGTACTTTCACGGGAGAAGTGCAGTCCACCAAGATGCAGAAATCCGCAACAGTAAGATGGGAAACAGCAGAAAGCGTCCCTAAATACGAGAGAAAGGAGAGGAGGAACACAAAGATCACGGCGCACGTACCTGAATGCCTTGAAGTCGAAGAAGGCGACAAAGTAGGCATAGTCGAGTCAAGACCTATCTCCAAGACAAAATCCGCTGTAATCGTACAGATCAGAAACAACGGACAAGAGGAGGAAGAGTAAGATGAAGCCACTGGGAGCAAATATTACAAGGACCCTGGACATCGGCGCAGAACTTACATGCGCAGACAATTCCGGAGCAAAGAAGCTGAAGATCATCGGAGTAAGAATCCAGAAAGGACGAAGAAGCAGGAGAAACTCCGCAGGAGTCGGAGACATCGTCAAAGTAAAAGTACTGAAGGGAGACCAGGAAGTCAAACACCAGGTCTTCGACGCAGTTGTCGTAAGACAGGCAAAAGAATACCAGAGGCCTGAAGGCCTCAGAGTAAAGTTCGAGGACAACGCAGCAGTCCTCGTCGAAGAAGACAACCTTCTACCAAAAGGATCAGTAACCCGTGGGCCTATCGCAAAGGAAGTAGTCCAGCGCTTCAGCCCAATCGGAAAAATCGCATCACAGGTGGTCTAAAGATGAAAATCGCAGATTTTCGGAATAGCGAAAACGGAGTTTTCTTGGTAGGAGAAACTCCACGGGTTTCGAATAGCCGAAAACATGCAGGTGTTTTCAACTAATGTCAAATACAACTGAAAACTGGAGCAACGACTGGAACTCAAGCACCAACCCACAGAAGCAGAGGAAATACAGGGAAAACGCTCCACAGCACGTAAAAGATACTCTTATCTCAGTAAATCTTTCCGAGACACTAAGAGAAGAGCTCGGAGCACGTTCGATCAGCCTCAACCTTGGAGATAGGGTAAAAGTAATGAGAGGAGACAGGAAAGGCGCAGAAGGAATCGTCTCAAACATAGACAGACAGAAGGAAAAAGTCTACATCAACGGCATCGAAGTAACACGCCAGGATGGATCCACAAGCGAAATACCTTTCAGGCCTTCCAACCTACAGGCACAGGCCTTGAACCTTGAGAAAAACGATAGGATAGAGAAATACGAGATCGACGAGTCAAGCGACATCCGGGTCGACTCCGAGGAAGTCGAGGAAGCCCTAGAAGAAGACGAAGCAAACGAGATGATGCAGAAGATGCAGGGCGGAGGACAGTCCATGGAAGACATGGACATCGACGAAGAAGAGCTTGAAGAGATGGAAGAAGAAATGGAAGAGCTTGAAGAAGAGACAGAAGAAGTCGAGGAAGAATTCGAAGGATCCGAAGAGGAAACAGATTCCGAAGAAGTTGAAGAAGAGGAAGAAAGTGAAGACGAATCCGACTCTGAAGAATCAGAAGAAGAGGAAACTGAAGAAGACGAATCGGACGAGAAAACCGAAGACGAAGAAGAGAAAGGTGACAACTAGATGACACATCAGAAAAGACTTTCTGCTCCAAAGCACTACCCGATCCAGAGAAAGCATTACAGCTATGTCTCAGGCATCAAAGGCAGCAGGAGCAGCGAAACAGCTATCCCGGCAGTTCTCTTCCTGAGAGACGTAACCGGATACGCGGAAAGCGAAAAAGAAGCAAAACAGATAATCAGAAACGGCCAGCTACTCAGAAACGGCGAAAGAGTCAGGGACGTCAAGGAAGGAATCGGCGTACTCGACGTAGTAACACTCGAAGAAGTAGACGAGGCCTACAGAGTAATAATCGAAGGAGACGACCTCAGATTCGTCGAAATAGACGACTCCGAAAAAACGATCGCAAGGATCGAAGAGAAAGCAACAGAAGGAGAAGAGTTCGTCTACCACCTTCACAACGGAGACAACTACAGGACAGAGGAAAGCTTCGAAACAGGAAGCAGCCTTCTACTCAACGGCGACGCAGAAGAAGTCAAGAGAGAGGAAGGAGCACAGGTCCTTGTAATCTCCGGACAGCACGCAGGAGAAGTCGCAGAACTCAAAGAAGTCCACAGAAGAAACCTCGACCAGGACACAGGAGACGTCGAAAGCGAATACGAGTTCGAAACACAGCTCGAAAACCTTGTAGCAGTAAAAGACATCGAACTAGGTGACGAACAATGAAAATCGAAGATTTTCGTGATCCAGGAAACACCAGAGGTGTTTTCGAATGAGCCAGGAAATGAAACAGATCGAGATCAGCAAGGTATCAGTCAACATCTCATCAGGACAGGTAGGAGACGACGTAGAAAAGGCCTTCAAACTGGTAGAGAAACTTACAGGCCAGGAACCTATCAGAGTACAGTCCAAAGAAGAAGCAAAAAGCTTCGGACTAAGAGAAGGCCTCAACGTAGGAGCTTCAGTAACCCTCAGAGGCGAAAAAGCCAGAGACCTTCTGGAAAAAGTCCTGCCCGCGGCAGACAACCAGATCAGCGCTGACGCATTCGATAGCAACGGAAACTTTTCCTTCGGAATCTCCGAATACATCGATGTTCCCGGTGTTGACTACGACGCAGACATCGGCATGAAAGGTTTCGAAGTCACAGTCGTCCTTGAAAGACCTGGCTACAGGGTCAAGAAGAGGGACCACAAGCCTTCAAAGATCGGAAAAGATCACAAGGTCTCCGATGAAGAGGCAAAGGAGTTCGTCGAAAACGAGCTCGGAGCAGAGGTGAAGTAAAAAATGTCATACGAAGCAGTACTTGACCAGATCAAGCACAAAAAAGGAAAAAGAGAGAAATTCGAAAAGCACAACGCACCAAAGGAAAGAGACTTCGGCAAGGAAAAGAAAGAGTGCAGAAGATGCGGCAGAACAGGCAGAGGAGTAATCTCCAAGTACGGCCTTGACTACTGCAGGCAGTGCTTCCGAGAAATCGCAGAAGAACTAGGCTTCGAGCAACTGAAATAGAGGTGACAAAGTAAATGCAACATGATACACTGAGCGACGCACTAAGTTCAATCAACAATGCAGCAAGACAGGGAAAGACTCACGCGATGATCTCGCCTACGAGCAACCTTGTCAAGAACGTACTGATCGAGCTACAGCAGCTCGGATACATAGGAGTATTCGAACTCGTAGAAGACGGACAGGGAGACAAGTTCAAGGTAGAAGTCAAGCCACAGATCAACGAATGCCAGCCTGTAAAGCCAAACTTCTCGGTCCAGAACGATGAGTACGAGAAATGGGCAAAGAGATACCTCCCAGCACAGGGATTCGGAGAAATCCTGGTAACAACCAGCAAAGGAGTAATGACCCATTCAAAAGCAAGAGAAGAAGACGTCGGAGGAAAACTCCTCGGATACGTCTACTGAAGTGATCAAAAAATGACAGAAGAAATCACAGCAGAAATCCCAGAAGACTTCGAGGCCTCATACGAAGACGGAGTTCTCACAGTCGAGGGCAACGGAGAGGAAGTCTCGAAGAAACTGGAGCACGCAATGATCGACGTAGAAGTAGAGGACGACGGAGTAACATTCTCCACAAGATCCACAAAGAGAAATATTACAAGCATCCTGGGCACGTACCAGAGCCACGTAAGAAACCTGGTCGAAGGCCTTCAGGAACCGCACGTATACAAGATGAAGGGAGTATACGCACACTTCCCGATGACAATCAAACAGGAAAACAACCAGATAGTCATCGAAAACTTCATGGGCGAAAGAAACCCACGAACCGCAGACATCCTTGAAGGAGTAACGGTCAAAGTAGACGGCGAAGATCTAACACTGACAGGAGCGGACAAGGACAAAGTAAGCCAGACCGCAGCAAGGATCGAACAGCTCTGCAAGAAAGGCGACAGAGACCCAAGAACATTCCAGGACGGCGTCTACATCACAGAGGTAGATACAAATGAATAAGAAGAAAAGAGAGTTCAAGAGACAGCAGAAGCACAAGCACAGCAAGCTGAAGAACACGTCATGGAGAAAGCCTGTCGGAGGACACAGCAAGGTAAGACTGAAGCTGAAATCAGCAAAGCCTATGCCTACCGTAGGAGACAGGACGCCGAAACAGATCAGAGGCCTCCACCCTTCAGGATACGAAGAAGTGCTTGTACACAACACCAACGATCTGGAAGAGATCGATCCCGAGACAGAAGCAGCAAGGATCGGATCAACAGTCGGCGGAAGAAAGCGAGCAGATATTATCGAAGAAGCAGATGAAAACGATATTCACGTACTGAACAGAGGTGACGAAGAATGACGGATCTTAAGAGTCAGAAGAGGATGGCAGCAGAAGTAATGAACATCGGAAAGAACCGTGTCTGGATCGACCCAGAACAGATGGAAAGAGTAGAAGAAGCAATCACCAGGCAGGACATCAGAAACCTTGTAGAATCCGGAGCCATCCAGAAACAGAAACAGAAAGGAACCTCCAAAGGCAGAAGCAGGAAGAACAAAAAACAGAAACAGAAAGGCCGTCAGAAAGGCCAGGGAAGCAGGGAAGGAAGAAAAACCGCAAGAAAATCCTCCAAACAGCAATGGATGGAAAAGATCAGAGCGATCAGGAAAAGACTCAAAGAGATGCGAGACAACGAAGAAATCACACAGGAACAGTACCGCAAGCTCTACGACATGTCCAAAGGAGGATTCTTCAGAGACACAAAACACCTCGAAAACCACGTCGAGAACAAACTCGAGTGATCACCAATGGCAGACACATCAAACTACAAAGTACCGCACAGGAGAAGAAGAGAACAGAAAACTGATTACCAGCAGAGAGAGAAACTTGTCAAATCAGGAAAGCCACGAGTAGTAATCAGAACAAGCAACAAACATACTAAGGCCCACATCTCACAGTTCAAGCCTGAAGGCGACGAGAACAAGGCACAGACAAGCAGCAAAGACCTCGAAGAATACGGATGGGAACACAACACAGGAAACCTCCCTGCCGCATACCTAACAGGATACCTAACAGGCAAACGCGCAGACGAAGAAGAAGCAATCCTGGACCTAGGCCTCAGAGAAAAGAAAGCAGGAGGCAGAGTCTTCGCAGCAGTCAAAGGAATGAACGATGCAGGCCTCAACGTTCCAGCAGGAGAAGAAGTCTTCCCACAGGAAGAAAGAATCAAAGGAGAACACATCGCAGAAATGAAAGACACAGACATAGTAGAAAACTTTGAAGAAACAAAAGAAGAAATCGGTGATTTCAAGTGAGCGAACAGGAACAGGAAGAAGAGATCTGGAAACCAAAGACAGAACTAGGAAGAAAAGTAGCACAGGGACAGATCTCCAGCATCGAAGAAGCACTTAACTCACAGAAAAAAATCATGGAGCCGGAGATCGTCGACCAGCTCACAGACCTGGACGAAGAAGTAATCCTCATCGGAGGAACACCAGGAAAAGGAGGAGGCAAGAGAAGAACAGTCTCCAAGAGAACAGCAAGAATGCATAAATCAGGGGCAAGATACAACAGCAAAGCCATGACCGTCCTCGGAAACCGCAGGAACGTCATAGGCCTCGGCATGGGAGAATCAGATGACACCCGTGCAGCGATCGACGACGCAAACAGGAAAGCAAAGCTCAACCTGATAGAAATCAGCAAAGGATGCGGAAGCTGGGAATGCGGATGCGGAACAGACCACACAGTCCCACTCGAAGTAACCGGTAAATCAGGTTCGGTAACAGTAACACTCAAGCCAGCACCTAAAGGAACAGGCCTCGCAGCAAGCGACGAAGTCAAAAAGATCCTCGAACTAGGAGGAATCCAGGACGTATGGGTACAGGCAAGAGGAAAAACACGTACAAGAGAAAACCTGATCAGAGCAACATTCAACGCCCTGAAGAAAATCAACGAATACAAGAGAGGTGACATCGAATAATGATCGCCGCAGTACAGATCAGAGGAACAGTAGACGCAAGAAAAAAGGCGAAACACTCCCTCCAGCACCTCGGACTCAACAAGAGAAACCAGCTTGTACTCCTTGAAGACAACGATGCTATCAGAGGACAGCTATCCGTCGCAAAAGACTACATAACATTCGGAGAAATAAGCGATGAAACTGTAGAAAAGCTTGAAGAAGCCTCGGGTAGAAACCTTGATACAGGAGACACAGTAAAACTCAGTCCTCCAACCAGAGGATACAAAAACACACGTCAACAGGTCGGACAGGGCGGAAGCCTCGGAGAAAGAGACGAAATGAACGACCTGATCAAAAGAATGGTATAACAGGTGAGTTTCATGACCAAGAGAAGATCCAAGAAGAACAAGTCAGGAAGCCACGGATACGGAAGCTCCAAGAAGAACAGAGGAGCAGGAAGCCGCGGTGGCAGAGGAAAAGCAGGCTCGGGAAAGAAAGCAAGCCACAACAGGATGACAAAGGAAGGCCTCAAAGAAATGGGAGAACACGGGTTCACACCCTTCGAAGAAAACGAGCAGAATGGCCTCAACCTACGCGACATCGACCAGAGAATCGAAGAACTGGTCGAAGCAGGCCTTGCAGAGGAAAAAGACGGACGTTTCATCGTCGACCTCAGCGACCTTGGATACGAAAAAGTACTGGGTACAGGAAAACTCACCAAAGAGATCGAGATCCACGCGGAAAGTTTCTCCGACTCTGCGCAAAGGAAAATAGAAGAATCAGACGGAGAAGCAGTAGTAGAGGAAGAATAATCAATGGCTTCGACACTGGTCCAGATAGCATCCTATCTTCCCGGTATAGAAGAACCGGAAAAAGAACAGTCACTAAAAGAGATGCTCACATGGACCGGTATTGTTCTCGTACTTTACTTCACACTCGGATCCATAGATCTGTACGGAGGAAGCGCACAGTCAGTTCAAAACGCCCTCCAGCAACTAAGGACATTCCAGACACTTCTAGGAGCACAGATCGGATCCATAATCACGCTCGGAATCGGACCAATAGTAACAGCATCCATCGTCCTTCAGATGATGGTAGGATCAGAACTACTTCCATGGGACACCAACACCCAGGAAGGAAAACAGAAATTCCAGTCCGCACAGAAAATACTAGCATGGACACTATCCGTAGTAGAAGCCTTCGGATACGTAGCATCCGGAACATTCGGAAACGTAATCGGAGATCCATTCATATTCGGCATCCTCGTAGCACAGATCGCACTGGGAGGAATAATGGTCATACTCATGGACGACCTAGTCCAGAAATGGGGATTCGGATCAGGAACAGGCCTATTCATCGCATCAGGAGTATCAAAAGCAATATTCGTAAGAGCCATCTCCCCACTCACAACAACAGCTCATCCAAAACTCTACTGGATGATCCAGGGAGGAAAACCAGCAGGAGCAATCTTCAGATTCATCCAGAGCTACGAACTAGTAGCAATTCTACCAATAATCTCAACAATCGCAGTCTTCGCAGCAGTAGTATACCTGCAATCCATGAAAGTCGAAATACCGCTGACCTTCGGAAACGCCCGAGGATTCGGACAAAAATGGCCTCTCAAATTCCTATACACAAGCAACATGCCGGTCATCCTCGTAGCAGCACTCATATCCAACCTACAGATCGTGGCAACAGTCCTCGCAGGAAAGAACGGATGCACAATCCTCGGATGCATGAGCCAGGGAAGAGCAAGCACAGGACTCGTAGCATGGCTCACAGCACCAACAGGATTCGTAACAACACTCCTAACATCAGGTTTCGGAAATATCCAGCTCTTCGGAACAGGAAGCCTGTTCCACGTACTGTTCTACCTATCAGTATACGCCTTCGGATCAGTCATGTTCTCAATCTTCTGGGTAAAAACCAGCGGACAGGACGCCGACAGCGTCGCACAACAGATACAGAACACAGGAATGAAAGTACCAGGATTCAGAAAAGACAAGAGAATAATCAAGAAGGTCCTCAACCGATACATCCCAGGCCTAACAGTCCTATCAGGCCTCACAATCGGCCTCCTCGCATCACTCGCCAACATGACACAGGCAGCAGGAGGGGGAACAGGAATCCTGCTCACAGTCATGATCCTCTACCAGCTATACGAGGAACTGGCACAGAAACACATGGAGGAACTCCACCCAGCTCTCAAGGACTTCATCCAGTAAATAAACGTGCCAGCAACACATATCCCCTCCCCCTCTCTTTACCTCTAAGTCACAAAAAATCCACGGTGAAGGCCTCAGTTTAAAAGTATTCGTAAAGCAGTTCCTTCTATATGGTATTCGGCATACAGTTCGCAGCACTACTAACCCCGCTGTACACTTTTTACGACTCGTTTTTCCAGCCGCTGCTCGCAATGGGGCCATACGTATCGCTCGGATTCTTCTCCGCAGCCCTCGCAGGAATATTTTCCCTGATCTACTGGTGGCTGCTGGACACAGACAGAGCAGACGAAATCAAGGAGAAACTGGAACACCACCAGGACAAGATGAAGGAAGCAAGGCAGAACGACGAAAGTGACAAGGCCTCGAAACACATGTCGAAGACCCTGAAACTAAACCAGAAGTTCATGATGCTGAACTTCAAACCGATGATAGCCACAATGATATTCGTCGCATTCATCTTCCCATGGCTCGGATCCACCTACTCACCTACCGTAGGCCTCCACAGCACAGGCAACCACACATTCACAGGAAACATAAGCTACGCAGGCCAGGTATCACAGATACAGGTGGTGAACAAATCCGAACCAGTTATCAAGTTCGACGGACAGCAGGCCAAGCTCCACCAGAACTTCAAGACACACGGAATAACCTGGGAAGTCATGAACTTCATGAAATCCCCTAGCGGAAGCAACTCGGACGCCAAGCTCAGCATCAACGCAGTATTCATACCGTTACCAGGAAACTATCCCTTAGTCGGAAACGCAGTCAACTGGCTGGGATTCTACCTGATACTCATGATGCCACTATCCTACCTATTCAGAAAAGCACTCGGAGTACAGTAAAAAAGGCCTCACAACACCCTCATTTCTCCATCTTCATTTTAACTCCTTGGCGAGAAGTCGCCTTCCTCATCCGAAGGATAAGGTAGTGTGATGAATCGCCAGAAATAAAAAATTTCCGAGCTATAATGGTTTTTGTAAGCACGGGCAGGGCTGAAATTACGCTTGTGGACACTGGAAACCTCTGTGGGACGAATGGTTTCGTCTTGCAAGT
>JBDGSM010000003.1:0-43457 GCA_042217545.1 Candidatus Nanohalobium sp. | reverse complement strand
CTATGAAAGCCGTAATCCTCGCAGCAGGTGAATCCAGCAGGTTCAGGCCGTTGAGCGACAACCGGCATAAAGGCCTTACACAGGTCCTTGGAAAGCCTATAATAGAGCATACTATAGAGGAGCTGAGGAACGCCGGTGTAGAGGAAGTGATAGTTGTTCAGGGCCGGGGAGAGGAAATGGAGAAGGCCCTGGGCTCTGCTGCGGATCACTACGTTGTGCAGGAGGAGCCGAAAGGGATGGGCGACGCTCTTCGACAGGCCGAAGATCTTCTGGACAGGAAGTTCCTGGTATTGACTCCTTACCGGGCAAATGCCGCACAGTTTTTCCAGCCGATGATAGAGAAAGCGGAAGAGGAGGATGCGGAGACAGTTTTCGTCTCCACCCCGACCGATGAGCCGGAGAAGTACGGCATACTTGAACTGGACGACGAGGGACAGGCGGTAGACCTAGTGGAGAAACCCGGGCCCGAGGATGCTCCAAGCGACCAGAAAGTTGTAGGAATGTACCTCCTGAACGAGGAGTTCTTCGACTACCTGGACCAGGTGGAGACCTGGGAGTACCAGTACGAGGACGCATTAAGCGAACAGATGAGCGGAGAGCCTGCCTCCGTGCTTAGAATAGGTGAGGAGACGAACTCCATCAAGTATCCATGGGATCTTTTCTCAGTACTGGAAGAACTCATGGAACAGCAGGACAGAAACATATCCGAAAAGGCCTCCATAGCCGACTCAGCGCAGATAAAAGGAAATGTTATAGTGGAAGACGATGCTACTATCTACGAGAACGCCGTGATAAAAGGACCGGCCTACATAGGTGAAAACGCGACAGTAGGAAACAATTCGCTACTGAGGGATCACGTGGCCGTGGAGAAAGGCGCCACAGTAGGCGCAAACAGCGAGGTCAAGGCCTCAGTCTTCCAGCCAGGCAGCTCCATGCATTCAGGCTTCATAGGAGACTCTATAATCGGGAGAAACTCGAAGATCGGTGCAGGAACAATAACAGCAAACAGGAAGTTCCGAAGAGAAGATGGGCGGCCTGAAATCAGTTCAGACCTGCTTGGAAAGGACTACGAGAAAGAGACCGGAAGAAGATTCATGGGCGCAGTCATAGGAGAGAACGTCGATATAGGTGTTAACGTCTCCCTTATGCCCGGAATACAGGTGGGCAGCGAGGCAAGGATTGGACCTGCAACAGTAGTACATGAAAACGTTGAGAACGGCGAAACAGTATACGTGGACCAGGAGCAGGTAAGAAAACAGGGTGAGAGATGATGAAGATAGGTTTCGACTTCGACCGGGTGCTGTTCAGGACCGACGAGTTTAACGAATACATTAAAGAACAGGCAGGCCTTCATCACGTTGATGCAGATATCTACGACAGCGAAGGCTGTTACTCCCCAGAGAAACATGCGGAGGCCTGTGGAATAGATGTTGAAGAAGTATACGACGCAGTTAAAGGCGTCAACAGGTTTCTCTATCCTGACATCGACGAGCTGAGGAAGCTGAAACCAGACCATGAAATTGTGATCGTAACGCGGGGTGAGGAACGTTTCCAGAAGGAGAGGGTGAAGGCCTCCGGCGCGAACAGGCTCTTCGACCAGCTCTTCATCGTTCAGAACGCTCCGAAAAACGTTGACGGGATCGATTTCCTTGTAGACGACCGTGAAGAGGAACTGGAACGTTCAGGCCTCCCCGGAATAGTTTTTGACCGAGATGAGAGCTCTCTGGAGGATGTCATCGAGAAGGTGAGGAGTTTTGAGGCCTGAAAACGTTTTCAGAAGATATGATATACGCGGAGAGCATCCCGGGGAGATCGATGAGGCCTTTGCGGAGCTCCTGGGAAAGTCGGTCGGCACTTTCTCCAAGATGGAGTTTTCAGGGAGAGTGATCGTCTGTCGCGACAACAAGGAGAGCTCTAAAGCTCTTAAGGAGGCCCTGATCTCGGGCCTGAAGTCTTCTGGTGTCAAGGTTATCGATGTCGGTATGGGGCCTACAGATTACGCTGGTTTCTCCGGTAAGGAGCATTCTGCGGTTTCTGTCCAGGTAACTTCCTCGCATATGCCTCTGAGATTCAACGGTTTCAAGCTGATGTATCCTGAGGGCAATGGTTTTGTGAACGAGGATCTGGATGAAGTGAAGGAGATCTTCCGGGAAAGGGATTTCTCCCGGGGCGAAGGATCTTACCGCGGCATGGAGAAGACGATGAAGCAGCGTTACCGCGACAGGGTCAGGATGAGAGGTTCAAGACTCGGAAGCAGAAGGGTTAACGCCAGGATAGTCGTTGACTCTCTGGGCGGCGCCACGAAGGAACTTTTGCCACAGCTTCTCCGCGATATAGGCGTTGAAGTGATCGAAATATCGGCAGAGAAAGATGAACATCCGTACAGGGATCCTCCGAACCCGAAGCCGGAGAACCTTGAAGAACTAGAGAAACGTGTGGAAGAGGAGGATGCAGACCTGGGAATAGCAACGGATATGGATGGAGATCGTCTGACAGCTTACTACAACGGCAGGTTCCTGTCAGGCTACGAGGTATTCGGGCTGATGGCGCAGGCGACCAGAAGCGATGTCGTGGCATCTATAGATACCGCCAGAGGCCTTGAGGAGTACCTGAACGATATCAACAGAGAGGTGTTCTACACACGTGTAGGCGATCCCTTTGTCATGGAAAAAGCACTTGAGGAGGACGTGGATCTCGCAGGCGAACCAAACGGCCACTACGCATTCCTGGAGTTCCTGCCCTACAACTCCGGCATCCTGACAGCGCTGGTGCTCGCAGGGACGGACCTGGAGGAAGGTCTTGAGGAACTGCCGGATTACAGCGTTGAACGTTTCAGTGTGAAAGTTGACGACCGGGAGGCGAAGATGCAGGAGCTGGAGCAGAAGATCAAAGAGAAGTACGAAGTTTTATCGGAAGTGGATGGCGTAAAGTTCCGTACTGATCGCTGCGATGTCCTTGTGAGGCCTTCAGGCTCCTCCGAGAAAATACGTGTTATCATCCAGGCTGATTCGGAGAAGAAGGTTACGCGGGATATCGCCACTGTGAGGCAGCTCGTCCAGAACCCATAAAACAGGCGCTGTACAATTATTTCCTATGACAGAATCAGACGACGAGATACTTTTCGAGTTCACAGAAGGGCCTCACGACATGATGACATTCAGGTTCAAGCACCGGAACGGTAAAGTAGTGATCGATATCGACGACGGAGATCTTGGAAGACTGCCGATCGAGAACCTGAGAACGGTCGAGGAACTGAAGGAAGGCCTTGAACGTGCAGAAGCATTCTTCAAGGAACAGGAACGTAGACAGGAAGAGCTTTAGAAAACAAAAAGAGAAAAATAAGTGGTTTTGAGACGTTTTTATACGTCTCTTGCCTTTACAGTCTTTCGTCCGTTTTCCTGAGCTCTTTCTACTGCTCTTTCGACGAGTCGCTTGACTTCGTCGTCTAGAGCGTTGTAGAAGTCGCTTCCAACATTGACGCCATCTGCAGCGTCACGGACGCCAGACTTCTTTAGTACGTCTACCATGTTAATTCACCAACAAAGGATTGTAAAGGCTCTTTTTTATAGGTACGGGGATTTAACCGGGAAAAACTCCTCATCAAGTTCTGATAACGGATAATCTCCCCAAAAGTTATGATCCCTCAATAAAAAATGTTCGGATTTCCCCGAACAGAGGCCTAAGCTAAAAAATCCTTTCCAACTCAAAACCTTTCATGGAAATAGACTTCAAATCTATCAGAGCTCTTTCCTCGCCGACCAGGTTGAAGATCCTGAGGAGGGTGCTTGAAAAAGAATCAACGACGACGCAGTTAAGCGAGGAACTGGACAGGTCAAAATCCACGATCTCCTCCCATCTCAAGGAACTGACAGAGGCAGGCCTGGTCGAGAAAGATCAGAAAAAAGGCCGCAGACGCGTAGTCTACAGCCCGACCAGGAAGGCAGATGCCATAGTCAACGGTAAAGAACGAAAGGTCAAGTTCTCCATAGGTTCCTCGGTACTGACCGCTGTAGCAGGAACATTCCTGATCTGGAAAGACTTCGCAAGGAAGACAGCAGGAGAAGCAGTTAAAGCCGCGCCAAAGGCCTCACCACAGGCAGGAGGCGGCCAGATGGAAACTTTCAAAGCAATGGATGCAGCGAATGCTACAAGAGAAGCAGCCAATACCACAGCACAGAAAGCCGCCGAGGCCTCTCACGGCATGGGGCTGGAACAGTTCTTCCTGTTCCTGGGCGTAGGTCTTCTCGCCGTATCCGCCTCCACACTGATCTACGGTATCGCTTTGAATCACCTGGGATCCTTTGACAGTGAAGAGGAGACTGTTGAAGTCAAGTAAGGCCTTTCGAGAGAGGGAAAATGCTTCCTCGGTCGTAAGGTTTTTACCCCGCGACAGGCCATTATTTAACTGTTTACTGGGAATTAAAATTTGAAGCAAACTTTGGATCTCAAATGAGAAAAAAGAACTTTTCACCAAATTTTCTGTGAACCCAAAAATGCCATCATGTGAACTATGCGGTCAGGATACCGACTCTCTAACCAAGACCAAAATCGAAGGAGCAAAGCTTGATGTCTGTGACTCCTGCGCTGAGCTGGGAGAAAAGGTGGAAACACCTTCAAAGAACGTCAAGAAGAAAAAGAAGAAGCGAAGATCACGGAGCAGAAAGAGGGAAACCAAGTCGCTTGCAAAAAACTATGGCGAACTGGTCAAGAGTGCCAGGGAAGATGAACAGCTCTCTATACAGGAGCTCAGTGATGAACTGAACGAGAAAACTTCGCTTTTGAAGAAGATCGAGCAGGAGAAGCTGAAGCCGGAGAAAAGCCTTGCAGGCAAGCTTGAGAAGAAGTTCGGCATCGAACTTTACGTCAACGCGGAAGTCTCGGACTATGACGACCGTGACACCGGCGACGACAGAAAAGCGACACTTGGAGACGTAGCTGACGTCAAGGAATAGGTTCAGGAGAACTTGAACTCTCTGTCAAGCATCAGGTGAGAGAAGATACCAAGACCTATCGCAAGGCCTGGAACTGCAGAAGAGTAAATATAGCTGGAGCCCAGGACAGCCAGAGAAGTAACTACCGTACAGAAGCTGATGCTGTGAGTAAATCCTCTGTGAGTAATCTTCATGCTTGAAATAGATGTGTATATCATAAGGAACACAGCGGCAGCGAAGACAAAGTTCACGTAGACCGGGAAAGGTAGCAAGACCAGCGAAAGAGATGCAAAACCAACGCTGGCAAAAGCCTTAGCCGCCCTGTGAACATAAGATTTTTTATGGTCGATATCAGGCAGTATAGATCCTATCACAAGCATTAATACGGAGAGAAGTAGCTCTGTTTTGTTCAAAGCGATGTAGCCACGTAGTATGAAAGAGACTACCGAAGCCGTGAAAAATCCGAACAGTACGTGTTCGCGGAAGTCTCCCATGTAAAGGCCTTAGAGCTGGGATGGCTTAAACTCTCCGTTGCATACTGCGCGGAGACCATGAAGCACAGAGTACTCCTCGAGATCACAAAGCTCGATCTCTGGAGGCCTGTTGATTGATTCTCTCTTAACTTCGTTTCTCAAGGGTTCAAGGATCATAGCAGTATGATTGAGAGGTATTGCGCCGCCGAACACGATTTTCTCAGGATTGAAGACGTTCGCTATATTTGTAACTCCTATCGTATTGGCTTCATGCATCTTGGATATTACTTTCTCGGCGACAGAGCTGTAGTCCTGGTATGCCCGGAATATTTCAAGAGCGCTGTTGAACTGGGCATCGAAAAGTTCTTCAGCCATTTCAGGGAGGTTATCTCCAGATGAGTAGGCCTCCCAGTGTGCTGTTCCTCCGCATCCGCATTCAGGGCCTTCCTCGTTTATCTTCATGTGGCCTACTTCGCCGAAGTTCCCGTTCCAGGCCTCTATAACTCTGCCTTCCAGTATGACTCCTGCTCCGATTCCGCTGGATATTGTTACGTAGACCAGGTTTTCCGCATCGTGGTCACCGTAATGGTATTCACCGACGACTGCGGCTGTTCCATCATTGACAACGTAGATCTCGCCGAAGTCCTGGAACGCTTCCCCCAGGTCGACTTCTCCGAGGCCCGAATTTGAGAAGTTTGGAGGCCTGAAAGTTTTCTCCTCCCTGTCGATAGGGCCTGCTGCCGCGACGGCAACTTTTTCCAGTTCGTCTCTGCTGTAATCTATATCGTTCAGTGCTTCGTTGACTTTGCCGTTTACGTCTCTGAGAAATTTTTCTGTATCAAATTTTTCTATTACCTGAAAACCGCCGTTTCCTATACCTAAGAGTGTGTTCGTTCCTCCTATATCGACGCAGAGAAAAGCCATAATACTCTGTATTATCCCGTGTTTAAATCTCTAATCAGTTCTCAGCTCGTGACAGTCACGGCACCTGGCCTCATAACTTTCTTTTGCACCGACCATGACCTCCGGATCATCGACATGAGCCGGTTCACCATCGATCAAGCGCTGATTACGTGTAGCAGGCTTCCCACACCGGGCGCAAATCGCCCTTAACTTTTCGACGTACTCTGCAGCAGCCATCAGTTCCGGTAAAGGCCTGAAAGGTTCACCTCTAAAGTTTTGATCAATACCTGAAATAATGACACGTTTACCCGAGTCCGCAAGTTCATCTGAGGCCTCAACAAGATTTTCCTCGAAGAAATTTGCCTCATCTACTGCTATAACATCTGCTTCAGCTTCTTTCAGAGATTCCATATCGTCGCTGGCTATCACTTGTGCCTCCCAGCTCCTGCCATCGTGGGAGCCGATCTCGGTTTCGCTGTACCTGTCATCGATCTCCGGTTTGTACACCTGGACCTTTTGACCGGCTAACTCGGCTCTTGTGATTCTTCTTATCAGTTCCTCGGTCTTGCCTGAAAACATTGAACCGGTGATAACCTCGATATGGCCGTCCGACGGAATCCTTACAGAACTCATCAGAAAGAAAACAAGGTGTGAAAGATTTAACCCTTTAAGAAGATCATACAAATTAGTGAGAAAAAGAGAAGTAGACCTTCACATGCATACAAAAGCCAGCGACGGCACAGACACGCTCGAAGAAAGGATAAAAGACGCAAAAGATAAAGGCCTCAAAGCAATAGCGATCACAGACCACGACAAAATCAACGAAGGCCTTGAATCCCGGTCTTTTACTGCGGAGAACGGCGTTGAAGTTATAACTGGTGCAGAGATAAAATGCCAGGTAGAAGGCCTTAAAATAGAGCTTCTGTGTTACTTCCTCGATCCAGAAAGAAAGGAGTTACAGGGGCTTCTCGAGGAACTGTCCGATAGGAGAGAGGAACGTATGGAAAAGTTTGTGGAGAACCTTAACGATTCACATGATCTAGGCCTTGAACTAGAGGATGTTTTAGATAGAGCGGAGGGAAATGTTGGCAGGCCTCATCTCGCAGAGGCTCTGATCGATAAAGGATTTGTGAACTCGGAGAAAGAAGCTTTTGAAAGGTTTATAGGTTCTGAACATGATGAATACGTTCCTGTGGAGAAAGTAGCCGCTGAAAAAGTCATAAACACGATTCATGGGAACGGTGGAGTCACAAGCCTTGCACATCCTGGCAGAGTTCTTACTGAAGAAAATGCAGACGAAACCGTAGAGAAACTTGTAGAGAAAAGCCTCGATGGTATAGAAGTCGAATACAGTTACGAGCAGAAAAAAGGCCTGGGATCCTATACGATTAACTTTGGAGTGAAAAAGGCCTCGAGATTAGCTGAAAAATTTGATCTAATCAAGACCGGCGGCAGCGACTGTCACGGCTCTGAATCTGATAAATACTTCCTGGGAGAGGTAACAGCACCCTACAGTAGAGTCAGGAAGCTTCGAGAAACCAGAGACACAGGAAAACAGTTATAACTCTTGAGTGACAAATACTGTATATGGTTGGTTTGTTTTCCTCAAACTCTGAAAACCAAGGCCTTGAGGCCGAAAAGCAGCGTCTTGAAGAGCGTATAGAATCTGGTAAGGCCTCAGGTAATGACAGATTTGTCAGTATTGGACAGGAACTTCTGGATAATTTTGAGGATTATGGCAACGATTTCTACCATGGCACCCGGGGCGAATCTGCGGAAAAGATTATGAAGGTTGGAATCCGTGGAAGCCCTGAAGATACGCGTTTGACCGGCGAGACCGGAACACAGAGCGAGGCCTCGCTTACCTATCTTCCGGCCTGGGCCCTTCATTACTCGCTGGACCAGGACCCAAATACTGTTGATACAGTTACAGATTTCGTTAACAGGAATTATGGAGCTGGTATAGAGGAAAGAGATGGATTGGTTGATTTCGTCGAATCTCTGAAAGATCCAGAAGATTTAGAAGATAGAGGCGCCTCGTACAACTCGAAGATTCTGAAAGGCCTGAAAGAAGACACCCGAGGCTTTGAGAACTTGTCGGATGAGATTCCTGAAGATGGCATCCAGGCCCATGAAGTAGTTTTCGGGACTGACTATGACGCGATCAAGGACCAGATAGATATAGGAAGACCTCCGACCAGAGATGAAATAGAGGCCTTGGAAACCGAGGAATACAGCTCTCTTGGCGAGGTAAAAGTTTCCGAAGTACCGAGAGATGAATTAACAGCTTATGTACCACACGAATTTTTACAGAGTTACAGAGAGGAACACTCGGATAACGAAATGGATGTGAAAAGCTACGATGCGTTGATGCTGAAACATGAACTGGAGATGGAAGATACCTACAGAGAAAAAGGAATCAGAAACTTCGAAGGATTCTGGAAAGAAGAAAGACTCGGAGTCGCAAACCGGACAGAGGACTGGAACCCCACACCAGACCAGATAGACATCTCATACTGAAAGTTGATACAGAAAAATGCCTTCACCCAAAGAGTTCCCGGAGTATATTACAGAAGAAAAGGCCTCGGAATGGAGTTTTTACAGGCCTATCCTCTGCCAGTTCATAACTTCTGAAAAAATACCTGATGATGCATACAGAGCCGAACAGGTGCAGGACGTCTTCCCGCACGGCGATACCTATATGCCGGACACCGGGATGAAAGCCAAGAATGACAGGTTTCCAGATCCGGTCTGGGATTCTAGAACAGAATTTGAGGCCTACGTACGGAATCTTGGAGAATTCGATATACTGGATTACGAGGAACTAAGTTTCGAAGACGAAGAATTAGACGACGAAATCATCAGTATAAGCAGGGCTGAAGGCCTTGAAAGCAGAGATATCTACCTGTTGATCAGTGAGACAGATGATTTAGTTAAGGCCTTGGAACAAGAAGCCGTGTGAAAGTGAAAGCGTCGGGGGCGGGATTTGAACCCGAAGCTCGCAGAACTGGAGCTTCTCTAATCAAATTCCGGCCAAGAATAACTTTAAGCGTCAGGGGCGGGATTTGAACCCGCGTGGGCTTGCGCCCAGTAGCTTAGCAAGCTACCGCAATACCAGACTATGCGACCCCGACTTGGTGTATCGATGGGTTGGTCGGTGAACTGTTTTTAATCCCTTGTATTGGTTTACAGGTTTTTGAGTCGTGTGACTGTGTATTTGAAGCGGGCGGTAAGTGTTTTTGCGAGAACTGTGAATGTGGATATGCTGGAGTCTATGTATGCTTTCTGTAAGGCCTTTCTCTGGTTTTCTTTGATTTCGCCGTAGAGGTTGGTGGCTTTTTCGCTTGTCATGCCTGCCTCTTTTTCTTCACGTGATCTGTTGAATTCTGTGATCTCCTCACTTCGGGACCGGATGTATTCCTTTGGTGCGATCTCTTCCTGGAGGTAGTCGGCGGCTTTTTGTCCGAGTCTGTCGGCGATACCCTGCCATTCTTCCTCATTCATTCGTCCCGTCTGGAGAAGGTTCTTTACGATCTTCTCTTCGTTCTCAATATATGTGTGGACGAAGCCTTTGATCACTCTTTCTCTAAGATTCATCTGGATAAGAATTTCTCTGCAAAGACTTAAAATCCGACGGTCCATCCGGATAAGGTATTTAAGTTTCTGCGGGTTATTACTCGTTGTAGAGTGATAAAAAGTGGCCGAAAATATACTCGATTTCTCCACCATCAAGGAGAAGGACGTCTTCACAAGCAGCGGATCCTACTGCGGAAAAGTAAAAGACGTGGAACTTAACCTAGGCAAGTTCGCCGCACGCGCTGTAGTAGTCGGCGCCGAAAAGGGATCCTATCTTGCCCAGAAGGTCGGAGGTTCGAAGAATGTCGTCATCCCGTACAGAATGGTACAGAGCATTGACGACATCATCATCATTAACGACTTCCAGACCAGCGAGGTAGAAGGCAACGAGTAAAGGCCTCTGAGCCATGTTTCTATCCCTTATAACTTCTTCAGTTGTTGCGGTCATTCAGGGCAGCTGGATAGCGTCCTCGATCTTCCTGAAGTATTTCCTTTTAGCCCTTGCAGCCAAGAATTTCTACGAAGGAACTTTCACGAGCGAGGCCTTCATAGGCGATGTCATGCAGAGTTCTAACGAGGTTGTTACAGGTCTTATAGGTGTAGGTGTCTTGTTTGCGGTTTCAGGCCTTTCGCCTTCGCCGCTGCTGAAATTGTTCAGCGAGTTAGTGGCTCTGGCTTATTTCGCATTCCTTTTCTGGAAGTACTAGTCCAGTTTGTTCTGTACTTCGCGGTGCCAGGAATCGATAGCTTCCAGGGTCACGTCTTTGAGTTCTGAGACCGGTAGTGTCGTGTAGACATAGTAGACTGTCTTGTCGGTCTTGCCTTCTCTCATCAGGATGTCTTTGTCGATCATTTCCTGAAGTGCTCTCTGGGCAGTGGACCTGTTCCTGTCAACTCTTTCTGCGATCTCCTGTACGGTGAGTTTGTTTTCCTCGAGCTCCCTGAAGATGTCGCGCTGTAACTCGTTCAGGTTGAAGACATCAAAGATTATCTCCAGGTCTTCCTTCCCCTCGAGGTCAAGAAAATCCATTGTAGAACAATGTATCCTTTAAGATTAAAAGCGTTTCAGCATCCACTGCCAGAAGAAGCAGACGGGCAGTTCTCCAGAGGATCTTAAACAGGCCTAAGTTCGGGATCAGGGCTTTTCAGAACTGTTTTTCTAGCCGCCGGCTATAACATCAAAGACACGGACCTTATCCCCTTTCTCCAGTTCGTGTTTCCCGGAGATGATAGTGCCGTTACGTGATACCAGGACTTCCTGCCTCTCGATCCCTTCCCGGTCAAGAAGCTCATCCACCATAAGGCCTTCATCCACGTCCAGATCTTTCTCCACTTCCTCTTCCAGGTCGTCTCTTACGAGTGTGATCCTGATCCGGGATCACCTCCACCTGCGATCCTGTCCTCGTACTTCTCAATCGCCTCTTCAAAGGCCTCTTCCGCGTCGATACCGAGGTCGTTGGAGACCGCGAGAAGAGAGAAAAGTACGTCGCCGATCTCATCCTTTTTCACGTCCAGATCCTGAGGCCTCTCACCGTATTCGGAACTCTTTGTCGCGTCCCTGGCGACCCCGAAAACCTGAGGTTTTCTCTGAACCAGAAGACTCTTTGAGTCTTCGGATTCGCCGATCTCCGAGACCAGGTCGAGGAGTCTGAACGGGGTCGTACCTCCAAGCTCGTGTTCCTCCATGAACTCGGCTACCTCTTCCTGCTCCTTTCTCATCGAATTCCACCTCGAGATGAGGAATGTCCCAGAAAATCTCTGATTTTCGTCTTCATTCGCCCACCTCTATTATCCCATTTCTTGCGGCGTGAAAGATATATTCCTGTGCGTAACCAGAATACTCGCCGAAGTAACTCCTCATGTTCCGGGAGAGCTCGTCATAGTCTTCGCTGTGAAGCTCCGGGTACTGGCTCTTTATCGCTTTCATCGCCCATGTATCAATCGGATAGGCCTCAAGCTGCTCCTGGGAAAACAGTAAAACACAGTCAGCCACCTTATCCCCAACTCCGTAGAGCTCCTTCATCTTCTCCCTCGAAGCTTCATAATCCTCCGGGAAATCAGGCCTGAAGCCATCCTGCATGATCTTGATACTTTCAACTATGTATTTAGCCCGGTAACCTACTCCGAGGTCACGAAGATCGTCCTCCGAGGCCTCCGACAGCTCCTCCAGCGTCGGGAATCTCAGTAACTTATGTTCATCGAACTCTACCGTTTCCCCGAACTCCTCCGCGATCCTGTTATGCATCTGCTTGATCCTGGGAATCCTCATCTGTGGCGAACAGAGATAAGATACCAGACAGGGGAAGAAGTCATCCTGGACGATCCTCAGGCCCCATAGCTCCTCCTTTGCTTTCTTCAGGTTCTCATCTTCGGGAAAAGTCTCGAAGATTTCCTCGAGATCATGGTTCAGGCCTAGAACCTGTTCAACTGTTTCTCTGGAGGCCTCTGTCTTAACGTGTAGCTCGCCTTCTTTCTCCTCCACCACTATCGGCTTTCCATCTTTGAAGGTGTAGAAATGGGGGTCAGGCGATTCCGGTGAGGATTCGCCTTCTTCAGAAGATCCTTGATCTTCGGCTCCATCGGAGTAAAGCTCGCCGTTGATGCGGTGCCAGGCGAATGTCTGGCCGCATGTCATTGTTTCCTCGAGGTCGAAGTTTTCCACAGAGATTTTGAACTGTTCCATAGAAAGGGTCTTTCTCCGGGAACTGTTTTATTCGGATTCTTCGTCTCCTTTTTTCCTGTATTTGAAGAAGCCTGTGCCTTTTTCCTCGTCGATCTTGTCCTTCTTATCCCTGGTCTTCTTCGCATCCCTTTTGAGGTAGCTGCGGCCGCATCTGTGGCATTTCACGCGTTTCTGCGCCTGGCTTCTCTGCCGGTATCCGCAGTCAGGGCACTGGTAGAAGACTTCCTCTCCCATGTTCAGTTTTGAGGCCTGAAAGATGTTAAATTACAAGGGTGAAGAACAGGAGTGCTGAGACGCAGATGACGAGTTCGAGGCCTGCGATGGCATATGTTACCTGTTTTTCGTTGAGGTCTTTTCTCATGAAGACGTGGGTTAACGAGTAGATTTTGTCGTGCTGTGGTTTCAGTGTTCCGTCTTCCTGTAGTTCTCCCCATGAGCGGGCCTGGAATCCGCTTCTGAGTTTCAGGAGGAACTCTGCGAACCATGGGAGGAAGATTACGACGCCGAATTTTTCCATGTTGCCTATTACTACTGCTGAGAAGATTGCTGCTCCGGAGAGGTATGTCAGGGAGTCGCCCGGCAGTATCGAGGCAGGGTACATGTTGTATTTTAGGAATGCGAGCAGTGTTACAGATAGGGCTGCTGCTATGAGCATTGCTTCTTTCTGGTGGTTGATGTAGGCGTATACAGCGATCGAGCTGGATGCTACGAGGCTTGTGAGTGCTGATAGTCCGTTTGTACCTGCAAGCATGTTTATGACGTTGGAAAGGAAGAGCAGTGCCGCAGGTAGAAGGATCAATGGATAGATCAGGCCCCAGTTGATCGTGTAGTTGATCAGTGGCAGGTGCATGGTCCAGCTTCCTGCGCCAACCGCAATAAGTGGGAATGCTGCCGGGAGTACGAAGAGCATTTTTGGAAGCTGTCCAAGGCCTCTCCTGTGTTCCTCGGTATCTTTTTCGTCTCTTTCTCCGGGGAAGAAGTTCCAAAGCGTTTCAAGTATTATTTCGCCGTGTGTATGTACTTCGTTGATTTTTTCGTGTATATCTATCTCTGGTTCGTCCTCAAGATCGATCTCTTCCTGTATCAGGGCTTTGAGATCGATATGTATGTCGTCGATAAGGCCTATCAGCGTTATGATGTTGACTGACGCCAGTGCGGCGAGAAGAAGGGTGAGATTCAGGTTCTGTGCTCCGAAAAGGGAGCGGATGCCCATGTAGAACGTTATGGTTGTTATAAAGCCGAAAAAGACTACAAGGCCTCCCGAAGTCGGTATCTTGGGCTTGTCTTTTTTCTGCTGGTCGATTCCGTAGATGCCTGAGGCCAGGAGGTATTTCTTGGCGAAGGGTACGCCGATGAAGGTTACTGCAAATCCCAGGGCCAGCGATAGCAGGAGGTAGATCATTTTAGGTCCTGGACTTTCCACATCTTGACATACTGGAACCGGTTTAGCTGTACTTTCTTAACGAAGTCGATTCCGTAGCCGTCCATGAGGTAGAGCCTTACCAGGGTTGAGTCCGCGATCTTCTTCGGTACAAGCACGATACCGGCTCGTGAGCCTGTTCTGGCGGAAAGTTCGAAGCCCGGTGCTGGTCTTTCGGCGATGCAGTAAGGGATATTTCTCCTTGTCTTGTTGCCGAGCTTGACTTTTCCGTGGTCTGTGAGCAGGCAGTTGATCTTCCTGGTTGTGGCTCCCGCTCTCAGGGTTACAGGTCCGTCTATATCTATTGAGAGCTTCGTGGTGTTGCTCCTCGCTCCCGTTACCTTGACAGGTGCGAAGATCTCTGTGCCTCCTGACTTGAACTTCAGGATCTTGTCCTTGGAGTTGAGGTATGAGTTGATTGGTCTGCCTGTTTTGAACGTCTGCATCGTGGTGAAGTTGGTGTTGCTCCCTCGGGAGATCTGGCTGACAGCCGAGTACTTGCCGATCATCGACCTGTCAAGCACTATGTAGTCCACGGAGTGCTTCTGGAGGAACCATTTCCAGTTGCTGGCGTTGGATGATGTCAGGAAGTCGGCCAGCGGATAGTTTATCTTTGGATCGCTTCCCGAGTAGTATCCGAAGTTTCCTCCGTCCGCGACAGCTCCTCTCCTGCCTATGGACTGGAACCAGTAACCGTAGTCCCACCATGAAAGGATGACGGATCCTTTAGGCGTCTGGTTCTCCATGTAATCCAGGCTTGGACTCCAGGCTCTAGAAGGAGATCCTCCGAGCTGCTGTGCGACCGCATAACCCGAAAAGATCGTGGTTACAAGTATGACTGCGGCCGCAACAACCATGAGGCCTTTTCTAATGTCTTCAAGGCTCTCAGGATTATCCATCTCTATATCTGGGAGGTCCATGGCCCTGAACTTCCGGAAGGCATTTGTGAACCCGTAGCCTGCTACAAACGAGGCGGGGAATCCTGCGAGGAATATCAGTCTTGAAGTCGATGCCGAGATGAACAGGTGTGTTACGCCCCAAATGAATGGGAATGTGTAGTACCAATGAGTCGTCAGGTCAGGTTTCTCAAAGTCATTTGAGAGGTATACAAACAGGAAAGCGACCAGGCCTCCAAAGGTTGGAAGTACAAGGCCTCTGGCGAACGGCGAGTTCAGTAATGCGTATACGATTACACGCATGTTCTGGCTTCCAACGACGTTGAGGGCGCCGACGACCTCTGCAAGAGTCAGGAATCCGAAAACCATCAGCATGACCTTGTAGGCCTCGTCTTTCAGGTAGTATACAAGGCCTGAAAGCGCTCCTGCCGCCACGAAGCCGAGTATTATTGCGTTTACTCTTAGCTGGGCTGCGTATGAGAATATCTGGGTTCGGGATGCGCCTGCTTTAAGGAAGGTTCTGGCGAGGTCTGTGGCGGCGAGGAAGCCTGTTGCAGAGATCAGCCACGCTATTGTTATCGCTGCGAGGTATCCGTAGTATGTCTTTCCGGAGATATCCTCCTCTATTATACTGTACTTTCTTCCCAGGTAAATCAGCAGGTGCGTGAGCAGTAGAGGGGTTCCAAGAATCATGAACGTCCAAGGGCTCAGGAACGAGGAAAGGAAGATCACAAGCTTTCCAAGCGGCACCAGCAGGATTCCAAGAGCGCTAACTACCGGCTGCATGAACGGCAGTGTTGAGTGGAACCAGTTTGCGAACGCCGCCATTCCAGAGGCCGTGTTACCTCCGAGAGAGCTGACCATCGAGGAAATTTGTGCTGCCTGATTCTCCGCGACCGTTCCTCCAATTACACCACCCCCTGACTGCGTGGCTGAATTCCAGAGGCCCAAAACAAGATGTCCAAGCTTTTCGGAGTAGAGCGGAGCTGTGATGGCCATTAAAAGGCCTATTATCGATATTGACGGTACATAGTATTTTAGCTGGTGTTCTTCGAGGATTTCGAACTCCTCGATGAGGTAGCGGCTCCATAGAAGTGCTACAAGCCCCAGGTTGGCGAGGAAGTACTTGCCTGTGAACCAGAACTTGCCCGGGTTTACGGCGGATGCGAAGAGGCCTCCAAGTATTACTGTTGGCGTGTATGCTGCGATCAGCGATCTTATGTCTTCATCTATGAAGAGTACTGCGCCGACTATAGCTGGGTAGAGCAGCCATACTGCTCTTGATCCTCCCCACGAGATTGTGAAGAGCCCGAATGCGAAGCCGGATAGTATTCCGTTTTTCCAGTTCCTGTTTTTCCAGGCTCTTGTGAAGAAGACCATTGAAATAAGCATGAATGCTGTTCCGGTCGGTTCTTTTTCGAAGAATCCTGCCGACGTCCTGTGCATTACTCCTGTAAGGGTTGCGAAGAAGAATGAGGCCGATACGCCCGTGAATCTGTCAAATATCTCCTTTCCAAGGAAGTAGATCATCACTACGCTTACAGCACCCATGAACGCCGGGTAGAACTGTGCGAACTGGAGATAGTTGGGAAATATCAGCGAGAATCCTAGGTAGCGGTATAGAAATGCAGGTACTGCGATGTTACCTATATTCATTACGTGTATCGGGGTCGCGTACGGGAAGTACCTTGTGAAGTCGAGAGCAGGTAGAGAACCGCTCAACGCCAGATGCTTCGACATCCTGTACTCCATGTACGGGTCAAGCGCCTGGAGGTATTGCATCCCTTTAGCCGGGATATACCTCAGCCACAGGCCTATCAGAAAGGTCAGGCTTACTGCAGGGATTTGCCAGTTCTCTTTCAGCGCTTGCTTGAAGTTTTCGGGCTGAGAAAGGTACTCGGCTTTCTCCCTGTAGTCGCTGAGGTTCATGACTTGAATGGGATTGAGGCGGGAGTTTTTATAATCTCTTTCTTTCTAATGGCGGAGTGTTTAAAAGGATTCCACGACAGGGCTTTTTTCGTGAACGCTGAGAAGTACTTCAACAGAGTTTACGAGGACTACGACAAGTTCCTTGTAGTGCCTCTGGTGATGTTTATTCTGGCGATAGGAGTTCTCGGCTTCACGTACATTACGACAGGTCAGCTTGTCGAAAAAGGAACAGCATTCTCAGGGGGTTCCGAGATACAGTTCAAGGTGAAAGGAGATTTCAATACTAACAATATCGCCAAAGCTTTCGAGTCAGCTGGAAGGCCTAACGCTGAGGCCTTGAGCCAGCGTTCAGGGAATCAGACTCTTGCGATTGTTCAGCTTCCGCCACCCACGATCCAGGACGATGAGGCAGAGCAGATAATGGGTAATGCAGGTTATAATGCCACAGTTGTGAGCTTGAGGACTATTTCTGCCTCTGTTTCAAAGCAGTTTTTCCTTCAGGCGCAGATCGCTTTCGTGCTGGCGTTCATGACTATGAGTCTCGTGATTTTCATCGCTTTCAAGGACCTGACTCCTTCGCTGGCCGTTATAGCGGCGGCTCTTGGAGATATAGTCTTCGGCATGGCTGGCATGGCTGCACTGGGAATCCCTCTTACGCTGGGATCTCTGGCGGCGCTGCTGATGCTTATCGGTTACTCCGTTGACACGGACATTGTGCTGTCGACCAGGGTCCTGAAGAGAAACAGGGGCAGCCTGAAGTCAAGGATCTGGAGTTCGGTTAAAACAGGTACTACGATGAGTATGGGTGGTATCGCAGGATTTACATTGCTCTACACTATTTCATACATGATAGTAGGGTCTTCGGAGCTGTCGAACATCTCCGCAGTCATGGTTATAGGCCTGCTGGCGGATATGCCGTTCACATGGCTTGGAAACGCTATTATACTGAAGAAGTATGTAAACGGCGACCTGGAGTTCCTTTCGAAATACGGTGAGAAAGTTGAGGAGGTGGTTCCATGGATCTGAGAGAGTTGCTGAAGGAATGGAGGATCTGGGTTCTGCTTGTAGTAATTGTAATCTCCACGTTGATGTTGAATCCTCACTACGAGAACCAGGTTTCTATCGGCGTTAACCGGACGATGAACGACAAGATCGTCAACAAAACATTGGCCGGCATCAAATACGATAACCTGGATATAAGAAATAACAGGAACGGTTCTACCGTGAGCTTGAGGACTTCTGCCCGTTCCTCGGAGATCAAGCAGGCCTTTACGTCCAGAGGTTACACGGTGAAGCATATATCTTCCGATACTGTGCTTGCTACCCGGCTTGATAACAGGAAGAGTATAGAGTTCTCCGGCGGTATGAGGATTTTGCTAGGTCTTAAGACTAACAAGACCGGTGATGCTCTGAAGCAGCAGGTCCAGCAGATCGAGAGGATACTTCAGATAAGGCTTTCGAGAGCAGGCCTTGCGGATACGAGTGTTCGTTCCATAAACCTGGGTAACGGGCAGTACAAGATCCAGGTGCAGACCGGTTCTACAGATACCGCGAACCTGAAGAAGCTGATATCCCAGCAGGGAAGCTTTGAGGCGAGGATGCCGATTATAGTTCAGGATGAGAAGAATTTCACGATAGAAAACACGTATACTTTCAGGAGGAAGAACGAGAGTTCTATCTCGGTAAGCCGGGGATCAAAGGATCTGGGCACGTACAATCTTGGGGACGACTTCGAGATCAACGACAACCATTACTACTACGTTAACAACACGAATCAGAGCGCAAGGCTTGAGGTAGTGGCCTACAGCGGATCAGAGATCATAAAGGTCCTGAGCTCCCAGGGACGGCTTACAGGCGGACCTACAAGCGGTTACAGATGGAGTTTCCAGATCGTTATCGAGAAATCTGCAGCCCAGAGAGTCCAGAAGATATCTAACAACTACCAGACTGTTATCACACAGGGAGGGCCTCAGTTAGGCCTTGATAACGGCCAACCTGCCCGACTGACATACTACGTTGACGGCAGTGAGACGACTTCGCTTACAGTTGCCGCTGTCTTCAAGAACCAGGTTATCACAAAGCCTTCGGTACAGGGCGGTGCTTCTTCACGCCAGGGAGCTGTGAACGAACGTGACCGGCTTCAGGCGATCCTGCAGTCAGGTAAGCTGCCTGTTCCCGTCCAGATCGAGAGCAACAACAAGATATCGTCCTCGCTGGGAGACCAGTTCCTGGCAGCGTCAAGCCTTTCGATTCTCGCTGCTCTTGTAGCGGTCGGGGGGATTGTCTTCCTACGTTACAGGGACCCAAAAGTCGTGATACCGATTATCATAACCGGTGCTGCCGAGACATATATCTTGCTGGGCCTCTGGTTCACCACGGCAGGTACGCTGAGCCTTTCAGCGATTGCAGGTATTATCGCGGCCGTTGGAACAGGTGTGGATGACCAGATAATTATTACGGACGAATCAGGCCGTGAAAGAGTTGCTTCCTGGAGCGACAGGATGAAGAGGGCTTTCTTCGTCATCTTCACGTCGGCAGCTTCGACTATCGGGGCCATGCTCCCCGTGATCCAGCCAGGCCTTATCAGCCTGTTTGTAGGTGCCGCCGGGGCAGGCCTTATCGGCTACACTATGTACTCAAGGAAGACTAACCTCCATTACTTCGGTATAGGATTGATAGCTCTGATGGTGGGAGTCTTCACTACTGAGCTTCATCCTTCAGGATCTGCTCTACAGGCAATCCACGAGTTCGCCTACACTACGATACTGGGCATCCTGGTGGGAATAATGATCACGAGGCCTGCATATGCGAAAACCATTGAACACATAAGGAACGATTAGAAGATGAGAATCGCTATCACCGGTGCAGCCGGGGGAATCGGCAGCCAGGCCTCAAGGATGCTTGAAGAGAAAGGGCATGAAGTCCTTGCTGTTGACAGGGATAAGAAGGGCCTTGAAGATCTTGACGTAACTTCTACTTACTGCTTTGATGTGGGAGATGAGGAAGCTGTTGAGAACTTTGTCGAGGAGAACGAGTACGAAGTCCTTGTGAACCTGGCAGGATACCAGGAGGCAGGGTCGCTTGAGGATATGTCCTCAGAGACTGTTGAAAAGATGTTTGAGGACAACGTCTTCGGCACTTTGAACATGATCCGGCATTCCATGCCTATGCTCCGGGAGAAGTCAGGCCGTATAGTAAACACTTCTTCGATCGCTGGCAGAGCGACAGTACCGTTTTACGGTGTTTACTCTGCTACAAAGTTTTCTATCGAGGCCTTAAGCGATGCACTTCGCGGAGAAGTCAAACAGTTTGACGTGGACGTGGTTATAGTCGAGCCCGGATACATAAACACGGGTTTCAATGTTAGAGGCCTTGAAGCGGTGAAGAAGTATATGCTGGATTCGGTCTACAGCGATAGATACAATGAGAGCCTTGAACATGGAGGCCTTCCGGGGACTAACTCGGAAAAAGCTGGTAAAAAAGTGGTGAAAGCTGTTACGGCGTCAAGGCCTAAGAGACGGTATACTATTACCTGGCTGGCCTGGCTGGCGCCGAAGCTTAAGCGTTTCCTGCCCAGAAAGTTTTTCTACATGTTTACCGATAGGGCCTAGCTGAGCTGCATTACTGCTCCGGCTACGTCGTCGGATTCTTCTAGGGCATTAACCGCGTCTTCTCTTGAGGCGCCTGTCTTTTCCATGACAAGCTCCACGTCCTCTTCCTCTGGGCCTGTGTCTTTTTCCTCGTTCCTGTAGTCGCCCTGGAGCTGGAAGATCTCCTGTCCCTGTGCATCGATCTTCGACAGGTTTGGATTGTCGAATACCATTTTCTCGTCTCCTATGTGGACTTCGACCTTGTCAGCGTTTATCTCATCCATGTCGACGCCCATCTGCTTCATCATCTGCTGCATGTTTCCTCCAAACATACCCGGAGATTATACCTTGTTTTTTAAATCGGTATCCGTTGTTTGAGAACATAACATATGCTGGAGCTGATCGGAGCTGTACTGGTAGGAACACTGCTGGGAGCGGTCACAGGATCAATACCGGGAATCCATCCGAACACCGTGATCTTCTCATCTTTCCCGGTCTATTTCTCCCTCGGAATCCCGATGCCGCTCTACCTCTGCTTCATAGCCGGTATCTCTGTCAGCCATACGTTTCACGACTTCCTGCCCGCCATCTATCTTTCAGCCCCTTCAGCCGAGTCGGCCATGGCATCGCTGCCAGGAAGGAAGATGATGACGGAGGGACGGGGACGTGAAGCCTTCAGCTACACAGTCCTTGGAGGCCTCTCGGCAGTAATACTGTTTGCGGTGGCGACACCCGTACTCCTTCTACTTCTCAAACCAGTCTACAGTTATGCATCGATCCTGATGCCGGTCATACTGCTTTTCTTCCTTTTCTTCATCCTGATAAGAAAGTTCAGTGCCTCTGCATTCCTGGTTTCAGGCCTTTCCGGCGCTCTCGGAATCCTCGCGTTCAGGATGCCTGTGAACCAGGATCTTGTACTTATGCCGGTATTCACAGGTCTCTTCGCGGTTCCTGCCGTGGTTGAAGCCTGGAGATCGGATCTTGTGATTCCCGAACAGGAGGAGAAGAATGCTTCTTTTTCACGTGCCGGAAGCATTGCCGGGTTTGCTTCAGGCCTTCTGGCTGGCACCGTTCCTGGCGTAGGAGCTGGAGCGGCAACTTCCTTTCTTTCACCGGTTATAGAGGACATTGAGGAGGTGATGACCGGCCTGGGCGCTGTCAATACCACAGACATATTTGTCTCCTTTGTAACACTCTTCGTGCTGGGAAAGGCGCGTTCTGGGGCGTCAGTCGCACTCCAGGCTCTGGGAGAGGTGAGCAGGTCGCTACTTTTGACTTCTCTGGGTGCGAGCTTTCTGGGAGCAGGCCTCGCAGCACTCATATCTTTAAAGACTCATGACATATTTCTGAGAGCGGTAAAGATAGCTGATATAGATGCTGTGCTGGTCCTGGTTCTCTCATTTATCTCGGTGCTGACTTTTATTTTCCTGGGGTTTCCTGGCCTGTTAATTCTGTTCACCGCTTCGATCATAGGCCTTCTTGCGTGGAGAAATGGTTGCAGAATGGTTTCGATGTCCGTATTGATCATCCCTGCTTTTCTCTTCTACCTCGGAATAGGAATTTTTATTTAAATTGGCCTTGAAGCTGGCTCCATGGACCTTCAGAAGAGCTTTCTTATACGATAATAGTGGTGCTTCTTTACCTGGCGCTGAAGATGTTACAGCCCTTCCTGGCGTACCTTCTGGGAGCTATGATGGTTGCTTTTGTTTTATACCCTCCTCAGAAAAAGCTGAGGTCCAGGATCGGCAGCAGGCTGTCCGCAGGCCTTCTCGTGATATTTACTCTGGTGGCCGCTGTTGTGCCTTTTGTACTGGTGGTTAATGCTGTCGTTGATGACGCAAGGACTCTTGCCGGCAGTTTCAATAATTCGAACGTGCTGAAGGTTGACCAGATCCAGGAGAAGATACATGAGTGGACAGGACGGGATATAGATGTTAACGCAGAGATAGAGCATGTTTTCAGGACTTTTGTAAGCGATACGCTTGGAAGCGTCTCCAAGATCCTGGATATACTTGCTAACGTGTCTATAGGGTTTACCATATCACTGTTCGTCACGTTCTATCTTTTGAAGGATGGCAAGGATTTCAAGGACTGGTTCCAGAGGACTGCGCCGATGCCGCAGGATATACAGGAAGATCTGTACCAGAACACGTACGATACGACCTGGGCGGTGGTTAAAGGTCACGTACTCGTCGCTATAGCGCAGGGTGCTGTCGCAGGCCTTGGACTTTTCCTTGTGGGTATCCAGAGTTATGCGTTCTGGACTTTCATCATGATCATGCTGGCGTTTATCCCTCTGGTAGGTGCTTTCCTGGTCTGGGGTCCGGCAGGTCTGTACCTTCTTCTAAACGGGAGGCCTTCTGCAGGCGTTTTCCTGTTGATATGAGGTGCAGTGATTGTCGGCTTTACTGACAACTTCATGAGGCCTCTGCCTGTGGACTGTGAATCAGATCTGCATCCTGTAGTGATCCTGATTGGCGTGATTGGAGGCCTTTACGTTTTCGGCGCTGCCGGGATCTTCATGGGGCCGATAGCGCTGGGAGTGCTGAAATCTGTGCCTGAAGTGTTCGAGGAGAACTACGACGATCTGTAAGGCCAGGTTTTTAACCTTACCGTGAGAAACGGCTGTTGTGGTCGATGCCCGGAGAGCTATCGTGTTCTCTGCAACTCTTACAGTACTTCTCTCAGTGCCTGTTGCGTCCCAGCAGGTCCGGATACAGCAAAAGGACGGCGGTTTCAACGCTGTCGTAAGTACAGATTACACTACAAATTACAGGCTGAATACGAGTACAGGGAAGAGGAGTATGGAACTTGTTGACAGCAGATCTCGGTACAGCTACACTCAGAGGCCTTCGGTAAAGCGGGAGAAGTTTGTTACGTCTAAAGGCCTTCTCAGGAAGAGGAGGACGGCTAATGAGTCGCTTACTATATTGAAGACGCCGTACGGTACTTTGAAGACTGGTTACCGGGATGGTGAGAATGTTTCGAAGTTTACAGGGCCTGAAGGTATGAGGTCGCGGGTTTTGAAGATCCGGCGGAAGCTTATGAAGAGGATGAATGTAAGTCACCGGGAGAGCGTGGCCCGGAAGCGGTCAGTTATGGACAGGGTTCTGCCGGATGTGGAGATGAGTTCGGATTACCAGTTGGATACCATTAACCTGACGAACGCCGGGAACAGTACTGTGTCGCTGAAGGGGTGGAGGATTGTGAAGTCGGGTAAGACGGAGGAGCCTTATCCTGTAGAGCTTGAGACTGTGCTTGGTCCGGGTGAGAACATGAGCATGGATGTCGGCGTTGACAGTAATGATGGACTGGTCCTGGAGAACGAGGCGGGTAGACGGATTGATTCCTCAGGTTAGATCTCTTCCAGTTCGCCGTTGACCCTGTACTTTTTGTCGCGGAAGATGCGTTTCAGTGTTTTTTCCTCTTCTTCTGCGACTATTACTACTTCTCCGAATAGGTCGTTGAGGCCTAGTTCCAGCGAGTTCTTCAGTTCGAAGAATGCGCCGAATATGAAGAACATGTATAGCATCAGGTTGAGAGATATCCGGTTGAATCCTATGAATGCTGTTACGAGGTATGCGAGGCCTGCTGTGAAGAGGCCTTGGAGTGCTCCTTTCTCCAGGGCTTCTTTCATGTTTTTATTCCTGTTCGCGGGCTTCTTTGTAAGGGTCTTCTATTCTTTCGATGTCTTCCGGTCGGTAGGGGAAGGAGATTTCGAGGACTTCCGCCACCGAGCTGTCTATGTTCTGGAGCTGATGTTTCTGTCCGGCTCTTATTACCATTGCGTTGCCTTTCTCCAGTTCTTTCATGCCGTCTTCAAGTCTTACTACGACTGTTCCTTCCTGCAGGTAGATTATATCAGTCTGGCTTTCGTGAAAACTGTAAGAAGTCATTTCGTCGCCGTTTATGACCAGTTTCCTCATGCCGAGCATGCCGGTGGTGTCGCCGATTTCGAGCTGAGTCATCAGAACCTGATCCTCATACCCCCACGGCTTGTCGATCCTGCCCATGTCGATTATTCCCGGTTAAAGTTTATTATAGATTCCGCCCGTAGTACTCGACGGTCTTCCTGAGGCCTTCCTCGAAGCTGTGCTGTGGCTCCCAGTCGAGGAGTTCTCTTACCTTCGAGTTTTCAGCCCTGTGCTGCCTGACATACCTGTCACGAGGGTTCTCCACGTGTTCTGCCTCTATATTCTTGTCAAGCTTCTGGTTGAGCTTTTCGACCACCTGATTGAATGTTACCGGATCGCCCCGTCCAACGTTGAATACTTCTCCATCGAGCGAGTCTTTCTTCTTAGCGGCCTTGATGATGGCGTCCACAACGTCTTTGACATAGACGAAGTCGCGTTCCTGGGTTCCGTCACCCCATATAACCGGTTGCTCATCGTCCATCATCTTCCAGAGGAACTGTGTAACAACGTTGGCGTACTTTCCCTTCGCTTTTTCGTGAGGTCCAAATACCGAGAAGAATCTCAGGCCTGTGGTCTGTATCTCTTTGTTGTAGCTGTAGGCCTCTGCGTATTTCTCTCTGGACATCTTTGAAGCAGTATACAGGTTTGCAGGCTTCGGATTCTGATCTTCGCTGTGAGGTGGCTCGACACTCCCGTACATGGAACTTGTGGATGCGTATACGATCTTGTCGACTTCCTCCTCCTTTGCTCTCTCTACCGTCCGTACGAATCCCTCGACGTTGACTCTGGCACCCTGAGCAGGATTTTCCTTGTGCATCGGGCTTGAGGACCGCGCGGCGAGATGGAAGACAGTATCAACTCCCTGCATCGCCTCGTCCAGAGCTTCCCTGTCGAGAACGGATCCCTGAATGAACTCTATCTCATCTTCAACTTCTGAAAGATTGCTTTCATCGCCGAGGTAGAGATCGTCAAGAACGACTACTTCGTTCCCTCTCTCGACAAGTTCCTCTACAAGGTTTGAACCGATAAATCCAGCGCCGCCGGTCACGAGAACTCTTTCCATTTCACTCCTCCAATAGTTTCTTTTTGACTATGAATTTTTTAGTTGGTGCGGTGAGCTCCAGCTCATCCACCTCGGAGAGATCCACCCATTCAAGCCTTTCAGCTTCCTCGTTAGAAGCGGTTTCAGGCCTCTCCTCCAGCTCCAGGATGTAGAGGTTCCAGTCGTGTACGTCGCATCCTCTCCTGCAGGGATCATTGATCTGGCCCCTGAAAACCTGTTTGTAGTCTTCAGGAGAGGTTTCGAGGCCTGTCTCTTCTTTTACCTCTCTGCCCACTGCTTTATCCGGATCTTCGTCTTTTTCCAGGTGGCCTGCCGGAATACTGTATTTGTAGGGGTATTTTCTTCTCTTCAGAAGTAGTAGTTCGCCGTCGTTGACGATCAGGGCGCCGACGCTCCTGTGTATGACGTCTCCGTCTTCCCTGTAGTACTCGAGGCCTTCATTTTTGACCATCCTTGGGTTTACGTGGCCTTTGGAGCACCTGTATTTTTCTTCGCCGTTTTCTTCGATTATTTCGATGTCTTCGTCTCCACATTGTATGCATTTCATCTTATTTGTACCTCAGTAGGATACTAGCTGGTTTAGGCTTGGTTCTTCTTCAAAATGGTCGTAGAACTGGTTTCCTTCCAGGTCCCATTTGCCGACCCATTCCTCCTCTCCTGAAGGATCTCCTCTTGCCACGCCAAGGTATGCTTCGTCGTCTTTGCTCATTATGCCGTGGTACTGGCCGGAATCGACTCTGAGGACTTCGTCCTCGAAAGTGTACGTGTCGAACCAGTCAGGCCTCTCCTCGAGGAGGGCGTTTGGATCATCTCCGGGAATGCTCCGAGCTTCATCGTACACGTCCTGCGGACTGTCCGGCATGTTTTCGTTGCCCAGCGCCATCTCAAACTCTCCGACGCAGAAGTACCATTCCGGGACGTTGTGGACGTGAACTGTCTCCGGGTAGTCTCTCAGCTCATCCGGGAACCTTGACTTCAGCTCGACGTTGGAGAACGAGGCCTCCGGTCGTTCAGCGCGGGAACCGTTTGTGAATACGAAGCCTCCTCCGTTCCTCTCGTGCTCCGAAATCCTTGTTACAGAATCTGTGAAGACTTCTCCAGGGAGCACAGCTGCGAGGCCTTCAATGCATTCTGGCGACTGGACTCTTACGTACTCTCCAGGCCTGACTCTTTCCTCTGTTTCTGCTCCTGTTACCTGGACATCATCCAGGGCCAGTATCGCTGCTTCTTCAGGCATCTGGCCGTTGAGCTTCTCTCCAGAAAACTCCTGGAGGAGCATCTCGTATGTGTCGTAGTCCTGTCTCCCGAATGCAGACATATTACTCCGTAATATATTACGATGTATTACCACTTAAAAATCTTCGTAGGACTTTTAACCAGAAAGCACGGTTCTAGAGATGTGAGGCAGAACTTCCTTAGATCGATGCTGGCAGGTGAGTCCCGGGCCTACGGGTTTACAATAGGTTTCTGGGGTACCGGTGCAGTACTTGTGAACGCCTTTGGCGCACCGAATATGTTTCACGCGCTTTCCTACGGCCTCGGAGCCGTGTTAGGGTTTGGTGTGCTGGCTGTCGCCAGTTTCGGCGGCGCCAGACAGGAAGTGAAGAAGAACGAGTCAGAGTACCTGGCTCTTGCTACAGTGCACTACATGGCCTCGCTTGCACCTATAGTCTTCGCCGGACTTCTTGCGCATACCTTCTCAGCATATCCTGCGTTCTTCCTGGGGGGCCTTGGAGTCTCTCTGCTGTACAACCTGCTTTCACTGCTTGAAGAAGATATTTCGGAGCTTGTTACCAGTTCTCCTTAATGTCCTGCCATTTGCCGCCGTAAATGTAGCCTGATAGCTGTTTATCGGATGAAAGATGTTCGAATACTGTTTCAAGGCTTTCAGGGCCCAGTTTTGAAAATATTGCGGGCTCGAAGATGTAGGTTCCGGCGTTGATCAGTCTTGAAGGCTCTCTTCCGGGATCGGGTTTTCTCTCGAATCCAAGAATCGTTCTTCCCTTCAGTTTAACAACTCCATAATCCGAGGGGTTCTCTACAGTCGTCAACGCCATTGTGGCGACGTTTCCCTCGTCCCTGTGGACTTTCAGCATGTCCTGGAGATCTACGTCCGTAACAACATGTCCGTTGACTGCGACAAAGGTCTTACCTATCTTTTCCTTCACTTTCTCCAGTGCAGAGGCTGTTCCTTCAGGCTCCTGCTCTTCCATGTATTCCAGTGCGCTTCCACGGTACTCGGAGCCGAAATGACCCTCAATTTCATCCTTGTTAGGCCCTACGAGAAGTACTATTCGGTCGATACCTTCGGATGAGAGATGATCCAGCACATGGCTCAGCACAGGCTTTCCATCGTAGACCTGCATAGATTTCGCTTCTTCGCCACCGCAGAAAACGACAGCGGTATCCAGGCCCTGTGAGGAGAGATACTCCGAGACCACCTGATCCATCATCTGGGAACGGTTCAGATCCTTCCGGTCTACTTCTGCGTCTATCTTCTCCAGAAGGTCCTCATCAAGGGTAAGTGATATCCTCTGCTTTGCCATGTAAGAACTTTTTCATCGAACTTTTAATTTACCACCGTCCTCGGGCAACCTAGCCTGCAGTAGCGTTACAGGAAGCAGACGAAACTTTGCCGGAATAAAAAGCTTTCACATCGTTCACACCGTTGATAGAAGAGTTAGATAGATCAAAGGCCTTGCTCTCCGCCTTCTTCAGGCTGTAGGTTGTATTAGCGTCGTTGACGGATAGGTTAAACTTTCCCTTGTATCCAAGGGACGTAACCTGGGCTTTGAGAGGGTTACAGCTTGTGGAGGTTACGAGGCCTTTTCCAGTTTCGATTCTGCTCTTTTTCACCTTTGAGGAGTAGTTGAGAGCCTTCAGCTGGAGTATCGTGTTTATTTTTCCTGTCGCTGTCCTGATCGGGTTGGTGAGGTTGATCTGGATGTAGGCGACGTATCCTTTTTTCTTGTCGACGCAGAGCTTCACGTTTGCGCCAGTGTTTCTGGAGGAGGCCTTGAACTGTTTTTCCGGTATCCCCAGGCCAAACATGCCGCATTTTCTTCCCGCGAACTTCCTTTCTCCGAGGTATGCAACGTTTATGCTGTCTGCTTTGTCCGCGTACCGTGAGGCCTCTGTATACAGGCTTGTGGTCGTGTTTGAGATCTGACAGCTTTTTTCAGGGGCGCCAGCGATCTTCCTGGTGATGCACGTTATTGATTTTCCCTCGGTGTATTCGTAGATGTTCATCAGGGCCTTTCCCCCGATGAAGGACGTGGAGGTGCTGAACATGGTCTCTCCTTCATAGCTGTAGAGGACCGGGTCCGTGAGGCCCTGCCTGATGACGGATGTTCCAGGCCTCTCCATCTCGTAAGTTACCTTGTAGGTGGCGTTGGAGGCCTGCGAGCTGAGCTGTTTCAGTCTTTCCTCCGGCGGTGTCTGGGATGCGCAGCCAGAGGCGAGGAGTACCGCGGCGAGGATTACCAGGGTTCGGTGTTTCACGTTGAACTCTGTGGTTCCGGAGGGTTAAAAATCGGTGCGTGGAAGAAAAAAGAGGGAAGGAAAAGGATTTTTCGTGGTCAGTAGTTCGGGCCTCCGATGCTTCCGTAGCAGCTTGCGGTGTGGCTCTCTCCGCTGTCGGTGTAGACAGTGATCTCGTTGCTGAAGCTGTCTTTCTTGCTGCTGTCGAGGCTGAAGGTCTCCTTGGAGTCGGCTTCGACCTGTCTTGTCATGTTCTCTCCGCCGTTGACGGAGATCTTGATCTGTCCGCTGTAGTCGAAGGTGGTGACCGTTGCCTCGAACGGATCACAGGAGAGGCTGGCTGCAGCGTCGACAGGGACCTCGAAGACGCCGTCAGGGAAGTCGGTGTTGTACTCCTTGACCTCAAGCCTGAAGACCTCTGTGAGGCCTTCGGACTCCCTGATCTGCGATGTCTGGTTCGCCTTGACGCTGATGATCGCGGGGTATCCCTTTCCGCTGTCGAGACAGATGTTCACCTTGCCCTGGCCGTACTGTGAGGCCTGGTCAGGTAGCCTGTCCGTCAGGTTCTCTGCGGAGGTGATCTCGTACATGTTGCATTTCCTTCCTGCCACCGTCTCCGTCCCCTTCATCTCCAGGGAGATGTTCTTCATGAATCTGTCGATCTTCTCCTTCGAGAAGGAGACGTTGCTCGAGGAGACGCTGCACTGTGGCCCGGTCTGAGATCCCATCCCATAACTGGAACCGGATGTAGTACAGATCACGGGACTTTCGCTGAAGATGTCGTACGCGGCTATCTGACCGCTCGCTATGCCGAAGCTGAAACCTGCCACGAACTTGGACTGGCCCCCCTTGCTGTAGATCTCGGGAGTCTGAACCGCTCCCTCAAGGATCCCTGCCTTGCCGCTCGCAGAGATCTTGTACTTCACGTGGTAGTTGGACTGTGTCATATCCTGGAGCTGTGACTTGAACTTCTGCTCCGTCGTCATCCCTCCTCCAAGCGAAGCACATCCTGAAGCCAGTAAAGCAAGAGAAACCAGCAGTACAACGCTAAGTCTCATAACGCAAAGGTTACCTCAACATGATATAAAAACTTTCCCTAAAACCAGGGAAAATCTAAGGCTGCAAGGCCTTTAAGTTCCACTGACAAAGTTTCAGGTATGAAGGTCGCGGTCACAGGAGGAGCTGGCTTCATAGGATCAAGGCTATCGGAAAAACTGCTCGAGGATCACGAGGTCAAGGTTGTCGACAACATGTCCTCAGGTCTTGAGGAAAACGTTCCGGAGAATGCAGAGCTGGTTGAACATGATATAAAGAATTATGAAGGCCTTGAAGATGCTTTTTCAGATGTAGATGCTGTCTTTCATCTGGCCGCTAATCCCAAGGTGAACACGTTCCCTGATGACCAGGATAAGGATTTCGAAGAGAATCTGAGAGGTACGAAGAATGTTCTGGAGGCCTGTGAGAGTTCAGGTGTGGAGGAGTTAGTCTTCACCTCTTCTTCCGTAGTTTATGGCGAGGACGCGGAGATTCCGACGCCTGAAGATGCTTTGCTTGATCCTATATCGATGTACGGCGCTACAAAGGCCGGAGGCGAACACATGTGCCAGGTCTATCAGCAGATCTTCGGTATAGATGCGACTATCGTCCGCCTGGCAAATATTGTCGGCGGCAGGAATCAGAAAGGCGTTATCTACGATTTCATACATAAACTGAAGGATAATCCTGAGGAGTTGACGATCCTCGGCAACGGGAAGCAGAGGAAGAGCTATCTACACGTGGATGACACTGTGAGGGGTATAATCAAGGCCTGGAAGGCCTCGGGGACTGCTTTCAACATAGGTTCCGAGGACTCTATAGATGTGGACGGCATCGCGGATATTGTAAGTGATGAGATGGGTCTCGACCCGGAATACTCTTACACGGGCGGGGAGAAAGGCTGGGACGGCGATGTTCCGGAGATGAGGCTTGAGATAGAGAAGCTGAAGTCGACCGGATGGAAGCCGGGCAGGAACTCTGCGGATTCAGTAAGGGAATGCGCCAGAGAGCTTCTTGAATAAAAAAAGGAAGGGAGATAGGAAGTCTTCAGGACTCTTCTTCAGGAAAGGCCTCCGAAGTCGTAGTGGTAGCAGCTGTCAGAGTAGGTTTCGCCTCCTGCTGTGATGTTGAGGCTGTTGGCTCCGCTTGTCCTGTACTGTGTCAGGTTGTATGTCTGGATCTGTCCGGAACTGATCTGTTTCTGCATCTGCTCTCCGTTTACATCAAGGTCTGCCTGTCCGCTGAAGTCTCTGGAGTAGACACGGCCTGTAAGGCCTCCATCACATTTGAGGTCTACGATCATGTTCTTAGGCAGTTCAAGATCGGACGCTGTGACGTCTTCGCTGTAATCTTTGGCCTTGAACTCTATGAACACGTTTGCAGGAGTTGTGTTGTTTCCGAATCCTGTTGACGACTCCATTGACATGTTCATAGCCATCCTGGACATGAATCCTTTCTCCATATCCACACATAGATGGCCTGTGACATCTCCCTGGACAGTGCTGCTGTTCATGAGAGATGGAGGCATACTTACCGAGAAGCTGGCGCATTTACGTCCAGCTACCGTCTTCTTTCCTTCGTAGCTGAGGTTGATCTTATCCAGGTCGTCGCTGAAGTCCTGGGAAGGTGTTGTACTCATCGCGCTGTTCCCTGAACCCAGTCCTGATGACTGTGAGAAGGAGCACGAAAGATCCGACGAACCTGCAGATTCCGAACATTGAACCGAGTAGTTCGAATCCTTGATAGGATATGTCGCCGTCACACTCTGCGAACCAAGCGCAGAAACCGAAACAACACTCTTCACATCTCCTTTGTAGCTGTAAAGATCAATATCAGCGTTCTCAAAGATTGCCTTGATCATGCCCAGCAAGCCACTCATTCTGCTATCCCCAGCATTCATGTCAAAAGTCATGTTGTAACTGACATGGTAAGTAGCATCCTGGTTACTAGAGATCAGATGGCTGTACTTCTGCTGCGGACTCATGGAAGAAAAAGCAGCTCCACCCGAGCCACTGTTGGCCGGACCAGAACCCGCACATCCAGAAGCAACTACCACTAAAGCCAGCAAACCGATCAAGTAACGTTTCATAGAGAAGAAACTTGGACACGGACCTTAAATACTCCATTGGTAGAACAGGATATAGATAACAGAAAGGCCTCAGGGCGCTCTCTTCCCGTAAACCAGATTGACATTCTCAAAGAAACTTTCGCTACTAGCGACTTTGACGTATACATTATTCTGCTGTATACTGACTTCAAGGCCCAGATAGTCTAATATCCTCTTCAGAAATTTCTTTTCCTCTGCATCATACGAGCAGATTCTGGGCGCTGGCTGACTTAGATCTCCATCGGAGTCATAAGCTCCTTCCAGGTACTTCCAGAAATCGCCTTCTCTCTTCCTGTAACTCTAAACCTGATTTTTCTATATCAGCAAGATTCCCATTAAGGGAATCTCCCAGTCCCTGCGACTTATTAATCTCTTCATCATTCATTCTTTCCGCCCATTCAGTTAAGGCCTTTTCAGCAGCCTTGCTGATAGAACCTCTTCTGTGGCCAAAAACCTTCATAGCAGCTTCCCTAAACTTCTCCTCCTTATCGTCCGGAACCGAAACCTTGATCCCGCCCATAAAACTAACTTACTCACCTAAGTACTCAAGTTCTCTCTCACATAGAGATGGCCCAATACCCCAAGACAAGACAATAGAAATGGGACAGCTCAAAAGCCTGAGCCACAACTACAAACAGACTCGATATTAAAAAATAAAGAAAGATTAGGCCTTTTCAGGCCTTAATACTAGCTCACATATATCCTAGCTTTCTCAACTTGTCCATAATCTCTTTGTCGTCCTTGTTCTGGGCTCTTCCAGCTCTTTCCTTCGTGTTCTCTACGTCCTGGAGCCATGCTGGTTCTTCGGCGCTCTTGTCCGTGGATACTTCGGATCCCAGACTTCTGAATCCTGCCCAGTACTTTGGCGAGATCGGTACGTCATCCTTTGCGAGGCCTTCGGGGAGGTCTTCTGGACTCTCCGGGTATTCGTCTATGTCGATTCCTGTGATGTCCGGTACCATGTGGAACCAGGATACGTCCCAGACATCTCTTTCTGTTAGCTGTAGGATCGGGTGTACTCTGATGTGGTCTGGGTTGTCCCTTGGACTGTAGAAGTCCTCGTCCCCCCTGGATTCGTGTTCGTCCCAGCGAACTCCGTTGATGACTGCTTCGATACCTTCTTTTTTCAGGAGTTCGTTCATCGGCACGGTCTTGAGGAGGTGGTTTCCTGCTTCAGTATCCATAAGCCATGGTACTTCTTCAAGTTCTTCGTCGATCCTTGCTGCCTCCTCCTGGTTGGTCTCGTTAAGTTCAGCTACAGGAACCATGTCTCCGGGCTGATCTGCTTTCTCGATCAGGTCATCGTTTCTGGCTACCAGGACTTCGAATCCCCAGTCGCTTGCGAGTCTTTCCACGTAGTCCTCCAGCTCGTCAAAGTGCTGGCCGTGGTCCACGAACATGAAGCGCGGCTTGTCGAAGCCGTGCTCCTCGCAGACCCTCTTCACGAGCCAGGCCGTAAGAGTGGAGTCCTTGCCACCGGTGAAACCGATGACGACGTTATCGGTGTCGTACTCCTCAAGCGCTCGCTTGACAACTTCCTCTCCTGCCCTGATTTTTGCCTTTATAGGCGCGTTCTCGATCTCTTCACGTGTAACTGGTGCTTCTGGCATAGATATAATCACGTAGTATTTTTTAGGACTTCTTCAGGAGTAGTTCTTTCCTTCAATCCATCAAAGTCATCATCGTATGAAACAATTTTTTCTATTTCAAGCTCCTTCATTGTCTGAACGGCTATACTGTCATCGAAACTTAGTCCAGTATCAGACATCATAGCTTTAGCCTTCCCTGATAACTCTAGAGTAAATACGTCCAGCCCTTCATACATGTAGAGACTGAGCATGAACCCAGAAATCTTGTCCTGGAAACCCCTATTCTCCATCATCACCGCTATAGTATCGGCGTGAAACATAGTCAAAACTCCTTCAATGTCACCATCTCTGACCTCAGCAAGGAACTCTCTGCAGACTTCACTTTTTCCCTGTTCAAGCTGAGCTTCCAGGAAGATGTTCGCATCAATTAGACACTTCATCTGATCTTACCTCATTAGCTTGTTCCTGAAGTTCAACACCACTCTCCTCAACTCCAGCCATGTTGCCTTCAAGGAATTCTACAGGATCCTCAGGCATCTTCAAATCCTTCTCAAAAGACATTCTTTCCGCCCACTCATCCAAAGCTTTGGTGGCAGCCTTGCTGATAGAGCCTCTCTTGTGTCCGAAAACCTTCATAGCAGCTTTCCTGAATTTTTCTTCTTTCTCATCCGGAACCGAAACCTTGATATCTCCCATACTAGTAACTTACTCACCTAAGTACTTAAGTCCTTTTCTTGTGCTCTGGATGATCATAGCCGTAATTCGAAAACCTGTAGATTTTCTGCATTATGACAACTCCTCCACGTCGTAGCCATAATGATTCAGGATAGATTTCGCGACGTCCTCAGGCTGCTCAATCTCGAAATTAACGTTTTTCGTGATCAGGACAGCGTCCTCGTGGTGGTCGCCCTCAAGAGTGCCGTGAGGAGTCTCCTCTGGCAGCGTCTGGATCCTTCCCTCACCGAACTCCGCGAAACCGTGATCTGAAAGTACTACAAGCGGTTCATCGCCGTCAAAGTCGTAGTACTCCAGCAGTTCTCCCAGGACTTCATCCATCTTCCTGTACCATTCCAGGATCAGATCCTTATCGTCCCAGTAGAAATGGCTGACGCGATCAAGCTGCATGAAGACGACAGCGAAGAACTCGGGATCGTCTTCAAGAACTTCCTTCGACTTCTCGATCAGCTTCTTCCTGTCGGCCTCCAGTTCTTCCAGATCGCTGGAGACTCCGAAGCCCTCCGGCTCATAACTTGTGTTGTAGTTGATCGGCGGGATAATCGAAGGAATCTGCAGTATCCTGGAATCTATGTCCTCCATGACCTCCCAGACAAAGTCCCCATCTATATCCTCCCTTTTCTGTAAATCGTCGTCAACCACAAAATCTTTGTGGCCGTGCTGGCTCTGACGAAGGCCTGTAAAGATCGAAGTCCACAGAGGAGCTGACTTTGGCGTCTCCTCGACAGTCACAGTCTTGTAATCGCATTCGTTCATCAGCCTGTCAAAGTTTGGAAGTTCGTCTCTATGAGGTTTTATCATGTCCCAAGTAGCCGCGTCTATACCGATAACTTTCATTTGAAAACTCGCCTCGCGTGTTTTCTGCAAGAAGATTTCTTCAAATCTTCGTTCAAAATTTCACCGTAATTTTCTGTATGTCCAGAAAATCTCTGATTTTCGTACATTAATTTGTCACCTAGCATTAGTTTTCTACCTCAAGGCCCCAGGAGATGTTGTTCCAGAGCCTCTCCCACAAATAATACAGCATTGTTTTAGCGACAGCAGCTGTAAGGCCTATACTCGCTGCCGAAGCAAAGCTTCCTGTATATGCGAATGAAACTGCGAAGACTGTTAGAGTTGCGAAAACCCTGTAAGAAGCTGCTTTAAGCAAAGTCCTTCTGTGTTTCTCCATTGTAACTCTACCTGTCTAAGTAGCCCAGTTTCTCCAGCTTCTGGTAGATCTCTTTCGCCTGCTCCTCCGTTATCTCATCCTCATCTCCGTTTTCAGAGTCAGCGAGCTCTCTAAGCTTGTCCTGGACGAATCTGGAGAGATTGATATGGTTCTCATCCACGAAGTCCGCGAGATCCTCCGGCAGGGAGATAGTCTTCCTGGGCATGATGCATAACTTATGCACCTTGATTAATAAATGGACCGGTATAGAAAAAGAAAGATAGGAAGTTAGTCGAGGTATCCGAGGCCTTTCAACCTTTTCTTGACCTTTTCCTCATCTTCTTCGCTGAACTCTTCGCCTTCTTCATCCTCCATCTTTTTCTTCGCTTTCTCAGCTACCTGGTCAAGAACGTAGTTGATGTACTCATCTGTTGTATCGAAACCTTTGTCTTCTGCTCTCTTTGCCAGAAGGCCGTATGTCTCCTCCGAAAGCTCTACAGTATTATCCGTCATTGATCTATCACAGTCTAGGATTGTAGATAAAGGGATTTAAAGAAAACTTAGACCGAGATGTCTTCGAGGCCTTCATCCTCCGATGTATCTATTTCCATCTCCATCTTCTCCGGCTCGAAATCTTTCTTTCCGAACAGTTCCAGGATCGCAGGAGTCACGTCCTTCTGCTCCTCAAGGCCCAGGTCGGTGTCCGAGGCCCATATACCGTTCATAGGGTCGTGATCCATCTTCAGTCCCGGGTACTGGTTCGGGTTCAGCGATTCCTCCGCAGGCATCATTCCGTGGTCGCTGATCACCAGGACGTGTTCAGGATCCAGATCATTGACAAGTTCTTTCGTCCTCTCATCTATCCAGTTATAGGCCTTCTCTATCTCATCCCAGTCCTCTTCCGGGTCCAGGGCATGGAGAAGGTCGTCTATTATCGGGAAGACCGCAAAGACGAACTCGAAACCCTCCTCTTCATCTAATTCCCTGATAACGTCGAAGGCCTCCTCATTGTACTCGTAGATCTTGTCCTTGTACTCCTCCAGGTTCGGCTGCGACTCCTCCTCCAGAGGCGTCTTCTTCTCGTCCAGGTAGTAGTACGCGTTGTACCTCTTCCTGTACTCCCCGTATTTTTCGGGATGGGTCGCAGGCCTCGAACCCTCTAAAGGTGCGGGGATACCGGAGAACATCACACCCTCTTGTTTCCACGCAGGATAGGTCAAGGGAACTCCCAGGCTCAGAGTCTTACCATCGATATAATCCCAGACACGTTTATACTCGACATCAGTACTCCTCGGAGTCCTGTCCTTCAGGTTGAACAGCTTGTTAGGCCCGTAGTAGGCATAAGTCCTCAGCTTCTTGTGCGGGATGTTCTTCGTCAACTTCTTGGTAAGGCCTAGAAGCTTCCTTGACTCCACGACGTTGTTGATGCTGAGAAAACCGTGATCCTCAACCTCGACACCAGTTGTGATAGTAGTCCAGGCAGTACCCGAATCGATCGGAATACCTCTGTAGACATCTTCCGGCAAAAGCTTTCCCTTATGCTTCAGCGAGGAATAGAACTCAGGCTGTATCTCCTGCAAATGTTTATGACTTGCTCCATCCCAGCCTACTACAAGAACCTTGGTCATGCCAGATATTTGTTTCGTATCTTATTTAAGACTCCAAAATTCTTCCCTGAGTATGGCTTCAGTGGACAAACCAGACATAATGCTTTTGGTCATAGATTCCCTGAGGCCTGATCACCTAGGCTGTTACGGATATGAGAGGGAGACTTCCCCTTTCATAGACAGCTTGGCTGAGAAAGGCGTAAAATTCGAGAAATGTTACGCAAACTCCTTCTGGAGTGTCCCGAGCCATGCATCGATATTCACAGGAGATCTCGTTTCCGACCACAAGATAATCAGCAACGAGAACCCTGAGCTGGAAAGGGAAAATCTCTTAGTGAACTCCCTCAAGGAAAAAGGATACCATACCTACGGAAACAGCAACAACATGTGGGTGAACGACCTCTACGGATACGATGAGGCCTTCGACGACTTCGACTTCCAGCTCTGGGCATCGGACATGGGCAACAGAGACTCAAACGAAATGCTAAAGGAAATACATAGAGGCGACTGGGACTCAAGGAAAGAAAAGTACCTCTCAGCCATGAAGAAAGCAGCGAAGAAGGGCCCGGGAACAGTCCTGAAGTTAGCTGGTTTCAAGTTCGAGAGAAAATTCGGCAAAAGGTGGGGCATATCCGACTACGGATCTACCAAAAGCATCAGAAGAATCAAAAGAAAAGGAAAGCAGGTAGAAAAACCTTTATTCGCCTTCTGCAACTTCATGGAGGTCCACGCTGCATATTCTCCCCCTATAGGATTCAGTAGAAAATTTTCATCTTACTACCGGCCTAAAGACGGTGTAGTGAACGCTAGGGAGAAGGCGAAAGGCGAAAATTTGCAGAAAAGAATCAATCTATACGACGACTGTATAAGATATATCGACAAGCAGTTAAAGGACTTCATCACCGAATACAGGGGGGAAAACCCCGAAACCGTATTCATAATTACATCTGACCACGGAGAGCTCTTCTTCGACAACTCCCTGGAACACGAGGAGCCTGCACAAGGACACGATACACCTTCATGCTCCGATGAGATGCTGAAAGTCCCTTTCATCATTTACAGCGAGGAAACCAATCTAGACGGATTGTTCGAGCCAGAAGATATCACAACCCTGAGAGAGATACAAAAAATGATAGAGTCGTTGCTGGATAGAGAACCCTTCGAGGCCAAAGGTTACGCCATCGCAGAAAACATTGACGATGAAGAAAAATCCTGTAAAATGATAACAGATGGGAAAAACAGAGCAGTCATAGATGAGGACGGAGAGCATCTCTACGGAGACGAAGAAATAACTCAAAGCCTACTCGGCAAATTAAAGAAAGAAACAAAAACTCTTCAAAAACTCGAGTCAATAACATATCACAAGGAAATAGAGGAAGTAGATATATGAGCGAATTCGAGAACATCTTCATCTTCGTCTCAGACTCCCTGCGATATGACCACGTTCCAGACAGCATAGCAGAAGAGGGAAATGTGATTAACACGCTAGCACCGTCACTGCATACCCCAGTATCCTTCGCATCTCTGATCACAGGCAAAAGCCCTGAGAACCACAGCGTAAGAGGATTCAACGATACTCTCTCAGCCCACCACAGGACGATATTCGACTTCTTTGAGAACGGCAGCTTCTACGACAACGAACTGGACCCAGTAAGAAATACAGTACTGAAGCACACACCTGAAGCGAAGGAACTAGACGAAATAGAACCACCATTCGTCTACATCGAAAGAGCCATGGACACACATATACCCTATGGGGAGATGGGTCATGGTAACGATCTGCTAGCACATCAGATGGAAGATGGAGAGGTCAGAGGCTCTGAAAACATACATGAGAAATATGAAGAAGGTAGCAAGAGTGTCGAAAGCCATTTTTGGGAACATATAGAGGAGCTTGAGAAAAGAGGATTGAAGCAAAGCACTCTGATAATATTCACCTCAGATCACGGCGAACTCTTAGGTGAAAGAAAAAATTTTAGGCGTAGATTTGCACACGGCCACCCTATGAGTAGGGAGCTAGTGGAAGTACCAACAGTATTCCTCAACTACGATGGCATTCAAGAAGAAAACGCAAGATTAATTGACCTGACAGAAACAGCGCTTAACTTGATGAAAGGCTCTTCGCTCAAAAATGATGGGATTAACTTAGTAGAGAAATGTCCGAAAGCCGGGAGAAGTGTAATCGATGGCTATGTATCTTATGATACTGCCTGGCGATTTGAGAATGGTAGTTGGGAGCCAACAAAGGGAGAATCAGACCTGAAAAAAACCATACTAAGAGAAGATCTAAGAATGCTCCTAAGTAAGATCGGTAAAGGAGAAATTATAGAGAGGGAAGGCCGGTACCAGAGCGAAACAGATAACATAGACTTTTAGTTTAGTTGGAAACTTGTACCCATAAGATCATTAAATTCCTCTAGATACTTCAAAGAAGCTCTTCTCCAAGTAAATTTATCTTTAGCTCTTTCAAAGGCCTTCCCGCCCATTTTTTCCCTTAGAGCCTCATCCCCCCATAATTTTTCTACGAACTTTTTGAATTCCTTACTATTATTAGCCAGATAACCTGTTTCACCGTGATTTATAGTTTCTTCGTGTCCTCCTACTGCCCTAACAACTGCCGGCTTGCCGCAGAAAGCTGCTTCAACAGGCTCAAGGCCGAAACCCTCTTGAAAAGACCCGGAAACCACAAACTTAGATCTCTTGATTGCAGAAATAAGGCCTGAATCCGTCTTATCCTCTATTTCCTCTATCTGACCTGTTGAAGTCAGCGCCTTTACGGGATAATCCTCAGCAACAGATTCTACGGTTGCATCCACAGCAAATGCGAATATAAATTCTTCAGACGTTGCTGACTTCTCACTCGCAGGAAGATCGGCCCCATGATAAATTCTAACAGCATTTGCTTTATAATGCTCCGTTAACCTTTCCCTAACCTCATCTGAAATACCGACCACTCTATCTGTGAACTGTAGATATCTCAACCCTCTTTCCTGAAGAAAAGATTCTAGAGTGGCTTGAACACCTCTTTCAAAGTCAAATATGCTTGAATATCTCCTATGTGGAGGATGAAAAGTAGCAATAGTTGGAGTGTCCAATATTGTAGACAGCCTGTTCAAATATGTGTTATGAATCCATACAAGGTCATATTCCTCCATTTTCCTGATAGTTAAAGGGTTGAAGAAACTTAGAACCGGGTGAGGATAAGTTGAAATTTGTTTTATATCTGCATCCACTCTTTCAGCCCAATAAAAGTCTGTCCTCGAAGTTATAACATCAAACTCTAACCCCTCAATTTCCTCAAGATTATCCAACAGCCTTGTGACGACTCTAGGGATTCCTCCATATCTGTAGAATCTCGAAGCCAAAACAGCTACTTTTTTTGATTCCATTTTACACATTAAAAATAGTGAATTAGCATCCTAAATATCCAATCCCTTCAACTCCTTCCCGTAGTCTACGTCAGCAATTATCTCCTCGAGAACGTCCCCTGTTGAGATATCGACTTCCCCCTGCAAGGCCTGGATTGTCGGAGCTATATCCCTATAGTTCTTCTCAACTGATATTCCCTTTTCGAAAGAAGGCCCTATCCCAGCTAGAAGACCTCTTCCGTCATGGACGACGGCTGAGGTTTTGTGGAAATTAACATTGTAGGGTTCTCCTCCTATGACTATTCCTTTGTCTGCTTTTACAAGGATATCGGGCATTTCAGGGTTTGTCCAGAAGTCTTCAGGCCTGGCCACTTCATCTATGAACTTTTCTTGCTGAATTTGCTCTTCTATTTCATCTGCCTTTTTCTCTCTGTTCTCGACCACACCTTTGCTGAACCTGTCATCGTGCAGCCAGATAGCACCGTACCTGGAGACTCCGGAGATATAGCAGAAGGCCTCAGTTTCTTCTTTCTTGATGTTTGGAAGGATTGTGCCCTGTGTCTGCTGAGGATCCTTGCCGGTCAAGCTGGAGTAGATAGATAGAAGTTTTTTTACCTCCTTCTTGAAACCTAAATTTACAAGAAGTGATCCTATCTTCTCCTCATATCTTCTTAGAACGGAGCTCTCTTCATCCTGGTACTCGAGAAATCCTTTCTGTCTCAGGTAATTGTTCAGATAAAGTTTCCTTTCAGTCTGCATAGAGCCGTGATCCGACAGAACAACAAGATCGTGTTCTTCCTTCTCCGCTAAATCCATCATCTTCCCAAGGTACTTGTCAGCTAACTTGTAGACTTCAAGCATATCTTTCTGTTCATCGACATTGTGCATGTGGGTGTCAACCAGTCGGAAAACCGAGAAAGCAGTCTTGAAGTTCTTCTCTTCAAGCAAGCTCTCGAATACCCGATAGTTTTTCTTGAAGTTGCTTCTCGAGATTTCCTTCTTCTCGGATCTATCCCCCTCAAATTCCTGTAAGTCAAGATCTATGTCCTCAAGCTCATCCTCTAGGGACTCGGGCTCGAAACTTAGCTGCTCTCCCTCTATGAAACCTGATACCATGTAACCATCTATCGGATATTTCGGCGTAGTTCCCGGAACACGAAAGCTGATCACATCTTCCGAATTATCTATCAGGTTTTTACCCCTAAAATTAGTTGAGTTAGAAACGTTTATTCTGTAGTCTTCGAAATCAACAGTCCTGAAGTCATATGAATCAAAATCTGAAGGCCTGTTCCCCGAGAAGATACACATCCACGCCGGTACAGTGATAGGGGGCTCAGTAGTCTTGAAACTTCCAAAGAAACCCTTTTCCTTTATCTTCTTGAAGTTAGGGAGCTCATCAAGCCATCTTTCGATCAGTTCCGGGTCCGCTCCATCCAATCCAAAAATTACTGTAGCCATTACAATTGAGGATTTTCTATCACTTTTTTTATAGCTTAGAGAGGCCTTTTATTTAGTATGCAGGACCGGGACGAGAAGGATTCAGCGCTGAGATCAATCGTGAAGGGGGCTGGAGTAATGTTTGTAGCCACACTGTCCGCCAAGTCCCTCGCTCTTCTATACCGGTTGATGACAGGAAGATTCCTCGGTCCTACAGATTACGGGGTAATTACGCTGATGATGGGCGTCTATTCCACTGTTACGACTTTCGCGTTCCTCGGCTTTCACCAAGGGGTGCAGAAATACGTTTCAGATTACAGGGGAAAAGAGAAATACAGCAAGATAAAGGGAACAATACATTCAGGACTGATCATGGTCCTGGCATCCAGCTCTTTACTGGGAATATTGCTATTCCTCAGCTCAGGGTTTATCGCTTACGAAATATTCAAAGAACCTCTATCCCTTTGGCCGATAAGATTCGTGGCAGTATCTCTCCCGTTCCTCGGAGCTACAAAAGTTCTCACGAACGTCGGGGAAGGCTACGAAAACATGAAGCCCACAGCATACACCGGACAGATATCTGTCAATGTGATAAAGGTAGTGCTGACCGCCATAGCGATCTACGCGGGCTTCGGCTATCTCGGTGCTGCATTCTCGTTCTCGTTCTCAGTGATCTGCGGCGGAGTGATAGCCTATTACTTCTACAGGAAGGTGACACCTGATGAGGTCCTTGAGAGCACACCCGAGTACAACTTCAAAGAGCTGGGATACTTCTCAGTTCCGCTCGTAGCCGGCGGAGTCTTCGGAGTAATATCAAACCAGATAGACACCTACATGATACAGTATTTCATCGGAACAACAAGCGTAGGGCTTTACAATGCAGCATATCCCTTTGCCTTGCTTATCTTCAGCTTCTCATCAATCTTCTACTCAGTCTTCATGTCGAGCGCCTCCAAGCTCAAATCAAAAGGTAAGGAAGGTCTGAACGCAGATATCTTCAGAACATTGACTAAATGGGTCTCTATAGTCGCGGTTCCAATCTTCCTCGTTATCTTCCTTTTCCCGAGAACAGCACTGCTCCTCTTCGGAAACGAATACTACCAGGCCTCGAAGGTGCTGAGCGTCTTATCGGTAGGATTCCTGGCTTCATCACTGACAGGCCCGGTTAACAACATCTACCAGGCCTATGACCGAACAGAACTGAACTTTCTGACCTCAGCAATGCTAGGAGTATCAAACCTCATACTGAATTACCTCTTCATCGTGCCGCTCGATATGGGTATCCTGGGAGCTGCCTACGCCACAACAGCCAGCTTCCTGATAGTTGCAGCATTCAACCTCCTGATGAGCTACAGATTCCTGGGAAGACCTCCCCTAAAGCTCAAAACGTTCAAGGTGTGGATCATCGGCGGAATAAGCATCTTCCTCCCCTGGAGCCTCTCAAATTACCTGTTTACCGTGACCCCGAAATGGTTCTTCATCATAGACCTGGGGATGTTCGGAGGCCTCTACGCAGCCATGATAGCATTCTCAGGCGTACTCGAGAGAGACGACAAGATGATCGTGGAAAG
>JBDGSM010000029.1:0-5437 GCA_042217545.1 Candidatus Nanohalobium sp. | reverse complement strand
GCCCGGTCCAGTTCCTCCACCATCTCCAGGGCTGACTCGACCGCGTCGTAACTGTAATCTATCCTTTCGTAGGCCTCCTCTGCTGTCATTCCGGGGCCTGTTATAGCCATGGTTACAGGGGTTTCTGTTTCCAGTGAGATCTCCTGGAGGGTTTTGGCAGTGGAGTGTCCTATTATCTGGTCGTGATCTGTGTCTCCTTTCACTATCGCACCCATGACCGTGACCGCGTCTATCTTCTCTTTTTCTGCAAGTTTCTGGGCTGCCAGAGGTGTGTCAAATGACCCTGGAACCTTGATCACTGTCTGGACTTCTGCCCCGTTGTCTTCTGCAGCTTCCTCTGCTTTCTCCCTCATCTTTCCGGTTATCTCGCTGTGGTACTTCGCCACTACCAGACCTAGGTTACGTGTCATGGGAATATCTTCTGGCTTCCATGTTTTTAGGCCTTTACTCGGCTGGGAGGCATGTAACTGTTAAGTGGATGTCCACAAATCTCTGGATATGGATCTGGAAAAAGTCGTGGAGGAGAACCGTTTCACTATCTCGGCGGTGTTTCCTGCGGTCGGGGGCGGTGATGTTGCTCGCGTCTACCGAAGGGCTTCTACCTGGCTTCCTTTCCTACAACCCTTACCTCATTCTGGTTGGAACTCTTGTGATGCGGCTTCCTCTTATTGCGGGTCTGAAACCTCTTCTTGACAGGAGAGCGTTATTAGGCCTTGTCTTTTTGACTGGTTACAGCTATATCATCGAGTATGTGGGGATTACCACGGGGTTTTTTCCCTACGGTGAGTTGCAGTACCTGATCGAGCTAGGGCCTTTGATAGCGGGTAAAGTTCCTCTAGGTCTTCCGATTTTTTCATCCCGCTTGTGGTGAACGCCTACCTTCTGATACTTCTTCTGTTCCCTGAGCGTACCAGGAAACTGGGTTTCAGGCTTCCTGTCGTTGTAGCGACTGTGCTGTTCCTTGACCTCGTACTTGATCCTGCTGCAGTGGCGATAAAGTTCTGGAGTTACAGCGAATCATTCTTCTACGGGGTACCTATCAGCAACTTCCTGGGCTGGATGCTGAGTGCTTCAGTGCCTGTGATCGCACTTGACATCGGGTTCGACCGTGAAGGCCTTCTGAACCGGCTGTGTACGCCGCGCTGGTCGGTGGCTACCTCGCTGGAGGTATGGGAGTGGCGAAAGCTGTCACCAAGTACCAGGAATACAGGGACAAAGATCTGGAGTACACAAGGCCTTTCCCGACACCGTTCACAGGCCTGAAGAAGGTGAGGGAGTTTCTCGACGGTGAGGAAGAGGATCTGGAGGATTTCGAGGTGGAGGGAGAGTTCTTCGACGACCAGGAAAAGTAATTTTTACTGGTTGGCTGAGACAATTTCTATGACGTCTCTGTGGCTTAGTTCGTGGTCGCTGCCGATCTGCCTTTTTTCTCTACAGTCTATCGCATGTAAGAAGCCTTCTCCAAGATCTGAGTGGATCGTGTAGGCGAAGTCCTCTGCCGTCGCGCCTTCAGGTAGGAGGAAGCAGTCAGGTAGTATGTTTCCGTGCTCATCTCCGAGGCCGTCAGCGCCGCCAGGGAAGACGGCCATGACGCCGAGCTCCTCGAACAGGGCCTCTTCCAGCGCTCTCTGCACGCCTGTACCGCCGTACTCGTCCATGAAACCTCTTATCTGTTCAAGGCCTTCTTTCTTCTCCTCCGGAAGATCTTCCGTCAAGATCTCGAACTCCTCGTCTCCCGGGTAGTAGTCGACGACTTCCTGTTCAGCTGCGTTCTTCAGCGCTTTTTCCGCGTGCGCTGAGACAGGTACGAAGTCAAGGTGTTCGTACTCGGGGTCGTTCGTGATCTCCTCGAAGTTTTCCTGGCTTTTCTCCATGTCCATCTTGTTTGCGGCGACTATCATCGGCTTCGTCTCTTTCCTGATCTCACGTGCCAGTTCCTCCCTGTTCTCCTGCTCCCAGGTGTCAGGGTCGAGCTCAAGGCCTACCTGTAGAATTATCTGTTTGATCTCGTTCTTGTTAGTCTTGAAAGCGCTCATCTGCTCCGCTAGCTCTTCCTCCAGCTTCACTTCTTTCTGCCTGCGCTTGTTGTCATATCTTTCGATACCTTTCTCCAGTATCTCAAGGTACCACATATCCAGCTCTTCTTCAAGGAAGTCTATGTCTTCCCTCGGATCGTGACCTTCTGTCAGCTCTCCCTCGATATCTGTCTCACCTGAGAAGTCGACGATATGTATCAGGATGTCGGCCTCGTTCAGATCTGTCAGGAACTTGTTTCCAAGGCCTTTTCCCTCGTGTGCGCCGGGTATGAGGCCTGCTACGTCGACCAGCTTCACCGGTACGTACCGTGTACCTTCGTGGCAGTATCCGACTCTCGGATCACAGCTTTCGTCGAAATCTGGTGCTGCGCAGTTCACTCTAACGTAGGCCTCTCCTACCGAGGGATCGATGGTCGTGAAGGGATAGTTTCCTTCGTCAACCGAGTTCATAGTGGCTGCGTTGAAGAAAGTTGACTTTCCCACGCTTGGTTTACCGACAAGTCCGATTTTGTAGGGCATGGATTTCTTGTGTCGGAGAATTCTTTTTAAGTCATTCTTCTCAGGCCTCTGGTCTGTGTGAAAGTTATAACGCTGGGCGAGTTAAACTGTAAGGAGAGCTTTTCCCATGATGCTATCTACCCATATACTGACTGGTGGATGCCTGGGCCTTATCTACTCGCTTTTCACCGGTGATACACAGGCCTTGCTGGTTTTCATTGGAATGATCTCAAGTGTTTTCCCCGATATGGATTTCTTCCTTGATCACAGGAAGACCCTGCACAGGCCTTTGGAGTACAGTATCCTGGGGCTTTTCGCAGCCGGTTTCTACAGCCTATCCCATGTGAATGCTTTACTCCTGGTTTCACTGATTCTGGTATCTATGGGTCTGCATTCCTTCTCCGAGATCTTCAGTGAGCCTCGTTCACTTGACGGCAAAGGTTCCAAAGCTGTTTTCAACCATTTAAATGGCAGATGGATGGAGGCTCAGGAATGGACGGAGGTAGGTTCGCTGAGAGATTTCCTGCTTACCTGTTTCCGGGCCATACCTCTATTCCTTGTTCAGAACATTTTCATCCGTGGATTCACTTTCCTGATGGTGGCCTACGGCGTCGTTCACTACCTCCTGAATGAGCTGTTTCGTGAGAAACTGTCTGACCGTGACCTGGGAAAGTGAAGACCTCCAGTTAGATGGCTTTAACCCTTTCAGCTGCATTGACACAAAGCAGGTTTTAAAATAGAGCGGCGGTATATTCCCGGTATGGATCCACTTGTCCTCATGGATTACGCGGATGATATGAACCCGTTTATCATGTTGCTGGGCATTGTGATGTTTTTCTCGGCTTTTGCCGTCCAGGCGCAGATGCTTTCCAACCTGATCGGCATGGATTACACGATAATCGACTCCCTGATATTCATGTTATATGGCATCTCAACGTTCATAGGAGGGTTTATACAGGGAGAAGCCGAGTACCTCGAATACTTCATAGATATCTCGGCTGCTGTAGGCTATATCCTTTTCTTCGGAGGCTCCTTCGCCCAGACCCTCGTTTCGGAAGGCCTGTGGTTCAAGACCTCGATCGTTGCTTTGTTGTTCCTCTCGATACCTTCGACCTTTGCCGTCTGGTATGCGAGGGAAAGTGTCTATGAGGAGGGAAAGTTTGGACCACGGCACAGGTTCGACTGAACACCTGTCTCCATTCTTAAAACTTTCGAATTCCAAGCCTGAACTATGAGAAAGTTAAAACTTCCAGGAAGAGATGAGTCCAGGCCTAGACTCAACGAACACGACGTCGCCCTCATCAACGAGCTGGGGGTGAACGAGCTGAAGGAACAGGCCAGGAATATCGTAGAAGCCAAGCTGAAGGAGCAGCCGGAGAACGACGGCAAGCAGACACCGACAGCCGGAAACCCGATCTACAAGGCCATGCATGCCTGCAACTGTGCCTCGAGGGAAGAGCTCTCACGCGCGCACAGGATTCCAGCGGGAAGAACCTTGAGCGAGAGAAATATCGACTCCATCGTAAACCTGCTTGTCCGCTGGATGGTCAGAGAATACAACTTCTACAAAGAGGAGAACTCCAGGCAGAAAAACCTGGGAGAGTTCGCGTAAAGAAAAGAACCTAGATAAGGCCTTCCTCTCTCAGATGCTCGACCACTTCATCCTTCCCAATATTCTCTTCCTCACCCGAATCCATGTGCTTCATGGTGACTTCGTCGTTTTCCAGATCCCGTTCACCGACGATCAGGACACGTTTCGCGTTCATATCATCAGCGTATCCAAGCTGCTGCCCGAAACTTCTTCCCGTCAGGTCGGTCTCCACAGATAGGCCTTCCTGTCGAAGAGTGGTCGCATAATCGAGGGCGACGTCTCTCACGGGCTCGGACACTGAGAGAACGTAGACATCTGTCTCGACCTCTTTCAGAGGGTAACGTTCCTCCTTCCTCAGCAGTTCGATAGTAGGGGAATATCCGAAGGCGAATCCTACGGCTGGAACCTCACGGTCTCCGAAGACACCGACCAGCTCATCATAACGCCCTCCGCCGAACAGCGCTCTTAACTCGCCCTCGGAATCGAAAGCTTCAAACACCAGGCCTGTGTAGTAAGCCAGGCCTCTGACGATCGAGAGATCGAATTCACACATCTGGGCGACGCCGTAGCTTTCTAGGGCCTCTCCCAGCGACTCCATCCTGTCAACAGATTCCTGCACTTCTTCCGGTGCTTTCTCACGAAGCTCTTCGATATTGTCAAGTATAGGGCCCGATATATCGGTCAGCTCGTCTACCTGTTCAGCTTCCTCCTCTGTTAGGCCTCTGTCCTGAAGATCTTCCAGGAATTCTTCTGTGGAAAGCTTCTCCTTGTCGTCGATGACCTTCATCGCCTCCTCTGTCTCCTCGATGCCGTGTGATTCCAGTATTGATTCAAGTAGTTCTCTGTCGTTGATCAGGAACTTGACACGGTTATCGAGATCGAGCTTCTTGTAGATGGTCGCTGCCGTGGTGATGATCTCCGCGTCCGCCTCTACGCTTTCGATGCCAAAGATGTCCATGTCTGTCTGCCGGAACTCCCGGTCTCTTCCCTTTGTCACGTCCTCGTATCTCCAGCGCTTTCCTGTCGAGTACCATTTGACCGGTGTCTTCAGGTCTTTCCTTTTCTGGATGAGCCTGGCTCTTCCCGGTGTGGCCTCAGGGATAAGCGTGATCTTGTTGTCTCCTTTGTCGGTGAAGGCGTACATCTCGTCGGTCACCGAGTCCTCCTCTTTCTCCGTCCAGAGTTCCTGTCTCTCGATGCTTGGAGGGTCGATCTGGCGGAATCCGAACTCTTCAGCGGTTTCCTCTACTACTTCTATCAGGTATTTCCATGTTGCCCATTCGTTCGGGTAACGGTCGTACGTGCCTTTCAG
>JBDGSM010000028.1:10833-33581 GCA_042217545.1 Candidatus Nanohalobium sp. | reverse complement strand
GTGAACTACCCGCTACCATCTCTCAGCTATGCTTCGAGGTGGAAGGGGCTTCCTGTTTCGATGACGCAACTTGCAGACACATCACAGAATGATTCTGAGTTCTTTGTGTCCGTAGAGGTTGCAGTCTCCGCAGGCGTAGATTCGGCAAGTCCCTTGCCTAAAATATTCTGTGCTGCGTTGTAGTCTCTGTACCTCTGGAAGAACTTGATCTTGTCCTCTGGTCGATGGAGACCGGAGAAGTCTTCAAATAGACCTATGTAAGCTCTCTCATCTTTAACAGTCCGAAAGTGGTTATCATGGCGGCAAGATCTGCGCCTAGGAACTCCAGACCATAGGCCTCTGCCACGTCGGCTTCAAGGAAGTAAATACCTGCTACTATGCCTATAAGAGATAAGGCCTCGAACCCGAACACCAGCTTGATTTTACTTGACCTCTTCATTTCTTACACCTATGCGAAGTCGTACTGGAAGTAAGTGAACCTGACGTACAGGTAGATGAAGTAGAGTGCGATAAGGAATACTGCTCCGGCTATGGAGAGAACCCTGTTCTCAGTCTCCCTCAATGTCTTAGCTGTACGTTCAAGCCCGATCTTTTCCGCAGGTTTTGCAAGTACATCTCCGACCGCCTCCTTCGAGAACATGTATCCGAGGAGTAGGCCTGCCGTAATGGTTTCCATCGGCAGGTCCCAGAGCACCAGAGGCCTTGGAACCGCGTAAGTAGAGATGACCGCTCCGGAGCCGATGGCAAGCAGAGGGTTGGTTATGTTGCTTCCTATCAGCGTTCCCAGCGAGACACCTTCACTTCCCTGGCGAAGGCCAGAGATAGCTGTTATCATCTCGGGGAACGCAGAAACGACACCTACAGATGCAACACCGATCATCGATCCTGAGAGACCTGTCTGTTCGACTGCAAGCTCCACAACTCTAAGAAATATCTCCGCAGAACCGAGTACAAGGCCCATTGCAAACAGGCCGATAATTAAGTCGATCTTGGGTCTTGAAGATGGTTCGGCGTCGCCCTGATCTGCTAGCTCCTCGTTCCTGGTCGAGTACTGGTACAGAATGTAAGCTACAAAGCTACCTACCAGTACAAGGCCGTCAAGCCGGGTGAGAGTTCCGGAGACTTTGAGAGGCCCTCCAGTCAGGAAGCTGAGCACTCCTCTCCAGTTCAGTGCTAGTATCAGGGTCATAAGCGTGGTCCCCATCATGGGGGCATAATCCCTGATCAGGAACTTCCTGGAGAAACGGAAGCTGTGCCGGTCAGCAAGCAGCGACGAGGAAAAGATTACAAGTCCGAGGACCAGCGTCTGCTGGACAACGTCGCTACCGATGTTCGCGCCCAGAACTGCACCAGATGTCTCCCTGAAAACTTCTGTGGAACTCGCAGAGGCCTGAGCCGTTATAAGGCCCTGTTCCGCCATGCTCCGGACTACTTCTGCGTGACTAACCAGCAGAAGATGAGCTATATCGCCGGAAAATACCTGGAAGATGGCTCCCGAGCTCTGTAGTATGTTAAGCGATCCTATAAAGTGCAGAGCCAGTTCAGGTAGAGAGGTACCGACCGCAACGATGGTCATCGCGATAACGACCTCGGAGACTCCGAAGGCCTTCGCAACTGCCTGCATCTTGGAAACAACGATTTCAGCTCCAAAAACAAGTAGAACAATAGAGATAAGGCCTATAACTGCGTTGGCGGCGAATCCGGAGAAGCCCAGGACCATAGGAAAACCTTCTCATCCGGTGTTAAAAAACCGTTACTGGAACCTTCCGAGGCCGCTCTGCTTGCCCTTGCCTTTCAGCTGATCTTCTGTGTATCCGAAGACCTTCAGCACGCGGAGAGCGGCAGGGATAACCTGGTTTTCGATATAGTAATCAGCATCGTAGTCCTCCGCGTACTCCAGTATCTCCGCCCTGTCCGAGATCGAATGCCCGGTACTCGTGATGACATAAGTGATCGTTGACTCCTCCTGGATCTCCTCTCCACGCTGCTTGGCCTTCTTCGCAGCCTCTACATGCGGGGAAGTCGATTCGTACTCTTCAGGCGGCTTAGTCAATGTAGTGTAGATCTTCAGATCCTCAATCGGGATCTCGCCCTGTTTCAACTGCTCGATACGCTCCTTCGCAACCTCGAAGGCCTCATCGACATCATCCTCCAGGACTTTTCTCAGGACTTCTTTCTGAGTTCTCTTCGCTATCGGACTCCAGTCCCTGCGTACCTGCTCGAAGCCCGTGATCTTCATGTTGCCTTCCTCGTCGATCAATGCGTACTTTTTCTTTGCGCCTTCACCAGAATCCTTTGAAGTGAAAAAACCTCTTTTGAAGAAGCCTTCGAACTCAAGCTCCATGAACTTCGGAAGCTCCGAGTTTACCTTATCTAGGAATCCATGGACATCCTCCTTTATATTATCTTTTTTGAGGAATACGCTATCCGTATCCCCATAGACGATCTCGTAGCCTTCTGCTTCAGCCATCTCGATAGTCTCCTCGATGTATTCACGGCCCATGTAAGTCGTGGCCTCCGCGGCCTCTCTCGAGTACCAGCGGGCGCCGTTATAGCCCAGGTAACCGTAGAAAGAGTTATGTAGGACCAGGCCTTCTGCCGTGACGAATTTCTCTGTATCCTCTACTGATATGTCGTATACTTTTTCAGGCTTTTCTATCTGCTCTATTTCTATCGGGTTCTGTCCGTATAGATCTCCTGAAACTATTTTCTGTCCCTGTGTCCTGGATCTCTTCGATACTCTGTAGGTTTCAGTGTCAAAGCCGTTATGGAGTACCGTATCCTGTTCCTTGAGAAGTGTTGAGAGCCCGGCCTGTAGTTTTTTACTTATCGTGGAGAACCTTCTGCCATCCTCATCTCCATCTCCCAGCGAGTAGGACTTCAAAAAGGCCTCTCTCACAGGTCTCTCACTGTTGAAGATGGGTGCCGGCACTTTCTTGTTCTCAGCCTTATCACCGCAGAGTCTGGAAAGCAGTCTTGCTATCGTGGAAGTGCAGCAGCTGACCTGTCTCCCGTTTATACTGGCATCGTAGTCAAACACCTCTCTGAAAAGGCCTTGAACCTCCTCCCTGTGCTCGGGATTATCTGAGGCTATGGCAGAGTCAGTGTAATCTTCGTTCTCCTTGCCGTCTTTTCTGAAGTGCCCCTCCGCGACGAACCATCCCAGAAGAGATGCGAACTCCTGGTCAAGCTCTATGACCGCTGGTATCTTGTTCCTGGCTCGGCCGCTCCTGTTTGCCACTGAGGATTTCTCAAGTATCTCTCTGGGAGGAAGTTCCTCGAGCTCTTCCAGCGGTATGACATAGTGGCTGGAAGTTTTCTCTCTTTTCTGGAAGGTATCATAGAACTCCCTGTATTCCCTGCCCTTCTCCGTCACCTCGCATTCATAGATGTTTCCCTGGTCTCCGACAGTTTCTACCTTCCTGACAAGGCCTTCCTCCCTGGCTTTCGCCAAGACCTTGTTTCCGAAGCTATCGGACGAGTTGATATCTGAGGAGTTCTTACCGTCTTCAACTGCTTCAATAAGGTCTTTCCTTCGCTCGTACCAGTTTCTCTTCTCCAGATTTTCGGATTTAGGGATGTAGAGGCAGAAGTCCTCAGGACAGTCTTTCAATACCTCTGGAACTACTACTTCCTGCTGGGACTCCTTTAACTCCAGGTCTTTCACCTGTGCTATAACATCATCCTCCGCCACCTCTGAACCCTTCACCTCCTCCAACCCATCAAAGCTAGAGTCTCGAATCCTGTTGCTCGACTCCCCCTTCATAGAAATCAAGCTGTGATCACCTGTTACAGTGACCTCCCCCATCCTCGTCCTCACTCTGTACGCATCGTCCGGTTCATGCTGGCTGACGGCGTAAACCGGTTTGAAGACAGCTTTATCTCCTTCAACAGACAAAGCACGCCATCCACCTACATCCTTTACATTACTACCTCTCACTGGCTTCTCCTCAGCACCCAGAGAACTGTAGAAATTCTTGATTGACTTCACAACAATCTTGCCTCCTGGATCTTCCAGGACGAGGTAGGTATGAGGACCAACACTGTTCGCCAGAATCTTCTTCGCCTGTTGCTCATTATCCAGGGCCTTGTAATCAGCGGAACCTTTCTCTTCCTCCTTCATCTCCTCTTTTATCGTGTATCGGTCGTCCACGAGGCCTTCAATCAGCTCCGGGAAGAAACCCTGCTTGTCCTGGCAGAACCTGTAGTCGAACTCCTCTATCTCGAACTGATCTCTACAGTCCTCGATGTTCAACGTGTCGGGCGAGATGTTGTGCGCCACCATCACCGTCGGGTAAAGGGAGCGAAAGTCCAGAGTTACTATGTCCTCGTAGAGGCCTTCCTCCGGCGTGTAGACAAAGCCTCCTGAATATGCGCCCTGTCGCTGTCTCTTCCTGCGTGAGTCCTGTGAAGGCCTGTTCTCCGCCAGCAGGTCTCTGAGATGCGCCTCCCTTATCAGGAAGTTCTCTGTTAACTGTCCATAGGTCAACCTGCAGGTGTCGAATGGAATGAGGCCTGTGATCCTGGAAAGCTCTGTGACCTGTGGGACTATCTCTTGAGCAAGTTCCAGTGCAAGTTCCGCGTCTTTGAGGGCATACTGGGCGAACTCTGAGAGGTTCTCCTTGTTTTCCCAGCTTTTCTTCATGTCCTCCCAACTCATCTCGTCCTTGTTCCGGCCAAGCATCTCCTCCGCAACCGAATCCAGATCCAGAGTCTCCGAGTCAATACCTGGTGCAAGAACGTGTTCGATGAACGGGTAGAGATCCAGGTGCATCCTGCCTTTCAAACGGGCGCCTTTGAAACGGCCCCTCTGGTTGAACTTCATCCTCTCCCCGTTACGCCCCAGTGAGAGCGTCATGTTGTGCCTGTTCGACCCATCCCTCAGAACATCAAAGTCGAATTCGTCAGTATTGTAGCCTGTAAGTATATCGACGTTCCTCTCGTTCACGATCTCAACGAAACGCTCTATAAGCTCTTTTTCACTCTCCACAACCTCGACGTACTCCTCATCTATCTCCTCAGTAGTAAGAAGTTTCTCGTAATCCTCGCTGTAGAGCGAGGCCATGATTATCTCGTTCTCGTAGACCTCCAGGTCAAACGCAAGCATATTCCAGTCCGGACTTCCCTGCTCTTCCTCCTCTATGCTCTCTACTTCAAGGCCTTTCTCCATATCCTGCGGTTCAAAGCTTTCACCCGAAAATCTGTGCCACTGGTTCGGTCTGAGGCCTTTATCCATCATGTATCTCCTGTAGAAAGGTATGTCGAACTCCCTGCATTCCTTTGTTTCCTCGAGATCCCAGAACTTGTTCTTTAACTTGGGAACGTTCGCAGGGATGTTCGTGGAAACTTTCAGAACCTTCACTTCTTCTTTGCCGTCGATCATCTCTTTCTCTTCGATCTCGAGGATTGGAAGTTCGTCTTCGTCCTCCCTGAAAGGCCTTTCCTCCTCTATCGTCTCTCTCAGTTCTTCTAGGCCTTCTTCAGGTACTATGTAGAGATATGGCTTGAACTCTGCGTCTCTGATGAGGTAGTCTTCTCCATCTCTGGACCTGGCGAATACTCTTACTGCTACTTCTCCGTCTTCTACCATGTAGTCAGCGTCAAGAACCTGGGCCTCGAGTTCCATACCGGGTAAGAGAATCTGGAAAGTTAAGTATTCCCGTGGGGTTCTTATCCCTGGGAGCATATTCTTCTGAATATGAAAGTTCTACTCCTTACTGATGTCCATGGAGACCTGGAAAACCTGAGGAGGATCGTCAAGAAAGAAAATTTTGATGCCCTTCTATGTGCCGGAGATCTGAGTGATGCTAACGAGTTCAGCGATTACGAGGGACGGCTCCAGGAAGTCCTGGAAGAGTTCGAGGAAACCGGGAAGATGGCGAAATCTGTCCCCGGAAACATGGACGTTGAGGAAAGCTGTGTGAAGGCCTTGATCGATCACAGGATGAATATCCACAAGAAAATCGCGTCTTTCCAGACCTTTGATGTGGTCGGTTTCGGCGGCGGCCAGACTCCTTTTGGCACGCCTTTCGAGCCTTCGGGCGATGAGATCTACGAGGCCCTGGATACGCTCTACGGTCGGATGGCCTCGGACAGGAAGATCGCAGTGATTCATCAGCCTCCTGCTGACACGAACCTTGATCTGGTTGATGGCAAGCATGTCGGTAGCGAGGAGGTTGGCCAGTTGATAGAAGAGAAGAGTTTTGACCTGGTTCTGACCGGCCATATACACGAGTCCTACGGTGTGGACGAGGTCGGTGGGACGAAACTGGTGAATCCTGGCGCCGTCATTGATGGAAGGTACGGAGTCATGGATGTTGACGGAGATGTGACCGTTGAGTTGAAGCAAATCGTGTGACAGGCCTTCCTGGTTCGGCACTCAGGTAATAGGTTTTCGTCCACCATTGTAGGAGAGAATAATAATCAGGGGAGAAGCTGAGATATTAAACGGAGTCTTCAAAACCCCTAAACTAAAACAAGAGTGCTTTAGTATGCTTTAACCTGATTTGAGGCCTGAATAATGCCAAACGTTTTTATAGGAGCGCAAAGAATAAGGTAATAGGCTTTAGAGGCTTTCATTCACGGAGGTGACAACAAATGGCAGAACTACCACTCGCACCCGTCAAGAGGATCATCAAGCAGGCTGGCGCAGCAAGAGTTTCTGAAAATGCTGTAGAAGAGCTAAGAGATGAGCTAGAAGGATACGCAGAAGACAGAGCTCGCGAAGCAAAGCAGTACGCAGAACACGCCGGTCGTAAGACGGTTCAGGCTGACGACGTCAGAACTTCCGCTTAAAGCTGCGGAAGGGTTTGACTTATAACCTATTCTCCTTCTCTTATTTTTTAGTTACATGCGCATCGAGAACAGTTTCATACCCGTTTCTGGCATCGGAGAGAAGACCGAGAAAAAATACTGGAAGAAAGGGATCACCCACTGGGATCACGTCGAAGACACATCAGATATCAGCGATGCCCGGAAAGAGAAACTGATGAACTTCATCAGGAAAGCCAGGAAAAACCTGGAAGTCAACAATGAAGCATTCTTCAAGCAGAAATTTCCGAAGAAGGAACTCTGGAGGACCTACAGGAACTTTGAGGACGACGCTGCATTCTTCGACATCGAGACAACAGGTCTGAAGCCGGAGAGGAACAAGGTCACTACTGTAAGCATTCACAGAGGAGATGAGACCAAGACATTGATCCGAGGCCAGGACCTGACCCGGGAAAACCTGAAGCAGGAGTTCTTCAAGGCCTCCATGATTGTTTCCTTCAACGGTAAACGTTTCGACCAGCCATTCCTGGAGAAAAGCTTCGACATGCAGATAGAGAACCCGCATCTCGACCTGATGTACACCTGCAAGCGCCTCGGTTATTCTGGAGGCCTGAAGAATATCGAGAAACAGATGAATATCGAGAGAGACCTCGAGGACATAGACGGCCGTGAAGCCATCCGGCTCTGGAAAAAGTACGAAAACCAGGGAGATGAAGAAGCTTTGAGAAAACTGGTCAAGTACAACCAGTATGATACCGTGAATCTGCGAGATCTTCTTGAACGCACGCATAAGCAGCTGAGAGCGGATATTTTCGAGCCATACCTGGACTGAACAGAAGACTTTTAAACATGGGTCGACTATTAGAGTATGTCGAAAATGGCCTTGGTTAATACTACTTGGTCCGCCGGGAACATGTGCATGGCAATGGATCTGGTGAGACCCACCCATAACCAGGCCAAGGCTACATTCTCCATTATTAACTACCTGGCAGAGTAAAGCGGGATGAAGTCTTGGCCTGTACGACGGGCCAATGACCGACCGCGAACATCAAGGGTTTTGGATTGGAATGGTTCCTCTGCCTCTATGGGACACAGAGGTTAAAGGGATATGTTATATCCCTGAAGGAACCAGGCCAAGAAAGGGCAGATCCTGCTTGCAAGGTGGGATCTGTCTACGGGCCTTATCCAAACTTCCACCACAGATTGTGTACAACCCATCGAGGATCACAAAAACACACGCCAACACGAAAGAGGTGCAACAACCAAAATGAACGCTAACGTACGCAACTTCGAGACAGAGCTTCAGGCCCAGGCAGAAGATGAGAGACGCCAGGAAACCAGGGTCTCGGCAAAGGCAAACCTCGTCACAGCCACAGCGCTCTAGAAGTTTGAAAGAGAAGCTGCAGGCCTAAATATCGCTAGAGCCCTCTACCCCATTACGATTAAGAAGAAAGGCGGAGGTTAACAGGCCTCAATCCTGATTCTGGTATGCAGCTGACTCGAAAGCCGCCCAGCCGTTCGCCATAGAGTCAAGTATCGAAGTGAAAGATTTTGCTGGCTTTATGACTTTTCGACGGCCCTGAGAGCCTTCTCTCTCGCCACGATACTCGAGGTATTCGTACTGAATTATACCTACACGCCGCAGTTTTGGCAAAATATTGTTCTTCAAATTACTCAGGCCTTTCTCATGACCCCATTCATCGAACGAATTTAGCTTCTCCGAGTCAATACTGCCTTCATCCTTCAATTCACGGAGAAAGATCTTCGCGTACCTGTTCCTCTTAGGCGACTGCTCCTCCGGGAAAATCAGGTCAACAATCTTCTCCCAGTTCCAGGCCCGCTCCGACTTCCTGAACTTCTGCTCATCTTCAGGTATAGCAATACTGTGCTTGGTGACGATAGTAGAGGTTTTACGCGCCGTCGCATCGACAAAGGGATGATCCTTCTCAGCCATAAACAGTTCTTAACAAAGGAGGTATATCAACTCTAGGATTCACAGAACACCAGAATCAAACACGAGGCCTTTCAGCTCCAGTAACTTCCCCGGAGTTTGGAGCAGAGCGAAAGTTCTCACGGACAAACACAGGTTCAAAGTTGGCGTAAGCGGGTATATCATCTTTGAAAGCTTCAAGCTTCGAAAGAGAGTCCTCAAGATGCTGTTCACCGGCCTCACGGAAAACTCTTCCCAGGGCGTCCTGAAAGTCCTGATGAGAGACATTGAAAGATGTTCCCGAGTTTACAACCTCCAAGTAGTCGAAAATCTTATTTTCAAACGTTTGAATCGGCGCACCAGCCTGATCAGGATCGATCAACGCGTAACCGCCTTCCAACCTCCCGAAATTATGCATAAAATCGGAGTCGCCGATCAAGGCCTTCGCAGCCACGTGATCCAGGAACTCCTCCTGTTCACCTTCGCCTATAGTCGAGACCGCTTTGCTGTAACTGTTGAGAGCCTCCATATACACCTCATCTCTTTCCGAGGAGTATCCGACGTCCGGAACGTTGATCCCTGTATCGGAGAAAAGTTCTTAAGCCAGCAGGTTCGCCGGAGCCGCGTTTCCGAACTCGACAGAGCCATCCTTTACGAGAACAGGTTCCCCCGTGTCGTAAGTTTTCCCCCAGTACATCTCATCTTCGTTGACGTTGGAGTCGCAGACGTTGATACCTAGGCCTTCAGGCGCTCTATCCAGCGAACCCTGTATTTCCACACCGTTAGAGTTATTCCTCGTGACCCCAGTAACCCTCAACCATGAAGTTACTACCGGAAGATAACAATTTAAGAGTTTCCGGTTTTTCGTACCGAATTAAAAACTTCAAGGCCTATCTTCCGGGTGTATGAACTACGAAAACCTCTCCCGCGAAGAACTCATCGAGGCACTGGAGGAAATGGAGGAAAGAGCTATAGACGCAGAGGAAACCGCCGAAGAATGGGAGGAAGCAGCGAAGAAAGCAAAGGCCGACTTCGAGAACTACAGGAAAAAAGAAGACGAGAGAAAGGAGAGACACAAGGAACAGGCCCGCGAGAAGCTTGCGGAGGAACTTATCTCAGTCATGGACAACCTGGAAAGAGCGATCATGTCCGCAGATGAAGACTCGACACTTCTACAGGGAGTGAAGATGGTGTCCGACCAGCTGTACGAGACCCTGGAGAAGAAAGGCCTGCAGAGGATCGACGCCCAAGGCGAAGAGTTCGATCCAAATATCCACAACGCCGTGGAAACCAGGAAACACGAGGAAGACAGGAAAGTACTGGAGCAGAAGAGGCCTGGCTACACGTACAACGAGAAAGTTCTGAGGCCTGCAGAAGTAGTGGTCAGCGAGAGCGAAGACGAGTAAACTTTAGAAAAGGATGAGTAGTGGGGTAAACCCTCGCCGTTTACGGCGGGGATACACCCCACGGATAGAAGGTAGCGGGTCGAGTGCTACACTTCCAACAACAATTTAAAAGTCAAGTATTTTAACTTTCTTGGGTCGGGTGCAGATGGAAGTATCGAAAACTGTTCAGGCGGGAGTAGTAGAACTCACGAACCAGAAACGTAGAGAACTTGAGACAGAGTACGACAACTTTCAGAAGTATCTCCAAGAACAGGAAGATGTAGAACTCTATTCTGCAATCAAGCAAGATGCGACCCGATACTATGAAAGCATCAAAGAAGACAAAGAGTATCCTATATCTGTTCGAGGCCAGCAAATAGATATTCAGGAATGCGAGTCTGATATAGCTAATTACTTTGTCCGAGTTCCGACAGCACAACGCTACGGAGGACTCAAACTACCAGTCAAAACACATACAGAGATAGAGGACGACTGGAAGATAGGAGAAAGCAAAGTAATCAAAGAGGACGACAACTTCTACATACATATCTCAGTCAGTTACGAGGTAGAACCTGTCTCTGACCTTAACGGAATCTATGGTATCGACCTTGGACTCCGAAACCCTGTAGTTGGAGTGGCTCTGTCGGTGGCAGAGTCTTGCCACAAGGTCGAGGATGTAGATTTCCACGCAGACCAGATTCAGAAAATCCAGAGCCGATACGCTTACCTACGCAGAAACAGCACGACAGGAAAGAAATGGAAAGACAAGGAATACAACAAAGTCGAAGACATTCTCCATAAAGTAACCACGGAGATAGCTGACTACTGTGAAGAACACGGTTTGGCTGTGGCGGTAGGCGACCTCGAAGGAATCCAAGACAAAGACAGAGGGAAAGAGATGAACAGAAAACTTCACAGATTCCCGCACTACAAGTTCAAGCAACTACTCCGCTACAAATTGAAGGAACGAGGATTGTCGATGGTGGAAGTAGATGAGGCATACACGAGTCAGACTTGTCACAAGTGCGGAGAAAAAGGAAGCAGGTATCGAGGAAGGTTTCGTTGCTCTGGGACAGAAATGGACGCAGACTATAACGGTGCTTGGAATATAGCCAAGCGGGCATCAGGTAAACTTGAAACAAAGTCTCTGGCTGATGCAGGGGCTACTGTGGCATAGCCCATCGAAACTCCCTAACGATGAAACTGCCTCTCCAAACTTCCACGGTGCGAAGTTTGTGAAGCACGGAGTGGAGGAGAACCAATTAAACGGCAAGGAAGCCCCGTCCTTTAGGTCGGGGAGGATGTCACAGGCCTTTCCTGGCCATTCCATAAAATCTTTCCAGTAGGCCTTCTCCGACGCTATCGCCGTAGTATTCAGCTTCCGGTTCTCCCAGGCTTTCCGAGTCCTTGAAGACAAGGTAGTTGTTTATCGATTCCAGAGCCGCTTCTCCAGGATCCTCTGGTTCAAGATCGCTCGCCATGATATGCGGATGGTTGAAGGTGTTCATATCTGCGTATACCGCGACCCTCTGGCCTTCCTCCGTAGAAGAATAGTTCACGAGGTCCTTTAAGGCCTCCGTAGCGTAATTTTCAAGTTCTTCGTCGCTCGGATATTTTTCGTGATCTTTGAGGACTATCATGTTCCTGACACGATGTGTATTCTTATCCGCGGCCTCGACCACCAAGTAATCCTCATCTTCGACCATGACATTTTCATCCACGGAGCACGGGAACTTTTCAAGATCACAGAGTGCGCATCTTCGGTCCTGTAGTGGCGGAACCAAGAAGCCTGAGGATAGATCCTCTAACCCGTTCAAAGCCTGTTCCAGCGACTCATTCAACGGTTTGCTGTCCTGCTGTAGCCTTTCAAGGCCTTCCTCCGAAGTTATCCTCTCCGCCGACATAGAATTGTTATTTAGACATGACAAACTTATTTCTTGGGTTTCAGGTCCCAGGAGGTTTCCTCGAGGTTCCGTCACCGTTTAAAAGTTTTTATTCATATCTGTAAAAACAGGTGCGATCAAACAATGGGTAAGATTCTCGGTATCGACCTCGGTACGACAAGAAGCGCAATGGCTCATGTAAAAAATGGAGAACCAGAGATAATAGAAAACGCGGAAGGCGAGCGTGTGACGCCTTCTATCGTGGCCTTTGACGACGAAGAGCTTCTCGTCGGCAAGCCTGCGAAGAACCAGATGCTGACGAACCAGGAAAATACCGTGAAATCCATCAAGCGCCACATGGGAGAAGATTACACCGTGGAGCTTGAAGGAGAGGACTACACGCCACAGGAGATCTCTGCCAAGATCCTTCAGAAACTGAAAAATGATGCAGAGGAGAAGACAGGAGAAACATTCGATAAAGCAGTAATCACAGTCCCAGCGCATTTCGATGACACTCAGAGGCAGGCGACGAAGGATGCTGGAGAGATAGCAGGCCTTGAAGTTGAAAGGATTCTGAACGAGCCGACAGCCGCCTCCCTGGCGTACGGCCTTGACGACGACAAGGATCAGACAGTTCTCGTATACGACTTCGGAGGAGGAACCTTCGACGTCACCGTCCTGGAGATGGGAGACGGGATCTACGAGGTCCAGAGTACAGAGGGAATCAACGACCTGGGAGGAGACGACTTCGATCAGGAGATCGTCGACTACGTTCTGGAAGAGTTCGAGGACGAGAACGGAATCGATCTCTCAAGCAACGATGAGGCGATGCAGAGAATCAGGGAAAACGCTGAAGAGGCGAAGAAAGAGCTCTCTTCGCGTAAGAAGACCAAAATCAACATACCATTCATCCATCAGGAAGATGGAGACACCTACAACGTCGACATAGAACTGACGAGAAGCAAGTTCGAGGAACTTGTCGAAGGCCTAATCCAGAGGACGACAGATCCTACAGAGAAAGCCATAGACGATGCTGGAGTCGACAAGTCCGGTATCAACGAGGTGATCCTTGTAGGAGGAACGACAAGAGTTCCAGCAGTCCGTGAACACGTACAGACTATCACAGGCCAGAAGCCAAGCCAGGAAGTCAACCCTGCAGAAGCAGTGGCGGATGGAGCAGCGACCCAGGCAGGAAGCATCTCCGGAGACATGGACGACATCCTCCTACTCGACGTGGCACCGTTGAGTCTTGGTGTAGAGGTCAAGGGAGGCCTCACAGAGAGGCTTATCGAGGAGAACACAACTATTCCAGCAGAAGAAAGCAAGACGTTTACTACAGCTCAGAACAACCAGACCATGGTCACCGTCCACGTGGTACAGGGAGAAAGAGAGATGGCGAGGGATAACAAGTCCCTGGGACAGTTCAATTTACAGGGAATCCCTGCTGCTCCTGCCGGACAGCCACAGATCGAGGTAACCTTCGAGATAGACTCTGACGGAATCCTCCAGGTCTCTGCAGAGGAACAGCAGAGTGGAGAAGAGGCCTCGATCAGCATCGACGACGCTTCACGCCTGGATGATGATGAGATCGAGGACATGAAGGAGGAAGCCGAGAAACACGAGGAAGAAGACAGGAAGAAGCGGGAGTTCATCGAAGCGCAAAATAAAGCGGATTCGATGATCAACCAGGCCCAGAGCCAGCTTGAGAACTTTGAAGACCAGGTAGATGATGAAACCATCGATGAAGTCGAAGATGAAATCGAGAACCTGGAAGAAGTCAGAGCGGAAACGGAAGACGCCGATAACCTCGGAGAAGCGAAGGAAGAACTGGAAGAAGCTATTGAAGGCCTTGAACAGAAGCTACAGGAGATCGGCCAGGAGATGTACGACGGCCAGCAAGCCGGCGGAATGGGAGGCGTTGATCCATCCAACATGTCCGAGGAAGACCTGAAACAGGCCGCTCAGAACATGGGAGGAATGGGAGGCGCAGCAAACTCGGGCGACGATGAAGTAGTTGATGCAGACTACGAGGAAGTCGATACCAACGCCGAATCTGAATCAGAATCGGCTGAGGAAAAGGAGGAATAATGACTTCCTCCAGATCCTCTCCTCTTCAAAACCTTTCTACACCCTGTAGTGCGTTCAAATTGTTGAACGTGCTCTGATGGTGAAACTTTCAGAAGTTTCATGGCGAAGGAATACTACGAAATTCTGGGAGTCAGCGAAGACGCGTCGCAGGATGAGATCAAGAAGGCTTACAGGAAAAAAGCGAAGAAATACCATCCGGACAGCAACTCTGAGGCTGCTGACGAGGAGAAGTTCAAGAAGATAAACAAGGCCTACGACGTCCTCGGAGACGAGGAGAAGAGGAAGAAGTACGACAGGTTCGGAAAGCAGGGAGTGGAGGGCTCTTCCTCCCGCGGAAGACGCCAGGCCGCCTCCAACTTCCAGGACATCTTCGAGCAGATCTTCGGGGGAGGAGGCTTCGGCGGAGGAAGAGGCAGGAGACAGCAGAAAGGAGAAGACCTCCGGATCCAGACAAGCATCACGCTGGAAGAGGCCTACAAAGGAGTGGAGAAAAGCTTCCAGGTCTCCAGGAAGCACGAATGCGAGGCCTGTGACGGGACAGGTGCTGAAAACGGAGATACTACGACGTGTTCGAACTGCGGCGGAGAAGGCCGCGTCAAGAAGGTCGAGAGGACTCCTCTCGGAAGAGCTCAGACAGTACAGGAATGTCCCGAGTGTAATGGAACAGGGGAGATACCTGAAGAGAAATGCAGCGAATGCAACGGTGAAGGCCTTGTGGAGGAAGAGGAGCAGATCACCGTGGATATACCGAAGGGTGTGAGAGATGGTCAGAAGGTCAGGCTCCAAGGTAAAGGAAATGCGTCGAGGAAAGGCCGCTCGGGCGACCTCTATATCTACGTGAGTGTTGAAGCGAGCGATGAGTTCGAGCGCAGGGATTCAGACCTGTTCACGACCCTGGACCTGGGCCTCGGGGACGCAGTCCTCGGAGCCGAGGCGGAGATCGATGCTCCCTCCGGTACTTACAGCGTGACGGTTCCTGAAGGCGCCCAGCCAGGCCAGGTCCTGCGTTTATCGGGTAAGGGGATGCCTGGCAGAAGAGGTTACGGCGACCTCTACGTGAAGCTGGACGTCGAAATACCGGAGGACGCGGAAGAGGAAGACAGAGAGGTCTTCGAGAAGTACAAGAAGGAGAAGGAGACGGACAAGTCCTTCTTCGAGACCGTGAAGGACTTCATCTGACGCCGAGGAAGGCCTTCAGTATCCGGTTGTCTGTTTCTATCTTCTCGGAGATATAGCTGTCGAGTGAAAAGTTTTCACCGGCTCTGAATGCGATCAGGGAGATCAACAGGATCAGGTAGACCGCGTCGCTGTTGAGGAGGCCGTGGCTCCACTCCGCGTTCCCGTAGTAGAACAGGAGCATCATGAAGGCGCCGAGACCTGACCCGAGCCAGGTCAGAAGGCCGAGGAGAAGTGAAAGGCCTATGAACAGCTCTGAAGCCACGACAAGTGTTCCGATGAACGGTGCCGAGGCGAGGAGCTGCATCAGCGGTTCAACGAGGAAAGTCCCGGCTTTCACAAGCAGAAGTCCTGGAAGGCCTATTATCTCGGGGAAGCCGAGCGTTATCTTGGGCGTGGCGATCGGGACAGCGGAGCTGAGGTATCCCGAGGCCTTGGGGTAGGCGAGTCCGTGTTCGACGAGTTTTGAAAGGCCCGCGGTCAGGAAGATCCAGCCCATGGAAACTCTGAGAGCGATCTTGGCGTATTCCCTGTAGCTGTGTTCCGGGATCTCCGGCATCTTTCCCATACCAGTGTTGAGGGGATTTCAGGCCTTAAAGTTATCTGGTACACCTGTCTAACCGGCCCCGGTTATTAATTTTTAAGGCCTCGTTATTAGCCCATTCTGTATGGAAATAGTAAGTCTTTCTCTGGATGAAGAAACTCTGGAAAAAATCGATGAGATTCAGGACGAAGCCAGCTTCAATGGACGGAGCGAGCTGATACGGAAGGCAGTGGAGAATCTGCATCAGGAGATGCAGGAGAATCGGAGGCTGGAAGGAAACCTTAACGCAGTTATCATCGCAAGACATCCACACAGAAGAGAACAGAAGATTGCTGAGATCGCGCACGAATTCAACGATGTTATAACGACCCAGCTCCACAGCAAGCTGGACGGCGAGAACTGCCTGGAGGTTTTCCACACGAATGGTGTCGCCGAGGACGTGATCGAGTTCTTCAACAGTCTTGAAGGCAGCAAGCATACCGAGTCAGTGAATATCCTGCCGCAGAACTGAAGAGACAAAAACCTCGAGGCCTACTTTGCTATGCATGAAGATAGCGCACACGATGCTGAGAGTTTCCGACCCCGAAAAAGTCATAGAGTTCTACGAGAAGGCCTTTGGCTGGGAGCTAAAGCAGAAGAAGGAGAACGAGACCTTTGACCTGTACTTCCTGGGACCTGAAGACCAGACCGCGGAGCTAGAGTTAACTTACAACCATGGAGAGGATGAAAAGTACGAGAAAGGTGAAGGATTCGGCCATATCGCCATCCACACCGAAGAAGGTCAGGCCCTGGAGGATGCATACCGGAAAGCCGTTGAAGCCGGTGGAGAGGATTACAGGCCTCCAGAGGAGTGTCCCGGGAATTACGCATTTGTGAAGGATCCTGAGGGTTACGAGGTGGAGATACTGGCCCGATCACCTTGATTCATGTACAGGAGGCCTTATTCGGGCCTGCGGTCGCTACATCTTCTTGTATACATCTTGACCCCAGCTGATGACAGTATCTTTTGAGATATAAAATCCTGTTTAAGTCGCGATCTCTTTTTTTACTGTATGTCTTTTGAAAGCAGAGATGAGGCGGGGCGGAAACTTTCGGAGAAGATGGCTGAGGAAGGCCTTGACCCGGATATAGTCCTTGCTTGCTCGATCAGCGGATTTGAAGTGGCAAAAACTGTAGCAGAAGAGCTTGGAACGGAGTTAGATCTCCGGCTTGCGGAAAGCATAGATGTTCCTGGCGAGAGCAATACCGTCGTGGCTGGTGTAGCTGACGAGGGAACTGTCTGGGTCGATAGAACTGTTAAGAACAAGTTCCAGGTCTCCGGTGCGTTCATAGACCATGCCAGAATAGTTAAAAGCCGCTTGCTAGGCCTTGAAAAACTTAAGTACTCCGACAACCATGCATTGCTGGCCGGGAAGAAAGTTCTCCTTGTTGACGACGTAGTAACCGATAGCAACAGGATAGCTGCAGCTCTGGGCAGTGTCACCAAGCAGGGAGCGGTTGAAATCAGCTTTGCAGCACCCCTGGTATCCGACAGCTGTTTAAGCCATATACGGAGCTTTCGGACAAAGCACTGGTCCTTGACTCAAACGGCGAGAACGACTTCGGGCCGATGAATGATTTCCAGAAAATCAGGGATTACGACTTCTGAATGCCTGGTCCATGTGGACGGGAGCCCAGTGATTTAAACTCCGGGAAACAGGTTCGAATGTAAGGCCTCATGACGGTATACGAGCTCTCAGACCGGGACAAGGAGAAACTGCGCGAACCAAGAGGAGAAGTATTTGAGGGAGATAAAGTTGTTGAAGAACTGGAGAAGAGAGACTACGGAAAGGTCATAGCGGTTGGGGACAGGGTTTCAGGAGATCTTGAAGGCTCCGCAGTTCGGCCCGATCTTTCTATAGTTGACGGCAGCATACAGCGTAGAGAACTGAAGGTGGAAGAAAGAACCTCCATAGACTCTGAAAGAGCTTTCAAAGTGGAAAATCCTGCCGGAGGGATAACTGAGGAGGCCTGGACGGCAGTACGTAAGGCCTCTTCGCTCAGATGCAGGACAAAGCTGGAGGTCAACGGCGAGGAGGATTTGCTGGCCCTTCCCGCACTCTTATTTGCGCCGGAAGATTCTGTCATAGTCTACGGCCTATGGGATCAAGGTGCAGTTCTTATGGAGCCTTCGGAGGAGAACAGGAGTTTTGCAGAGGAGATCCTGGACTTTCAAAGTTCCAGTCATCTGATCGTGGGCGGTAGCTGGGACCGACTGCATGCAGGACACCGTTACCTGCTGCTGACAGCGCTTGAGAAGGCGGAAAAAGTGGATATTGGAGTCACTTCGGATGAGATGTTCAGGGAGAAGATAGGTGAAAAACCCGAGAACAGCTTTGAAGAACGTAAAAAAAGAATAAGCAACTTCCTGGAAGGACTGGATGCCAGGGAAAGTGCAAGGCTTCTGGAAATTAACGACATCTACGGTAACGCGGTAGAGGAAGGTGATAAACTGCTTGTCACTCCGGAAACACTGGAGAACGGTCGAAAAATTAACTTGAAACGCCAGGAGCTGGGAAGAGAGAGCCTGGCTCTTGAAGTAGTGAAGAAGCTGAAGGCTGAGGACGGAGATATAATCTCCTCGTCAAGGATAAGAAATGAGGAGATCGATCGGGAAGGCCTGACACTTTAAAGCTCGATAGGGGCTTTTGAAAGCCTTTCTGACCCTTCTTCGGTTACGAGAACCGTGTCTTCTATTCTGACCCCGCCAAGGCCTTCTATATGCAGGCCTGGCTCTATAGTGACTACCATGCCCTCTTTAAACTCTTCTTCAGACTCATGGGTTATAGTAGGGGGCTCATGCGCTACAATACCTATACCATGACTGTAATAAAGAACATTTTTCTCAACTTCATATCCTTTCTCCTCAAAAATATCCAGTTCTCTCTGCTTAACATCAGCTATCGAACGACCTGGCTCAATCATATCAATCATCCGCCGCTGAACCTCTTTAACATCATCAAACACCTTCTGCTGCCTGTCAGAAGCATTATCACAGTAAGTACGGGTGACATCAGCACAGTAGTTTTCAAAACGAGCACCGGTATCAACAATCACCAGATCATCACCTTCCACAACCTCGGACTCCGGACCTCTATGAGGCCTCAAACTATTCCTTTGAACCAGAGACTCCCCCTCATTAGTTATGAAAGACTCCTGAACCTCTTCGCCAATATAGAACTGCTTCAACCTGCCTACTGCCTCCCACTCCGTAAGGCCTGAAAACAGCTCCTGCCTCAGATCCTTCAAAGCCCGATCCGTGATCTCACAGGCCTTCCTGATCTTCCCGACCTCTTCCTCAGTCTTGACCTTCCTCATCTCCGTAACCATGCCAGATACTTCAGCATCAAGTTCATCCTCTATAGTATCGTTTTCCTCATCGATCGCAGTGTCCATCCCTGAAAACCTCTCAACCATATCATCAATAACCTCCTTGTAATCACTTCTCTTGAAACCATAACTTACACTGTCAAACATAGAAACATCCTCATACCTGAAAAACCTGGGAAGTACTGCGTCAACCCGGTCCTGAGTCAGGAAGATATACCCGGAAAACTCCTCACCCGTAGCCCAGAGAATATTATCTGAATCACTGATCACAAAAAGCTCAAGGCCTTCCTCACTCATCTCCTCTCTAATCCTTTCAATCATAGTTTCAGTCATAAACCAGAAATTGTACTCACATCTTCTTGTTACTTAGGGGAGAGAAGTGTTCAGAACTCCTACTAATTTGAAAAATAGTTTCTCGAATCAATTCTTGTCAATTTCTCTTCAGGCCTCATCTTGGTTTTCGAGCTCTGGCGATTTTACGCCTTTTTCCTCGACTATAAACTTCTCGATTGTCTGGTAAAAGTTTTCCAGTTCTTCTAGATCTGCAGAATCAGCTTTGATATCTTTTATACCTTCTATGGTATTTTCTGCTATTTCAGAGCTGGTATCAACTGAGTGTTCATCCTGTAATAGCATGTTCTCAACTTCCTTGAGGTTGTAACGGATTTTCTTAGCTTTGTAATATCTTTCAGGCACCTCTATTTTATTAAGCAAGCTAATTTTCCTTTTTGAGGCCTCTCCCGGCTCAAGATCTATATCGAGCTGTTTATCTGCCTCCTCCTTAAGCACGGTATGCTGCTCGATACTGAATCTCTTTTTTCCGTCTTCTACAGTTTCAGCGAATTCCTCTTTATCCATCTGTATGATACCCTGCAATATAGTATTGGTTTTTTACTGTCTAAAAGCTGATTCTTTGTTCTTGACCATAGCCTTCTTGTATAGAAGTTTTCAGGTTTCTGACGGCGTCAGCCAGAAGAATTTCCTAGAGACTACGCTTCCTTAAAAAATCCTGAAAGATACGAAGTCGAGATACTTGCCCGCTCAGCTTAGAAAATGATTTTCTACAGGCCATGAAGAAGATAGGAGGGAACTGAAGAAGCCGAGAGTCCCGATACTTCAAGAAGACGAAGTCATAGATGGGCTTCAAAGAAGAGATTTTTCTAGGCTTATCGCGGTCGGTGACAGAGTCTCGAAAGATATAGCAGAGTCCGATGCAGAGGTAGACCTATCTATTGTCGACGGCAGCATACAGCGTGAAGAACAGGTGAAGTGCATTTTGAGGATATAGCTGAAGACAGAGACCTATCTCCTGCTCCAGGATCAGAAATGGAGAAATTGATGAAAACGGTCTTTAGGCCTTCTCACGGCTTTTCTTGAAGGAATCTATTTTTTCTTTGGCTTTGCTTATCTCCTCTTTATCACAGGTTAGTATATTTTCCCTATCTATGTCCTCCAGGTCTTCTGATAATTGCTTGAGCTCCTCTTTGGATGGTTCCTGGCTGTAAGGTTTATCTATGAATTCGTGCTCGTCTCCGATCGTTTTTGGGTTGTCATGCAGTATTTTATCGGCTTCCTGCAGGTTGGCTTTTAGTTTCTCGAGTTCCCTGATTTCTTCTGGTATTTCAAGCTGGTTTCGGATGACCGGCATTCTTCTTGGGAATTCATCTCTTTCAATTTCTTCTTCCAGCTGTTTCTCAGCCTCTTCGAACATCATTTCCTCTATCTGTTCTGCTATAGATGAAATGAGGTCTCTGATATCCTCTTCCAGATGGTTCTGAATTTCTTCTTTATCCATAGAATTCTTCACCTTTATCTCATATTGGTTATTTATCAGACTAAAAAGTGACTGTTCTGCCTTTTTCAGGTGTGTATCCTCGGCTCATTGAATCATTAAGGTTCCTAACTGCGTCAGCCATTGCTCGCCATCTTTCTCCTTCCCAGGCTTTATCGTAAACACTTTCACTAGTATCAAGGTCGTCCTCGTTGTTTCTCGCGGATTCTTCTTCCATCTCTGAATTAGCTTCGTTGTAAATATTGTTGCTTCCAGTAATAAGTGAGTTGTAAACCTGGTCAAGACCTTCTTCTCGGCCATGATTCTCGTAGCTCTCGAAGTAGTTATCATTTTCTTCAGTGTTGACAGGACTGCTTAAGTCAGGTAGCCCATCTATTTCTTCAAACTTCATCTTCTCCCCTGTATCGCTGTCGTATTTGCATGGATCCCAGTGTAGAAGGTACTCGTCACCTGAGCTGTCCTCATACATTATGGCGTGAAGCCCTAGCAGATCTGTCTCCCGGTCTGTGGTTGGTATATTTTCTCCATTAATGTCCATTCCGTTCCAGTCCATGGTCTCAAACATGTTAACTTGGTACATTCTGCCTTCTTCATCCAATTCAAGATTTAGGTCTCCTGCCTCATCTTCTAGCAGGTGATCACGACTTTCGGAAGGTATATTGTCCTTTACCTTGACCTCATGGTGTATTTTGGCATTATCCGCAAAAGGACTGTGATTAGAAAGGTTCTCATCGAAAGTAACTCCTCGCTCTCGCATCGCTCTATTACCGGCACTATTTCCTGTGTGAAGGGTATTCAGTTGTTCGTCCCAGGACGAGAAAACGGGGACTTCTTTCTCTGGTTCAAACCATTCCTCAGGGTCTTCCATATGTTTCGGATATGTCTTCGACGAGGACGGACTCTGAATAGACATAACGTACCTTAATCAACCACACTTAAATTTTTAACTATTCTATAGTCACAACTTTTCTAGATTTGTTCTCACAATTCGGACCTCATACTTCGCCGCATACTTCTTCAACTCTCCAACACTCACATCCTCAGGGACACCGTAACTGATCTGATCGATGATCTCTCCTTCGTCCATCTCCTCGGAAACCCTATGAACTGTAGCACCTGAAACCTTGACACCTCTATCGACCACTCTTTCGTACACATCAAGGCCTTTGAACGCAGGAAGGATCGATGGATGCAGGTTGTACATCTCACATTCAACCTGATCCAGGAATGAACCGGAGAAAAGCCGTCGATACCCCAGGCAAACAGCGGTGGAAACACCCTTCGATCTCAGCAGCTCGAGAACCCTCCCCTCATCATGACCCAGGTCGTGGAACTTACCGGGAGCAAGGCCTTCAAGATCTGATCTATCACTCACAATCACATCGACTTCATCGATGATCTCCTCTAGCACCCTACTGTCCTCAGACACGAACACCGCAAGTTGATCATCCTCGCCCCGGTCCATGTGGCAGATTGCTGTTTCGAGGCCTAAATAATCCTTCTTGTACTCACAAACCACCAGGAATGTTCGAAAATTATGAACACCATAGAACATAAGAGTGTTAAATTAGAGCAAACATCCAATACTTTTTAATACCTTACGAAGTTGCTGAGGGGTAACAACTTCTAACTAACGAGAGTTCGTTTCAGGCGAACAACCACGATCTAAATTTTTGGAGAACGGCTAAAAATAAAGAAAATTGCTCTTTGAGAGGTTCTCAGTACTTTCTTCCTGCGGATCCACTTATGCTGTGATCTTCCTTGATCTGTATGCTCCAGCCCTTCCAGAGCGCTCCAAGAACCGACAGGT
>JBDGSM010000028.1:0-10733 GCA_042217545.1 Candidatus Nanohalobium sp. | reverse complement strand
TCTTCCTTGATCTGTATGCTCCAGCCCTTCCAGAGCGCTCCAAGAACCGACAGGTTCAGCTTGCTTTCACCAACTCCCATAAACAGAAGTTTTAGTCCGCCCAGATAAAAAGCACCATCAGAAAAATTAAATGAGTGTTCAAACAGTTTACACACTCACAGGATTTCAGGCCTAAATATCGAAAAACCTTCTTAACAAAGAAGGTATAACTGACACCAGGTAAATCACACCAGGCCTTTCACACGCCGAAGATATACCTTCTTTATTTAGTGAGGAATCTGGGGCGCGACCCCAACCTAATGCACCAAGAACATACCAGGAAACGGCCTCGGCCATATTTCTACTATACCTCCTTTATGTTGAGGCCTTTCGCTATAAGCCTCGATGTTCGCCAGTTTTGAACACTCATGGTAATTGAGTGTTGAAGATCAGCGAACATCATTAAAATTACAATGCTGAAAACCAAACAATCTTTCATGAGCGAAGAGGGCAAAATGCCGCCTCCAAAGGACCGGAGCAGCGAAACTCGCCATAGTATAGCCGAGCTAATGGATCCTCAGAGAAGTACCAGGAGGCCTACAGCGGAGAAAACAACAAATGGGCAAGTATCAGGCCTTGATCTCTCTGCTATTAGCTGTTCTCTACCTATCTATATCCTATCAAGGTAACCGGGAAAGTCTTCTAACCCTGTGAAACTCTGTTGTGCGGCGAATTACCAGAACACCAGGAGAAGGCCTACAGATTGTTCATTTACCTTCAACACTCATTGGGTCTCATTTCTCAGTGTGATCGTTAAGCACCCTCAGCACCAGATCCCTGTTGTTCTCCGTATAGAGGATGTTAGCGACCCCTCTGTCCGACTCTGTGACGGAGACTCCCAGAGCCATATTGTCGAATACATCTCTCAGCTCCTCCAGGAGCCTTCCATCGCCGTGTATGATGAACCGCTCACCGTCGTCCTGGATCTTTGTGATCTTCATAATACAGGTATAGGCCTTCTACCGTAAAAATCCAGCGCCAAAAACTACAGGATAACAAGAGGTTTTTACCTGTGAGAAACACCAAAGCCTTTCTAAAAACATTGTATGTTCGACTATAATTAACACTCTTTTCTGTTCGGATTGTGAGAATATCAGGTCTCTGATCAGCTTTTAGCCCCGACTAGAGGAGGCCTTCTGCCCAGGTACTGTGAATTTCTGCCCTCGCAAGAGCATAGCCTGGTTACCACCAGAAGTTTCAGGAGAGTGGTTGCGGAGCAGGGCAGCAACCATCATTGCCGGGATGTGATTGTAAGAAATCTTGCTTTCTCAGGCAGGTGCAGAGACAGATCATCTACTCCGCGCAGCAACAGCTCTCTAATGCGGAAATTATCTGGGTTTAAGGCCTGAAGATCTTTCTTCCTTTTTGATCGACCTCATTGCTTCGATGAGCCACAGGGTAATCGATACATATCTCCCTGCGAAACCGTGAGGCTTCCAGGCCTCATCAGAAAACAACATTAAATATTTTTTGCTACCTATTAGTTACATATGAGCGATAGTTTTGAACTCCAGGGTATCGAGGGGGACGTGGATTCTCCCGAAAGGATTCTTTACGGTGAACCAGGTCACTTACCTGATGTAGATGAGGACAATAGAAGAGGTTACATCTTCGATATAGGGAAGCACAACCCTTCTAAGAAGGCGAGGTTGGATGTCGAGGTCTCCGAAGTGACCTTTTCAGATGCTTACGAAGCGATGGAGAACGACGACTTTGAGGAGTTCATGAGCGGAACGGCTGTATCCAGCAGCATGTACGGTGAAGAGTTTGAACCTGAAGAAGTAGCTGAAGACCTGGTAACACAGATCGAGAGATACGGACTTGAAGGAGGAGCCGAGCCACCTGAAGGATACGAAGTCACGGTATCCAACCCGGAATAGCTCGAAGGCCTCTATCTTTCAGCGGCTTCAAGGCTGCGCATCAGGTCGCCGAGATCCTCAGCTATCTCCATGCCCTCCGATGTGAGTTCTATCATCTTTTTCCTGCCTTCTTTCCTTGAACTGATCAGGCCTCTGTCCTCAAACTTCTGTATTATGCGGACAGTGTGAGAATAAGTGCAGTCGACATCGCTTGAGATCCGGGATGCGTAGTTATCCGTTGTGGGATTGCTGAGAGATACCAGTATCTTCGCCGATTTGACGTTTACAAAGAACTCTTTCAGAGACTCTTGCTTGCCCCCGTTTTTCCCCACAGTTATACTTGTGGTTTCAGGTTAATAACTTTCAGGGACGGCGCTCCAACTCCTGAACCGAATTATGTCGTGGTAACCGTCCTGTTTAAATTATTGCAGGAAGTCTTGGTTTAACAGGTGACAGAAAATGGAATTTTCCGTAGCGAAGATGAAGGACATGATCAAGACTCAGGGAGACAAGAGAGTATCCGAGGAAGGAGCTGAGGAACTCGGCGACATCCTGGAAACTTTCGCGGGAGACGTAGCGGAAGAAGCGATAGCAATTGCCGAAGAAAAAGGCAGGAAGACGGTCCGCGGGGAAGACGTCAGGGAAGCCCTGAAATAATTTTTTCCCGCCCCCATATCTTCTTTTTCTAAGGGCCTTATTTCCGTCACTTCCGGTAGACATCAGGGATTTAAGCTTTCCATCCGAGTTTTCTGGTATGGAAGTCGAGGACATAATCGCCAAGATAGTGGACGAGACAGAGCTCGAAGAAGACGAAGTAAAGGAAGAGATAGAGGAGAAAATGGAAGAGTTCGAAGGCCTTGTCAGCGAAGAAGGAGCCGTACATCTTGTCGCCAAAGAGAACGGTGTTGCAGTCGCAGAAGGCGGCGACCAAGAGCTCAAAGTAGAGAACATTGTCCCGGAGATGAGGAAAGTGCGTTTGAAAGCCAGAGTGGTCGATATCAGCGACGTAAACACTTTCGAGCGTGACGACGATGAAGAGGACGGAAAGGTACAGAACATTGTCCTCGGCGACGAAACAGGTACTATCAGAGTAACGCTCTGGGACGAACAGACAGAGATCGCAGAGAAGATCGACGAAGATGATGTCATCGAGATCTCAGGCGCCTACACAGTAGAAGATAATCAGGGAAACGCGGAGCTGAGGCTTGGAGACGAAGTCCAGGTCAAGATGGCGGACGAGGACGACATCGGAGAAGTAAAGAACCCGAACGAGGCACAGGAGGCCTCGATCAGCAGCGTAAGCGATGAAGGTGCCACTTACAGAATCAAAGGAATGATAATGAACGTGTATACTTCAAATCCCTTCTACAGCACATGCCCGGAATGCGGAACATCGGTACGAGAGAACGATGACGGCGATTTCGTATGTGACGAGCACGGAGAGGTCGAGCCGAACAAGGCCCTGGCGATCTCCGCAGTCGTGGACGATGGAACCGATTCGATCAGGACAGTTTTCTTCCGGGACCAGGCCCGCGAACTCCTGGAGATCGATGAGGAAGAGGAGACTGAAGGCGATATCGACGCAGTGGAGGAAGGAGCTGAGAAAGCAACAGGCAAGGAAGTCGAGATCGAAGGAAGAACACGTTACAACGACTACTTCGGAAGGATCGAAATTATCGCGAACCAGTACGAAGTCCTCGACACGGAAAAAGAACTTGAACAGCTCCTTGACATCATGGAGGCCTAAAAAAGTACTATGAACTGTTTAACAGAAAACCAGGAAGGTGATCTTTGAATGGCAGAAAACAACGACGTTGATCTCGAGGATATCAAAGGAGTAGGAGGAAAAACTGCAGAGAAGCTTAGAGATGCAGGGTACGAGGAACTGATGTCCATAGCGACCATGAGCTCTGGAGAACTTGGAGAAGTCGCCGATCTTGGAGACAAGAAGGCGCAGAGCATCATCACAGAAGCTCGCAAGCACCTGGACATCGGCTTTGAATCCGCAAAGGACCGTTACGATCAGAGACAGGACATGAAACGGATCCACACCAACAGTGAGAACTTTGACGAGATCCTCGGCGGCGGAGTCGAAACGCAGTGCATAACGGAAGTCTACGGAGAATACGGAAGCGCAAAGACACAGATCTCCCACCAGCTGGCGACAAACGTTCAGCTATCTGAGGAGGAAGGAGGCCTCGGACGCGAGGCGATCTATCTCGACACAGAGGACACTTTCATCCCCGAAAGAATCGAGGACATGGCCGAAGCCAACGGACAGGACCCAGAAGAAGTACTGGAAGGGATCCATGTCGCAAGAGCGTTCAACTCGGACCACCAGATGCTTCTCGCGGACGAAGCACAGCAGATCTGCCAGAACAACGACATAGGCCTCGTCGTAGTCGACTCGCTCACAGCACAGTTCAGAAGTGACTACGTCGGAAGAGGAGAGCTAGCCAAGCGGCAACAGAAGCTCAACAAACACATGAACACTCTGCTGAGGCTTGCAAACTCTCATAATCTTGCGGTACTGGTCACCAACCAGGTCATGTCCAACCCAGACCAGATGTTCGGAGACCCTACAAGCGCGATCGGAGGCCACATCGTCGCACACAACTCCGCAGTCAGAGTCTACCTCAGAAAAAGCAAGAAAGACAAGAGAATCGCAAGACTCGTCGACTCACCGTACATGCCTGAAGGAGAAGCAGTCTTCAAAGTCAAGGACGCAGGAATAATCGACGGATAAAAAATCAAGGCCTTTCAAGGCCCACACACATCATCTTTTCTTTGTTATCTTCTCGTAACAACAAGTTATTTATGTCTGGATGAGTAACCTTCCTATGTGAGTTTTACAAGTCATCTGGATCCTGACAGCTGGTATCAGAACGCCCGCGGAGCGACCAGTCTAGGCTTCTCCACAGAAGTCAACAGAGAGATAGACATACAAGACACATTTGGCGATGAACATAACTGGATGAACTATGATCTAGAGGTAACTCCAAAGAAGAACAACACGAATGAGAAGCTACTGGAAGGAGAAGGACCTGACCTAGAAATGAGTGAAGACGGATTTTTCTACGACCTCAGAATCATGGAGCAGGTCGAAAAAGGCTCAGGAAAAGAAGGAAGACACCTTGTAGACGACGGATTGCTAACGGTACACTTCACAGCCTACCGAGACGAAGAAGGAGACGACTACATAGTCCACTCAGACCCAAAGAAATGGACATCAGACGGAAAGAGAAAATACGAGGAAAAAGACGGGTTCGCCGATATAGAAGCAGGCCTCAAAGAAACAGAAGAATGGTTCTCAGACGAGAGGAACTACAGAATGGATGAAGGCCTGAAACAGGCAGAAGAATACCTCAAGCAGATATCAGAAGAGGAAGAAGAACCGCTGAGTACGCGATGGGGAGGCCTCAGAGAAGCACTTTCCACATTCAGAGAAGGCATCTCTACAGGAAAACCTGTAAATATCAACGGAGGAAAACAGAGATATGGAGCTTGAAACACTGAAACATCTCAGAGAACTGAAAGAAGAGATAAAAAAACGTGTAGAAGAAGAGGTGGGTGAACTCGAAGAGCCAGTACAGTTCGAGGCAGCGAAAGCCGACTTTCCTGGAGAAACAAGGAAGCTGGAGCAGATGCACACAAAAATCTCCACGGCAGAGGGATCTCTGGAAAAAGCAGAGAAGATCCTGGAAAAGATAGATACAGACGAAATCAGGGAACTCAGAGACCAGATGGACGAAAAATCCCAGGAAACCTACCACGAAAACGAAGAGGAACACGAAAAAGCCGATAAGGCCTACAAAGCCCTTGAGAACGCACTGAAACTGCTGAACTCTGAACCGAAAGAACATCCTCTAACACTGAGAGAAAGTGAAATAGAGAGCGAAGACAATGAAGAAATCACAAAACTTCTTCACGCAGCCAGAAAGATGTACGAGGCCTCAAGAAGACTCAGAAAGAAAGACATGCCGCATATCGACGAAGAAGGAGATGCAAAACTTGAGAAGCTCGCAGAAGAGATAGATAAGGAAAGAGAAGAGCTGCTCAGAAAAGCACAGGATATAGAGGCCTACCTGACCATAGCAAGACAGGAAATCAGATGAGGTCTACGCAGATGTCAGTCTAGAGGATGAATTCGGTGAAGAATTCGACTTTCTAAACTACGAAATAGAGACGAAAATGAACGGAAACGGAGACAACATACTTGAAGGCGAAGGTCCAGAACTCGAGGAATCAGAAGACGGCTTCCTCTACAACGTAGAGATAAGAGAAATGGTGAACGACGAAGGAAAAACTGCCAGAAAAGAAGTGGACGAAGGCCTTCTAGCAGTACACTTTACAGGATACAGAGACGAAAATGGAGACGACTATCTTGTCCACTCTGACCCCAAGATGTGGACAGAGGAAGGAGAAATGAACTACGAAGAAACAGACGAAGGACTACCCGACGTTGAAACAGGACTACAGTATACCGACGAGCCATTCTCAATTGAAGGTAACTACAGCCTGGACGAAGGCCTAAACGAGATTGAAAACTACCTTACAGACATAGCAGATAGAGATGAAAGACTAGGTCACAGATGGAGAGGCCTTAGAGACGCAGTAGCAGGATTCCACGACTCGATCAAAAAAGGAGAAAACGTAAAAATTTCCAGAGAAGAATTAGGTTATGGAGATTAAAAGTCTGGAGCAGGCAGAAGAACTGAAAGAAGATGTAGAGAAAAAAGTAAAGGAAGAACTCGGAGAACCAGAGGCCTCTGTAGACGCAAAGATGGCGAAAGAAGGAAGAACCGAGGAATTCATGGAAGAATCAGCGCTTCTATCCAAACTCCGTCCGGTAACCTCATCGCTGGAAAAAGCAGATAAACACCTCGATCAGGTAGATATCCAGTATTACAGGAAACTAAGAGATAAACATGAGGAAAAAAGAAAATACAGCGACCCAGACAGCTATAATGACGAAGAGATCAAAAGAAGCGACAAAATATACCGTAGCCTGAACCTCCTGATAAAATCTCTAGAAGGAAACCGGGAAAAGAGACTGTTCCCAGAACCAGACCTCGAAGGAGAACTCGAAGGCCTTGAACGCGAAAAAACCGTTTCAAACCTTTTGCTGGCAGCAAATAAGCTTTCTGCAGCATCACAAACTCTGAAAACAGAAAACAAACACGCCATAACAGAAGAAAGCCAGGAAAAACTCGATGAACTTGCGGAAACCATCGAAAAAGAAAGGAAAGAATTGCTGGAAAAAGCTCAAGATGCAGAACACTATCTAAGAGCCGCCCAGAAAAATATAGAAGAACTTGAGGACTGAAAATCCGTGAAATTATTTGAAGAACTTGAAGGCCTTGAAGAAGTAAGAAAGAGAAAAGAGGAAATTGAGAGAAAAATCGAAGAAAAAACAGGGAAAGAAGAAGGCCCTATAACTCGAAGGATAGCTTCCGCAGGGCTATCAGAGGAACTCAAGGAGGAAGCAGGCCTCCACAGTAAGCTTCAAAGTGCTGAAAGATACATAGAAGAAGCCCAGAAAATAACTGAATCAATAAACACAGAAGAACACGAAAAACTTCTGGAAAAATACAGAGGGAGAAGACGAGTTCACGGTAGAAAACAACTACGAGTTCACCGAAGGCCTTAAACAGGTAGAAAGCTATCTAACAGATATAGCGGACAGAGAAGGAGGGACGGAAGGCCTGAGATGGGAAGGTCTCGGGAGAGCGGTAAAATCCTTCAGAAAAAGCTATGAAAACGACAGACCTATAGACCTGGAAACATGAAATACAGGGAAAAACTCGAGAAAATTATATCGGAAACCGAGGAGAAGGTAGAAGCTAACAGAAAGGACCTTGAGGAAGAGATAGGAGAGTTCGAACACCCAGAGATGGAGGCGCTCAAGCCGGAGAACTCCGAAGAAGGTCAGAGACACGCTAGGTTACTTGAATTCTATAAGGAAAGACTTGAAATCCTTAAATCGGTTCAGCAAACACTTCAGGACCTCAATGCAGAGATGATCGAAGACAGAAAGGCAAAGCTAGACGAAGAGCACCCAAGAAGCTCCGGTAACTGGGACGAAGACGCCAAAAAATCCAACAGAGCTAGCCTACTACTGAAAAACGCCGCTAAACTTGTGAAGGGAAAGGACTACGACCCTAAACTCGGAGACCTGGAATCAAAAGACAGATTCCCGGAAACCGGCAAAATCATAGCCGACGAGGAAAAGAAAGAACTCAAAGAAATCCGAGGAAGATACGTTCAGGCCTTTCTGAACTCATCATCACTGCTGAACAAAAAAGGAAATCTTGAACAGACCTCCAAAATCAGAGAGAAGGACTTTGAGGAGAAGAAAAAAATAGATAGAGAAATAGAAGAAATAAGAGACGAACTAAAACAGAGAGCAGAAGATATCAACGCAATGCTGCATAAGACCTCGAAAAAACTCAGAGAACTGGAGGACTGAAAATCCATGAAATTATTCGAAGAACTTCAAGACCTTGAGGAAGTAATTGAAGAAAAGAAAGAAGAAATCAAAGAAGAAATACAGGAAGAACTAGGAGCAAAAGAAGAAAACATTCTAAGAGAGGCCACCAAACAAGGATACCCGGGAAACACCGATAAGGACATGATGGTCCTGAAGACACTTAATTCCGAAGAAAAATCTCTTGAGCCAGTTAAAGAAGCTCTACAAGAAATAGAGACATCAAAAATAGAAGAAAAAATCAAGGAAATTAAGGAAGAAAGACAGCAAACAGACAATAAAGGCAAAGAACAGATAATGTACGGATACAGCTCCACAGTCCAGAGCCTAGAAGAAGCACAAAAACTACTAAAAGGAAAAGAATACAGAGCAGAACGCCTCGGAAGATCAGCAGCAATCACATTCCCAGACCCATACCTGAAAATCGAAGACCAACTAGGCCTCAAAAACGACTTTCTAAAAGAATTCAGAGAAGAAAACGTGCATTTACTCCTGAGGACCTCAAAAACTCTCGGAGATTCAAATCAGAAAACAGAACTCAAAAATAAAGGCTTAGAATCTCTGATAAATCATAAAAAAAGATTAAGAGAAGAATTAAGGAAAAGAGCAGAAGACCTCGACTACTTATTAACAAATGCAGCAGTCCAACTCAAAGAGACAAGAGGAAAAAAGAAAAAACTATGAAACTGGAAACGCTTGAAGAAGTAAGAAAGAGAAAAGAGGAAATCGAGAGAAAAATCGAAGAAAAAATAGGCCTGAAGAAAGGCCTAACACATATCACTTTTTCTTTGTTATCTTCTCGTAACGACAACCTATTTATGTCTGGATGAGTAAGTTTTGGATGTGAGCTTCCACTACAAAGACCCGGTATTCCCTGCAAGGTGGGAAAACTACAACCTGAGGACGTTGACGAGAGGGATAGACACAGAAACATTAAGTGAAGTAGATACAGAAGAAGAGTTCGGTCAGGAAGCTCAACTAAACTATGAAGTCGATATAAATACCACCAACCCTCCTAACGCAGATGAGGCAGACAACTTCCTATCAAGAGATGAAGATATAGATGAAGACGGATTCTTCTACAACATAGACATCACAGAAACACTCGACACCGGAGAAAAAGAGATAGGAAGAGACGAAATATCTAACTCAGACCTGGATTCAGGCCTTCTAGGGGTACACATAACAGGATACAGAGACTCAACAGGTGAAGACTACCTCTTCCACTCCGACCCAAAGATATGGAACCCGGACAAGGATCCAGAAAAGTTCACCGGAGAAGAGAAACCTCAGTTACCGAGAACGACCGGAGACGATTACTTCTCGCTGGAAGGAGCATACGAGTTTACAGAAGGCCTAGAAGAGGTAAGCTCCTACATCCAGGACGTAAAAGAACTGGAAGGAGAAAACACTCTGAGATGGGAAGGCCTCGGAAGAGCAGTAGACGAATTCCAAAACCGATATGAGGAAGGAAAAGAAATTACTGGATAAACTGCTCAAAACCAGGATAAAAGACGAGGTGAGAAAAACATGACAACGGAAGAAAAAATATTAGATCTTATTGAAGTTTGCCAGGAACAGATAGACAAAAGTAGAGAAACTATAGAAGAGGAGATAGGAGAACCAGAAGACGACATCGAATTATCCCTAGCTAAGGCCGACTTCCCGGGAGACACAAAGGAGCAGTTAAACGCCCTCAACTTCTACACCCGGAAAAAGAGAAAGCTGGAAACAGCAAAAAACAGCATGGAAAGCCCCGATACATCGGAACTTCAGGAAAAGGTAGAAGAACTGGAAGAAAAATACGCAGAACACAGCAGAAAAGATAACACACACCTCACCGAGGCCTACGGCACAGCCATCAACTGCCTGGAAAACGCCGTTAAACTCCTGAATGGTGAAGAATACGAAGTCAAAGACCTGTGGAAAACCGGCTTCAGAAAATACCCTGACGAAAAGGCCTTAAACAGCATAGAAAAAGAGATAGAGAACGACCTCTTCCACAAACTCAGAGAAAAACACGTACACCACTTTTTGTCTGCTTCAAGATACCTTGAAACCATAGAGCTGGACACTAAAGGGAAAAGCGAGGCGACAAAGAAAAAGATCGGAAATCTAGAAGACATGAAGGAAAAAACCTCCGAAATATCCTGTGAACTGCTGGAAAAGGCAGAAAACCTAGACTTCCTTCTGCTGAACGCCTCAGCACAGATCAGGAAAGCAGAAGAATTTGAAAACTAGAGGCCTTCAGCATAACTTTCAACTATTTCACGCACACCTTCATCAATCTCTCCCTCCGAAAAAGCGTATACCTCGTGGTCGGGAGTCAGGCCTTCAAACCACATACC